>NZ_JBKGFP010000112.1:0-25414 GCF_046557535.1 Pseudomonas sp. S1(2024)
GCATTGGAACCACCTGATCCCATCCCGAACTCAGCAGTGAAACGATGCATCGCCGATGGTAGTGTGGGGTTTCCCCATGTGAGAGTAGGTCATCGTCAAGATTCATTTCGCAAAACCCCTATCTGCGCATGCAGGTAGGGGTTTTGTCTTTCTGGCCAATAAGCCCCAGACCTGTGCAACGCTCCCACAGAGGCCCGCGTAGCTCCGAAGGCAATCATGAAATGTGCGTCATTTATGCCTGACGAATCACAGGTCAATGCTACGCTCGCGGAAATACTCAGCACGGATACCCATCATGGAAATGAACTGGCACCAGGCCCTGCAAGAGAGCCTGAGCTGGCTGGCAATCGCCTCGTTCATCACCCTTGTCTGCTTCACAGCAGCCGCCACACTGGCCGTACGTTGTACGCGCTGGGGTAGCCAGTTCTGGCAGCTTGCCGGGCCTTATTTCAGTTTCAGGCGCAGTTGGCGGCCGTTACTGGTGTTCGCCCTGCTGCTGGTGCTGACGCTATTCTCGGTGCGCCTGAACGTGCTGTTTTCGTTCTGGTACAACGGCTTCTACAGCGCCTTGCAGGGCCTTGACCAAGCGGCCTTCTGGTACCTGCTCGGTGTCTTTGCAGTATTGGCCACCATCCATGTGCTGCGTTCGCTGTTCACCTTCTATGTAAGCCAGGCGTTCAGCATCCAATGGCGAGTATGGTTGACCGAGCGCCTGACCCATGACTGGATGCACGGCGATGCCTACTACCGTGGCCAGTTCCTCCCCGAGCCCGTGGACAACCCTGACCAACGTATCGAACTGGACGTCAACGCCTTTGTCAGCAACTCGGTGACCCTCGCCCTGGGCGCAGTCAGTGCGCTGGTTTCGCTGGTGGCGTTCACCGGCATCCTCTGGGGGCTGTCGGCGCCGCTGGCCGTTGCCGGCGTGGAGATTCCCCGGGCTATGGTGTTTGCCGTGTACCTTTACGTCATCGTTGCCACCTGGATCGCCTTCCGCCTCGGGCGACCGCTGATCCGCCTGAACTTCCTCAACGAAAAGCTCACCGCCAACTTCCGTTACGCGCTGATGCGTCTGCGCGAAAATGCCGAGAACATCGCTTTCTACCAGGGCGCGCAGGTCGAGCGGGGCACGTTGCTGGGTCGCTTTGGTGCCTTGATCGTGAATGCCTGGGCGCTGGTGTTCCGGAACCTGAAATTCAGCGGTTTCAACCTGGGCGTGAGCCAGGTCGCAGTGGTGTTCCCCTTCATTCTGCAGGCACCGCGCTTCTTCAGCGGGGCGATCAAGCTCGGCGACGTCATGCAGACCTCCCAGGCCTTTGGCCAGGTGCAGGATTCGTTGTCGTTCTTCCGCGAGTCGTATGATGCGTTTGCCCAGTACCGGGCCACCCTCGACCGTCTGACCGGCTTCCTTGATGCCAACGAGCAGGCGAGCGCTTTGCCGCGCGTCATCACCGAGGACCAGGAGCATGCCTTGGCGATCAGCCGCCTGCAGGTGCTGCGCCCGGACGGGCATGCCCTTATCACCGACCTGGACCTTGACCTGCATGCCGGTCAGGCGCTGTTGATCAAGGGGCCGTCGGGCAGCGGCAAAACCACGCTGCTGCGTGCGCTGGCGGGACTCTGGCCGTACGCCGAGGGTGAGGTCAGGCGCCCGCTGGGCCACCAGGCGCTGTTCCTGTCGCAGCGGCCGTACCTGCCGCTGGGCGATCTGCGCACCGTCATCGCCTACCCGGTGGCCAGCAAACCTGAGGATGAAACGCGGATGCAGCAGGCCTTGCGCCAGGTCAACCTGGCCCACTTGGCCGAGCGACTGGAAGTCAGCTGTGACTGGTCACACATTCTCTCGGTCGGTGAGCAGCAGCGCCTCGCATTTGCCCGGGTGCTGTTCAACCGGCCACAGGTGGTGTTCCTTGATGAGTCCACTTCGGCCATGGACGAAGGGCTCGAGCATGCCCTGTATTCGCTGTTGCGTACGGAAATGCCGGGCGCGTTGCTGGTCAGTGTCGGGCACCGCAGTACACTGGCAGGTTTCCATACCCACCGGCTGGAGGTGGATGGACATGGCGGCTGGTCGCTATTGGAGCAGCAGCCAGCGCTGGCCTAGTTCGGATTGCCGGTGATCGGGCCCGACCTGAGCAATACGACCCCGATCAGGGTGCCGCCGGCACACGCTGCGCCAAGCAGGAATGTCGCCTTGAAGCCGACCCCGTCCCACAACAGCCCGGCCACCACGCTCGCCACCAGCAGCGCCATGCCGGTCAGCAGGTTGAACAGGCCGAAGGCTGTACCGCGCAGCTCCGCAGGGGCGCTGTCGGCGATCATGGCGGCAAAGATGCCTTGGCTGAAGCCCAGGTGCAGGCCCCAGGCAGCCACCCCCATGGCCAGCCCGGTCCAGCCCGGCAGCAGGGCCAGCAGCAGGTCGGCGACGACCAGCTGCCCCAGCCCGGTCATCAGCACGCCGCGGCGGCCTACGCGGTCCGACAGCACCCCCGCGGGGTAGGCCGACAGCGAGTAGGCCAGGGCCATGAGCACCAGCACTGCCGGCGCCCACAGCGGCGCCAGGCCCATGTCCTGGGCGCGCAGCAGCAGAAACGCCTCGCTGAAGCGGGCGAGGGTGAACAGCGTGGCCAGGCCGATTAGCCGCCAGTAGGACGGGCCCAGGCGTGCCAATTCGTGCAGGGCCAGCGGTGAGCGCACCGGCCGGGTGGTGGCCGGCGTTCCAGGTTCGCGCACGAAGGCGATGAGGATGTACACCGCCACGAACGCCGGAAGCACCGCCACCCAGAACACCGTCTGGAAATGGCTCGCGGTCAGCCACATCAGCACGATCGCCAGCAACGGCCCAAGGAAGGCGCCCACGGTATCCAGCGCCTGGCGCAGGCCGAAGGCTGCACCACGTAGTTCGGCGGGCGTGACATCGGCCACCAGTGCATCGCGCGGCGCCCCACGAATGCCTTTGCCGACCCGGTCGACGAAGCGTGCTGCGGTCAACCACCCCAGCCCGGAGGCCATGGGGAACACCGGCTTGGTCAACGCACCCAGGCCATAGCCCAGCACCGTAAGCAGCTTGCGCTTGCCCAGTCGGTCGCTGAGGGCGCCGGAAAACACCTTGGTGATCGAAGCGGTCGCTTCGGCAATACCTTCGATAAAGCCCACCGCCACTACCGAGGTGCCAAGCACGGTGACCATGTACAGCGGCAGCAGGGCGTGAATCATTTCCGAGGAAATGTCCATGAACATCGATACGAAGCCCAGCGCCCAGACGCTGCGAGGGATCTTCGACAGGGACCTGGTTGCGTTCATGGCGTGGCTTTCTTCGTGGCTGCGCATCAAGAGGCTCGGCAGAGGGTGCTACGTTCGAAACTGTAGGAGCCGTCACGCAAGATGCAAATCGGACAGGTATATGCAAGCAACAGCGCGAATTGTCGGGCTGCGCCGGCAACGCTGTCGTGTCAGCAAAGTTCCGGTACAAACATGTAAACTTCGTAAATAAGATTTAAACACAATTGCGAATCTCTATATTTACCATCCCTGTTGGCCACCAAACTGTGTTTGCGAGGCCGGTGGGCGAGGGCTCCCGGTCTCCGACAGGGATGTGCCGTTTCGCTCATGAATCGCAGGAGATGTACCCATGCAGTGCAAGACTTCACCCAACAGCCTGGCCCTGGCGTTTGTCGCGCTGGCGTCACCGGCCATGGTGGCCACCGTGGCCCAGGCCGAAGAACAGCGTACGGGTGAGGTGCTGGAGATGCCGCTCGCCGACAACGCGCTGGTGATCCAGGACACCCTGGTCACCGCCGAGCGCGAGGCACGCCAGGCCTTGGGTACGTCGATCATCACCGCCGAAGACATCAAGCGCCACCCGCCGGCCAATGACCTGTCCGACATCATCCGCCGCGAGCCCGGGGTCAACCTGACCGGCAACAGCGCCAGCGGCGCGCGTGGCAACAACCGGCAGATCGACCTGCGCGGCATGGGCCCGGAAAACACCCTGATCCTCATCGACGGCAAGCCATCCAGCGCACGCAATACCGTGCGCTACGGCTGGAACGGCGACCGTGATACCCGCGGTGAAACCAACTGGGTTCCGGCAGAAGCGGTCGAGCGTATCGAGATCCTGCGTGGCCCGGCGGCCGCACGTTATGGTTCCGGCGCCATGGGCGGGGTGGTCAATATCATCACCAAACGGCCCACCGACGAACCCAAGGGCAGCGTCAGCCTGTACACCCAACTGCCGGAAGACAGCGCCGAGGGCACCAGCCGCCGGGCCAACTTCAACCTGGGCGGCGGCCTGACCGACAACCTCGGCTTCCGCCTGTACGGCGGTCTGGCCAAGACCGATGCCGACGACCTGGACATCAACGCCGGGCATGCAACCAGTGCGCTGGTGGCGGGCCGCGAAGGCGTGCGCAACAAGGACATCAATGGCCTGCTGAGCTGGAAGCTGAACGACGAGCACCGCCTCGAGGCCAGTGCCGGCTATAGCCGCCAGGGCAATATCTTTGCCGGTGACACCATGAACAGCAACGGCGGTGGTGACGTCGAGTTCGTGTCCAGCCTGTATGGCCATGAAACCAATGTGATGCAGCGCAGTACCTACGACCTGACCCACCTGGGCGATTTCAGCTGGGGTACCAGCAAGACCGTGCTGGCCTACGAGTACGTGCGCAACTGGCGTCTCAACGAGGGCCTGGCAGGCCGTACCGAAGGTGCTCCCAATGCTGAAGGCGCCGCCATGTCGCGCCTGCGCAACACGCGCCTGAGCAGCGAAGTGAACCTGCCATTCGCCATGGGCAGCACCGAGCATGTGCTGACCCTGGGCGGCGAGTACCTGTACGAAACGCTCAATGATCAGGGCTCGCTGCGCCCACAAAGCTCGGACCCCACGGGTAATGACGGGCTCGTCGGTTTCGACCGCAGCAGTTCGAAGACGACCGCCCGCAGCTATGCGCTGTTCGTCGAGGACAACATCATTGTCGGCGATACCACCATTACCCCGGGCCTGCGTTTCGACCACCACGAAACCTTCGGCGACAACTTCAGCCCCAGCCTGAACCTGTCGCACAAGCTGACCGAAGCACTGTCGGTCAAAGGCGGTATCGCGCGCGCCTACAAGACCCCGAACCTGTACCAGTCCAACCCCAATTACTTGCTGTACAGCCGCGGCAATGGTTGCAGCGTGCAGCAGACCAACAATGGTGGTTGCTACCTGCAGGGCAACGCTGACCTCAAGCCAGAGATCAGCGTCAACAAGGAAATCGGCCTGATGTACGACCGGGGTACCTGGCGCACCAGTGCCACATACTTTCGCAACGACTACAAGAACAAGATCGTCGGCGATACCGATGTGTTGTACACCATCGGCACCGGCAGCCGCGTGACCCAGTGGGACAACGCCGGCAAGGCGCGGGTGGAGGGTATCGAAGGCAACCTGTTCATCGAACTGACCCCGGCCCTGGACTGGAACACCAACCTGACCTGGATGCTCGACAACGACAACCGCGAGACCGGCGAGCCGCTGTCGGTGATCCCGGAATACACCGTCAACACCACCCTCGACTGGCGCGCCACCGAGAAGCTGTCGTTCCAGGTGGCGGGTACCTACTTCGGCAAGCAGAAGTCGCCGACCTTCAACGACCGCACCCAGCAAAGCTACGACAAGGCCGCGCAACAGGATGTGGAAGCCTACGGCCTGGTGGACGTGAGCGCCGGGTACAAGTTCAACGCAAACTACGACGTGCGGGTGGGGGTGAACAACGTGTTCGACAAGCAGATCCTGCGTGGTGGCAACGCCAGTACTTCGGGCGCCAATACCTATAACCAGCCAGGCAGGGCGGTGTTCGCTGCGCTGAATATCAACTTCTGATCCAAGGGGCCGCTGCGCGGCCCATTCGCCGGCAAGCCAGCTCCCACAGGTACAGCGTTGCTCTCGAGGTTGTCGCTGTACCTGTGGGAGCGGCCTTGTGTCGCGAAAGGGCCGCAACGCGGCCCCAGGATTGACGCGCAACAGTTGAAATTGCTGGGGCTGCTTTGCAGCCCTTTCGCGACACAAGGCCGCTCCCACAGGGATCGCGCCAACGTTTGGAATTTGAGCAAGACATTTGCTCCCACAGGTACCACACAGTATTCGAACCCTGTGCAATCCCTGTGGGAGCTGGCTTGCCGGCGAATGGGCTGCAAAGCAGCCCCGGATGCCACCGATCAACGCCAAGGAACCCCCGATGATCAAAGCCCCCGCCTGGCTGCAGATCCTCGCCCGCAGCTGTGCCGCACTGCTCGGCGGCTATGCCCTCAGCTACGCCGCCAGCGCCTGCCTGGCCCGTATCCTGCCGCTGGCTGCCGCCGATGCGGTCATCGTCGCGACCCTGCCGGCCTTCATCTTCTACACCGCCGCCATCCTCTGGGCCTTCGCCTGCAGCGATGCCCTGCGTGCCTGGGCCCCGCTGGCTGTGGCCGTACCGCTTGCCCTGATCGGCTTCTGGCCGCAGGCATTGGAGTGGCTGGCATGAAGACCACCTTCACCCAATCGATGGCCTGGCTGCACACCTGGGCCGGGCTGATATTCGGCTGGCTGCTGTTCGCCATCTTCGTCACCGGCACCCTGGCGGTATTCGACAAGGAACTCGACCACTGGATGCAACCGGAAATCCCGGCCACCGAGGTACCCCAGGCCGACGCCGCGCGGCGCGCCATTGCCTACCTGCAGGCCCACGAGCCGCAGGCTGGCAACTGGGGCATCAGCCTGCCGAGCGAGCGCTCGCCCGGGTTGCGCGTGTCCACCGGCGAGCGTCGCCATGGCCCCACCGTGCAGCTCGACCCGCGCACTGGCGAGGCCATCGAGGTGCGGGACAGTGTTGGTGGCAACTTCTTTTTCCGCTTCCATTTCACCCTCGACCTGCCACGCAACTGGGGCATCTTCGTGGTCGGCGCGCTGGCGTTGGTGATGCTCGCGGCGCTGGTCACCGGTATCGTCATCCACAAGAAGATCTTCAAGGAGTTCTTTACCTTCCGGCCGAACAAGGGCCAGCGCTCGTGGCTGGATTTCCACAACGCCAGCGCGGTGCTGTTGCTGCCGTTCCACCTGATGATCACCTACACCGGCCTGGTGATCTTCATGCTCATCTACATCCCGGCCGGGGTCGATGCGCTGTTCGCCGGCGACAATCGTGCCTACTTTCAGGCCCAGGGCAATGCCCGCCTGGAGCAGCCTCGTGGCCTGGCCAGGCAACCGGCCGCGCTGGTCGATGTCGCGCCATTGCTGGCCCAGGCCGAGGCGCGCCTGGGGCCGATTGGTGGCCTGAATGTCCGCAACCCCAACACGGCGGCGGCGCGTATCGAAATACGCCCCGGACTGGGCAACCGCATTGCCTTGGCCAAGGGCCAGGCCATGGTCTTCGATGGTGTCAGCGGGCAGTTGCTCGGCGACGTCGCCGAATGGCGTGCGGCACCATTGACCCAGCGGGTCATGGCCGGCCTGCATTTCGCCCAGTTTGGCGGCTACCCGATGCGCTGGCTGTATTTTGTCTGCGGGCTGGTCAGTTGCCTGATGATCGCCAGCGGGCTGGTGCTGTTCTGCGTGAAGCGTGGACGCAAGTACGCCAGCGCCGAGGCTTCGGTGCGGCGTTGGTACCGGTTGGCGGAGGTATGCAACGTGGGCTTCGTCAGTGGCCTGTTGTTGGCGTGCGTGGCGTTGCTGTGGGCCAGCCGTGTGCTGCCGGTGGAACTGGCGCAGCGGGAGAGCTGGGAGGTTCGTGCGTTCTTTGGTGTATGGCTGCTGGCGTTTTTGCATGCCGGTATCAGGCCAGTACGCCGGGCCTGGGTCGAGCAACTGCTGCTGACCGCGTTGCTGTGCATTGGCCTGGGTGCGTTGGGTGGCTTGGGCGACGCCATGCGCCTGGGGGTGGTGGCCTGTGCCTTGGTGTTGGGTGTATTGCTCGGGCTGCTGGCCTGGCGCGTATGGCAGGCGCAGTGGGTGCCGCAGAAGGCCAGGGCAGGGCGGCGGATGGAGGCCGGGGCATGATGATGTGGGTCATGGGCAGCGTGTTGTTCGCCTACGCTGGCATGCTGGGGCTGTGCCAGGGGCTGGAGCGGCATTACAAGCAGGTATGGAACCGCACCTGCCCGCGGGTGCTGCGTGTCGGCTTGCGCACGGCCGGCTGGCTGGCGTTGCTGGCCAGTCTGGTGCTGTGTGCCCAGGCCTGGGGCTGGGCCATGGGGCCGGTGGCCTGGTTTGCCGTGATGTCGCTGGCGGGGATGGTGCTGGTATTGCTGCTGCCATACTGGCCGCGGCTGGCGGTGGGGTTGGTGGCAGCGGTGCCGGTTTGGGGACTGATGCTGCTGATGATCTGACCAGGCCCTATCGTCGGCGCAGCCGGTGCCATGTTGTTGCGGTAAAAAGTGCCAAGGCATGTTAAACCTTGCGCCCCGACCCGCTGCGAGAGAAACCCGGTGAAAGCCGTCCGCCTGACCCTGATCTGCCACGCCCTTACCCAGGCCCAGAAGACCGGGCGCCTGCACCGTGCCGACGACGGCATCCTGCCGTTGGGCCAGCAGCCTTTCGCCGACCTTTCCGGTGTGCCGGTGCTGACTGCACCAGAGCGGCGAGCCTGCGAGACAGCGGCGTGGTTTTCTGGGCCGGTGCAGGTCGAGCCGGCATTGGCCGATTGCGACCTGGGGCGTTGGCAAGGGCTGACACTGAAGCAACTGCAGGCCGAGCAATCGCAGGCGTTGACCGAATGGCTTCAGGACCCGGCCAGTGATGTTCACGGCGGCGAGTCGTTCGCCGTGCTTTGCCAGCGCATCGCCGCCTGGCTGGCGGCCTTCGACAGGCCTGGTGAATGGCTGGCAGTTACCCACCCGATGGTGATGCGCGCCGTGCTTGTACAAGTACTTGGCTGCCCGATGAGCGCCAGCCAGCGGGTCGACGTGTTGCCCCTGTCGCGCCTGGAGCTGAGCTTTACCGGGCAGTGGCGCCTGCGCCTGGGCTGAAGGTCAGAACGCCAGCTTGTAGCCGATCAGCAACAGCATCGCCGCCAGGCACGGGCGCAGCACGCGGTCGGAAATCCGCCCGGTGAGGTGGCTGCCCAGGTAGATGCCTGGCAGCGAGCCCAGCAGCAAGTAACCCAGCAGCGACCAGTCCATGTTGCCCATCCCCGCATGGCCCAGCCCTGCCACCAGGGTCAGCGGCACGGCGTGGGCGATTTCGGTACCGACCAGGCGGCGGGTGACCAGGAACGGGTACAGCAGGAACAGCGCCACGGTACCCAGTGCGCCAGCGCCGATGGAAGTAAGGGTGACCATCACCCCCAGCACCACGCCGGTGAGCACGGTAAGGGTGTTCAGGCTGCGGTCGCTGAGGTGATAGTGGTCACCGGCATGGCGGCTGGCGAAGGCCTGCAGACGCGATTTGAACAGGATGGCCAGCGCGGTCAGGATCAGCACCACCGCCAGGCCTTGCTTGATGACGGCGTTGAGCGCCGATGTGTCGGTGTGCAGGGTGCTGAGGAACCACAGGGTCAGCGCCGCGGCGGGCACGCTACCCAGGCTGAGCAGGCCGGTGATCTTCCAGTCGACGTTCTTGTTGCGCGCATGCACCCAGACGCCACTGGCCTTGGTGATGGCGGCGTAGAGCAGGTCGGTGCCGACGGCTGTTGCCGGGCTGATGCCAAACCACAACAGGATCGGGGTCATCAGCGAGCCGCCACCGACGCCGGTCATTCCGACGATGAAACCCACGACCAGGCCCGCAATGGTGAAACCGAAAGAACCTACATCCATACGCTACTCGACTGCCCAACTTTGCCCGTTATCGGATGCAGCCAGCATATAGATTTTTTTATAGCCAAATAGACTTGTTCGTTATTAGGTTATAACCGGGCCCTGGCAGGCAGCACCGGGTCAGCGATCGGTCATCACCACCATCACATGCGCATCTGCGCCATCGTCACTTTCCGACAGGTAGATATGCCCCACCTGGCTGTCGAAATACGCCGTCTCCTGCGGCCCGATGCTCACCGCTTCGCCGGTTTCGAACTCGATACGAACGCGCCCGCTCAGTACCAGCGCGAACTCTTGGCCCGGGTGGCGGATAAAATCGTCGAACTGGCCACGTTCACGGGCAATGATGCGGGCATAGGCGGGTGTCATGCGCCGCTCAGGGAAGTCGCCGGCAATCGGGTGATAGTCATAGGTGCCGGTCGAGTAGCCAGCCGCCGCTGGCAGTGAATCGACCACCACCGTCACCGGCACTGGTGCGGTTACCGTGCCGCTGGCGCGCAACAGCTGGGCAATGTCGACGTTCAGCGCCCGGGCGGCGGCGGCAAGTTTTTCGTAGCTGACCGAGACCTGCGCCAGCTCCATCTTTGACAAGGTGGACAGCGGGACGCCACTGGCTTCGGACAATTGCTTGAGTGTCATCTGACGCGCCTTGCGCACCTGGCGCAGGCGCTGGCCGACTACGGCACGGTCCAGCAAGGGTAGGGCAGCGGGCATTCGGGGGTCTCGGCATGCGGCGTTGGTCGGGCATCTTACCTTGGACCCTTGCGTATTCGTAAATTCTCATATATTAGAATTCTCATATATGAAAATTCCTTGGCAGGAGCCTGCATGATCCCGATCTACGACACCCTCATCATCGGCGCGGGCATCGCTGGTGCATCCCTCGGTTATCGCCTGGCCGGCCGGCAGAAGGTGCTGCTGCTCGAGCGCGAGGCGCAGCCTGGCTACCATTCCACCGGGCGTTCGGCAGCCATGTTCATGGAGGCCTACGGCACTCCGCAGATACAGGCGCTGACCCGTGCCAGCCGGGCCTTCTACGAAGCACCACCGCAAGGGTTCTGCGAGCACCCGCTGCTGGAACCGCGCGGCTGCCTGTACGTCGCCAGCCTGGAACAGCGCACGCTGCTCGAGCAGACCCACGCACAGAACCTGGCCAACGGCACCGAAGTCAGCCTGCTCGACCGCGACGCAGCCCTGGCCCTGGTACCGAGCCTGCGTGCCGAGAACCTGGCCGGCGCGGTGCTTGAAGCGGGCGCAATGGACCTGGACGTACATGCCCTGCACCAGGGCTTCTTGCGCGGCTATCGCGCCGCTGGCGGTGAACTGCGCTGTAACGCCGAGCTGATCCAGGCCTGGTACCTGGATGACCTGTGGCAGGTGCAGCTGGGCGATGGCAGCCGGGTACAGACGCGCCAGCTGGTAAATGCCGCTGGCGCCTGGGCCGACCGAGTGGCCGAGCAGTGCGGGGTGGCGCGCATCGGCCTGCAACCCTGCCGGCGCAGTGCCTTCACTTTCCCAGGCCCGGCAGACCAGGATTTCGCCCGCTGGCCGGCGGTGATCGGCGTAGACGAAAGCTTCTACTTCAAGCCCGACGCCGGCCAGCTGTTGGGGTCGCCGGCCAATGCCGACCCGGTCGAACCCCAGGACGCCGCGCCCGAGGAGCTCGACGTGGCTTTGGGCATCTACAACATCGAAGCCATGACCACCCTGTCGATCCGCCGGCCGAGCCACACCTGGGCCGGGCTGCGCTCGTTCGTCGCCGACGGCGACCTGGTGATCGGTTTCGATGTGCACGCGCCAGCGTTCTTCTGGCTGGCGGCACAAGGTGGCTATGGCATCCAGTCGGCTGCGGGCGCCTCGCGCCTGGCTGCCGACCTGCTGCTGGGCCTGCCCCTGTGTCCCGGCCTTGTCAGCCAGGGGGTGGTGCCCGAGCGCCTGTCCCCGGCCCGTTTCCAGCAACCCTGAAAGGAGCATCCCATGAGCAATGATATCCAGCGTTTTCCCAGCAGCCTGCCGTTCCCGTTCTCCCGTGCGGTGAAAGCCGGCGGCTTCCTGTTCCTTTCCGGCCAGGTGCCGATGAGTGCTGGCGGCGAAGTGGTGCGCGGTGACATCCAGACCCAGACCCGCGCCGCCTGCGAGCGTATCGCCGAAAGCCTGGCGGCCTGCGGCGCGCGTTTCGACCAGGTGGTCAAGGCCACCGTGTGGCTGTCGGACATGAGCCACTTCGCCGGCTTCAACGAGGTGTACAAGGAATTCTTCGGCGCAGCGCTACCGGTGCGCTCGACCGTGGCTTCGGCATTGGCGCTGGGGGTGGATGTGGAGATCGAAGTGCAGGCGTTTGTCGGCGACGCCTGAGCGCTCCTACACGGGGTATGTGGTGGCAGTGAGACAACAACAATAAATCCAGAGGTTCACATGCAAGAGCAGCTGAAGATTGCCGGCGCGTTTGTCGGCGTGATCGTGGGGGCGGGGTTCGCTTCGGGGCGGGAACTGTTGTTGTTCTTTGTCGATTTCGGTGTGTGGGGGCTGGCCGGTGCGCTGGTCAGCGCAGCCTTGTTCACCTTCCTCGGCATGGCCCTGGCGGGGCTTGGCAATCGCCAGCAGGCCACTTCGCATAAGGATGTGATCCAGGCCATCTGCGGCCGTCACCTGGGCCTGTTCGTCGACTGGCTGATCACCTTTTTCATGTTTGCCGTCACCGTGGTCATGCTGGCCGGTGGTGGTGCCTTGCTGGAGCAGCAGTTCGGAATCCCGGCGTTGGCCGGCAGCGTGTTGGTGACGCTGGTCGTGGTGGGCATCGTGTGCCTGGACGTGCGCAAGGTGATCCTCGCCATTGGCGCCATCACGCCGTTGCTGATCCTGGTGGCCTCGGCGATTGCGTTGTACGCCGTGTTCAGCCGGGAACAGAGCTTCGCCCAGCTCGACCAGCTGGCCAGCCAGCAACAGGCGGGCGCCCGTCACTGGCTGCTGGGGGCGTTCCTGTACGTGTCGTACAACATCGTTGCCGGCGCGCCGATCCTGGCCATCCTGGGTGGGTCGGCCAAGGGCGAGAGAACCGCTGTATGGGGTGGGCTGCTTGGTGGCGCCGCATTGGGTGGGCTGATGCTGGTGATGAGTGCCGGGCTGTTGTCGCGCCTGGACAGCGTGGCTGACCTGCCGATGCCGATGCTGTCGATCGCCAACGAAGTATCGCCACTGCTGGGGCTGGTGATGTGCCTGATTATCTTCGGCATGATCGTCAACACTGCGGTGGGTACGTTGTTCTCGTTTCTCTCGCGGCTGATGCCGGCGGGTACGGGGAGGTTTCGCTGGGGCTCGGTGGTGACCGGCGTGGCGGCGTTCGGATGCAGCCTGGTGGGGTTCATCAGCCTGGTGGGTAAGGTGTACCCGCTGTTCGGCTACCTGGGCTTCGTGCTGATGGCGGCGGTGCTGCTGGCCTGGGTCCGGCGGAGCAGAGTGGTTAAAGCGGTAGTCAATGCTGCTTGATCTGCTGCTGGCGCGTATCCCTTGTAGGAGCGGCCTTGTGTCGCGAAAGGGTCGCAGAGCGACCCCGGCGATTTCTGCGGTGTAGCTGAAAATCCGGGGCCGCTGCGCGACCCTTTCGCGACACAAGGCCGCTCCTACAGAGGGTGTGCGTTCCGGTTTAGATCCTGAAGCTGCCTACCAGCTGCTTCAGGCGCCCGGCTTGCTGGGCCAGTTGGTCACAATGGCGCAGGGTCTCGTTGAGGTTCTCCACCCCTTGCTGGTTCAGGGCGTTGATCTGGGTGATGTCCAGGTTGAGGCTCTCGACCACGGCGGTCTGTTCTTCGGTAGCGGTAGCCACCGACTGGTTCATGCCATCGATCTCGCCAATACGCTGGGTCACGCTGGCCAGGCGCTCGCCGGCCTGGTTGGCCACCTGCACGGTCTGCTCGCTGGAAACCTGGCTGGTGTTCATGGTGTGCACCGCTTCGCGCGAGCCTACCTGCAGGCTGGTGATCATGCGGTGGATTTCTTCCGCCGATTCCTGGGTGCGGTGCGCCAGGTTGCGTACCTCGTCGGCCACCACGGCAAAGCCACGGCCGGCCTCACCGGCACGCGCCGCTTCGATGGCGGCGTTCAGCGCCAGCAGGTTGGTCTGCTGCGAGATGCCCTTGATCACGTCGAGAATCTTGCCGATTTCGTCGGTGCTGGCGTTGAGCGTTTCGATTTGCGCGCAGGACTCGCTGATGCGCTGCGACAGGGCGGTCATGGCGCTGATCGCTTCTTCGACCACTTCACGGCCACCGTGGGCCTGCTCGCTGGCACCGCTGGCATGCTGCGAGGCATCGGCGGCGTTGCGGGCGATTTCCTGGGTGGCAGCACCCAGCTCGTTGATCGCTGCGGCCACGCTGTTGGTGCGCATGCTTTGCTCTTCGGAACCGATGATCGACGCATTGGAGGCATTGACCACCTTCTCCGACAGGTCGTGCACCAGGCGGGTTGCCGAGGACACTTCGCTGATCGAGGCATGAATGCGCTCGACGAAGCGGTTGAACGAAGTGGCCAGTTCGCCGAACTCGTCCTTGTTCTGCACGGTCAGGCGGCGGGTAAGGTCACCTTCGCCCTCGGCGATGTCGCGCATGGCGCGGCCCATGGTGGTCAGCGGGTTCATCAGTATCGGGATCAGCAGGCCGAGCAGGCCGGCGATGGCAGCCACCGCAATCAGCATCGCGATGATCGCCGAGGTGCGGAACTGGCTGAGCGCAGCGTAGGCCTTGTCCTTGTCGATCGACAGGCCGATGTACCACTGTGCCGAAGGCAGGCCGGCCACCGGGGCGAAGGAAATGATGCGGTCCTGGCCATTGAGGGTGACATCCTGCATGCCGGCGGCGACTCGCAGGTTGCTGCCGGGGTAGATGTCCTTGAGGTTCTTCATCACCTGGTCTTTGTCGGGGCTGACGATCACCTGGCCGTTGCTGTCGGCCAGGAAGGCGTGGCCGATGCCGCCGAAATCGACTGAGTTGATGATCTCGACCAGGGTGTCGAGGGTGACGTCACCGCCGACCACGCCGATCAGCTCGCCATTGTTCTTGCTTTTCACTGGCGTGGCGATGGTTACCATCAGGCCGCCGACAGCCCCCTGGTACGGGGCAGTCAGCACGGTCTGCCCGGCGCTGGCCGCGGCGCCGTACCACGGGCGCTGACGTGGGTCGTAACCGGCGGGCATCTGCGCATTGGGGCGTTGGGTGAACGCACCGGTGGCCTGGCCCAGGTAAGTGAACAGGAAATTACGCGTATAGGATGGCTGCTCGATCAGTCCTTCCAGGGTATCGCCAGCGCCTTGCTGGGCGATGTCCTGGGCCAGGTTTTCCAGCACCAGGATGCGCCCGCTCATCCAGTTCTGCACACTACTGGCGGTCAGTGCGCCCGACTGCTGCACCGAAGCTTCGATGTTCTCGCGGATGGTATTGCGTTGCAGGTAGTCGTTGTAGAGCGTGAACAGGGCAAATGCCAGGACCACGACACCGCAGGCGCTGAGCAGGATCTTGTGGCGAAATTTCAGGTTCATGTTTCGAGACCTTGGGCCAATGAGGGGAGGGCGCAGCGCGCTCATGACGCATTGCGGAACCTATCGACCGGGATATCGGCTCAAGAGGTAAAAGATTGAAGCGCTTGCAGAAATTTCTTACGGTCGATTCGACGGACGGTCTTCACTGCTTACACAACTGCTCGATCAGCAGGCGTGCGGCCTGCAGCAGCGGTTGTTGCTTGCGCCAGAGGATGTGTACCGGCAACTGCAATTCATTGCGGGTGTTGCGAAAATCCAGGCGCACCAGACGCCCGCTGGCCAGCAGTGGCGCGACCCTTGACAGCGGCAAGTCGCCCCAGCCCAGGCCGGCCTCGACCATCTGCAGGGCGAGGTCGAAGCTGTCGGTTGACCAGTGCGTGGCGCCTATCGACGGGCGTGGGTCTGTCACCGGAAGGTCATGGCTACGCACCAGGATCTGGCGCACCCGGGTCAGGTCTTCGAGGTAGTGGATACGCCCCTCGCGCAAGGCCGGGTGAGCGGGGGACAGCGTGGCCACCAGCGACTCCATGCCGATGTGCTGGAAGCCGCGACGGGCATCGACCTGCAGCCCGGCAAAAGCCACGCAGAGGTCGGCGCGGCCACTGTCCAGCAGGTGTACTGCCTCTTCCTGCGGGGCGCTGAGCAGGGCTATGTCCAGCAGCGGGTGCCGCTCACCCAGGTGAGCGATGGCCGCCAGCAGCGGGCGGTGGTCGATGTCCGGCACCACGGCCAGGGTCAGGCTGCTCTCCAGCCCCTGGGACAGTTCCAGGGCATGCACCTGCAGCAGCCCCAGTTGTTCGGCGATCAACCGGGCATGAGGTTCCAGCGCCTTGGCCTCGGCGGTGGGGCGGACTTCCCGGGGGCCGCGCTCGAACAGGGTGTAGCCCAGTTCGGCCTCGAGGTTGCCGATGGCCATGCTGACGGCCGAAGGCACCCGCTGCAGGGCGCGCGCGGCGGCGGAAAACGAACCGCGGTCGAGCACGGCGAGAAACAGCTGGATATTGTCGCTGGAAAAGTTCATGGCAGCCTCCTGTCAGAAAATCTGACAGCTGCCGACTTTTGCTGTCAAGCACGATGAAGCATGATCGCACCCCATCGCTTTATCATTGGAGGTAATCCCGGGTGCAGGGACTCAAACGCAAACTCGTCTACGTGACTTTCTATGAACTGATCGGGCTGTGCATGTCGACCCTCGGGCTGGCCTACCTGTCGGACACCCAGGCATCGCATACCGGGCCTCTGGCGGTGATGATCACTACCATCGCCATGCTCTGGAACCTGATTTACAACACCCTGTTCGAGTGGTGGGAAAGCCGCCAGGCCAAGCGCGGGCGCAGTGTCGCACGGCGGGTGGCGCATGCCATCGGCTTCCAGCTGACCCTGGTGGTGTACCTGATCCCGCTGATTGCCTGGTGGCTGGACATGACATTGCTGGAGGCGTTGCTGGTGGACATGGCGTTCATCGTGCTGGTGCCGTGCTACACCTTTGCCTACAACTGGGCGTTTGACCGGATCTTTGGCTTGCCCGGTTCGGCAATGGCTACAGCCTGATTCTGCCTGTGCCGCCCTCTTCGCGGGCACGCCCGCTCCCACAGGATTTCCACAATTCTCAAGAGCTGTGATATCCCTGTGGGAGCGGGCGAGCCCGCGAAGAGGCCGGTACAGAAAACCACTACTAAGGCGGCAAGCGAATGATCAAAGGCTCCTGCTGCTGCTCAACCGGTTGTTCCTCCGTCCTCGGTGCACTGGCCAGCAAGCTGTCCTCGACCTGCCCCGACAGGTAGTACACCCCCGACATGGCCCCGCTCTGGCGGTTCTCCATCAGCTCCTGCCATTCCTGGTTCAGCGCCACGTTGAGGATCACCCGCAACTGCTCGACCATCTGCGGGTGTTCGCGGTCATGGGTCATGACCCCGTAACCGGCCGCCGCAATCGAAATCATCGCCCCCGCCACCTTGCCCACCGCCGACGCCACGGCACTGGCGATGCCGCGCGGGGCCAGGGTGGCGCCGAGCTTTTCGCTGGCCTGGTTGGCCACCGAGTTCAGCCCGACATCGGTCTTGCCCGGGCCTTTGCTGGCCTGCTGGTGCAGATGCTGGCGCATGGCTTGCCAGGCAGGTTGCTGGGCCAGCGACTTGGCCCGCAGCAGCTGGTAAAGGCTGGCATTGCGCGCATCCGGTGGCCCCAGGGCGATGGCGGGAATGCGGTTGAGGCGCTGGCTGAACTGCTCGGGGGGCGCGTTGTAGCGGCTGATGATGGCCGGCAGCTGCTGGCCGAGCAGTTGCAGGTACAGCTCGCTGGCGCGGTCGCGAATGCCTTCGGGGTTGATCTGCTCGGCCACCGGTTCGATCACCCGCTTGTGGTACTGCTCCTGCAGGTACAGCGCCAGGCGCTTTTCTGCCGGCTCCCGGCCTTCACCGCTGTCGATCTTGTACCAGGCCACCTTGAGGGTCAGCCACTGCTGGGTCCAGTAGCCGGTGAACCAGGGGATGAAGTCGCTTTCGGTGCGCTGCTGTACCTGTTCCTTCCACACCCGCATGGAACGGCGCGCATAGTCGTTGGCCGAGCTGCCGGCGCCGACCGAGGCTTCGATCAGTTCCTGGTCGATGCGTTGCCAGGTGGCGGGGGTGAGCACCACCGGTGGCGACGGGACAGGTGGGGGCTTGCCTGCGCAGCCGGCCAAGGCCAGCAACAGGCACAGCAGCAGGAGGGCTCGAGTGCTCACGCAACCGCCTCCCTGGTAAAGGCTGGGGTGGTTCTCGGAGTATAGGGTGGGGTTGAGGGGGCTGCCGTGCAGCCTATCGGCCATCGCCCGGCCAACGCGATCCATGTAGGAGCGGCCTTGTGTCGCGAAAGGGCCGCAAAGCGGCCCCGGCAATTTCTGCTGCACAGCTGAAATCCTGGGGCCGCTTCGCGCCCCATCGCGACACAAGGCCGCTCCTACAAGGGGGGCGTCAGCTTGAGTCGGTCATTCCAGGTCGAGCTTTTCTTCCAGGCGGTCGAGGTGCTTGTGCATCAGGCCCAGCGCCGCCTCGGCATCGCCATGCTCCACGGCATCGATGATCGCCGCATGTTCCTCCCACGCGCAGTGGTCGCAGCAAGGCGACTCGTAACGGGCGATGATCAGCGAGGTCATCGGCACCAGGCCATTGAGAAACCGCGCCAGTGGCGCATTGGCAGCCACCTGCGCCAGTTTCAGGTGAAACTCGCCGCCCAGGCGGATCGCCGCACAACGCTCGCCGTTTTCATGGTGCTGGCGCTCGCGCTCCACCAGTTGCCGCAGCTGGCGAATCTGTACCGGCCGGGCGCGTTGCGCGGCCAGGGTGATAAGCGTGGTTTCGGCCAGGCGCCGGGCGCTGAGCACCTGGCGTGCCTGCTCCGGGTCGGGCACGGCCAGATGCGCAGTGTGGCTGGGGCGCTGCACCACCACCTGCTGGTCGGACAGGCGCCCGAGCACACGGCGGATCACTGTACGGCTGACACCAAAGGCATGGCCCAGCGCCTGTTCGGGCAACAGGCTGCCAGGTGGCAGGCGCTGTTCGAGGATGGCATCGAACAGCCGCGGGTAGATCTGCTCGGCCGACAGGCGGGTTTCGCCAGCCGCGAGCAGGGCCGGCAAGTGAGGGGCGGCGTTCATGGTCGCTCTCCTGGGGTCATGGATGCGGGTGTTCGTCCGGGATGTTCAACGGGATGCCCATGCGCAACCCTTCGGCCAGAATGTGCTGGCGCATCTGGGCACTGGCCTGGGCGCTGCTGCGCTCACGTATGGCGCGCACCACCGCTTCGTTTTCCTTCAGCCGCGCGGCCAGGTGCTCTGGCGAATTGCGCAGCATGTCGGCGCTCTGCTTGAGGGCATTGCCGGTCTGTTGCACCACGCTCTGGAAGATCGGGTTGGTGGTCAGGGCGAACAGCGCTTCATGGAAGGCGATGTAGGCCCTGACTCCGGCTTCGCTGTCATCGGCCTCCAGCGCTTCACGCATGTCCATCAGGGTAAGGCGCAGTTGGCCGATGTCCTGACTGTTGGCCGACTGCGCCACCAGGCCGACGATGAAAGGCTCAAGGGTGTAGCGCAGCTCCAGCACGTCGGCCAGGCTGGCTGCGGCGCTGGTGTCCAGGCCCGGTTCCTGGGTGGCGGCATCGACATCCAGTACCAGCACACCCTTGCCTGGCAGCGAACGCACCAGGCCCAGGGTTTCCAGCACGGTCACCGCTTCGCGCAGGCTGGGGCGGCTGATGCCCAGTTGTTCGGCCAGTTCGCGCTGGCCTGGCAGCATGTCGCCGGTACGCCATTGGCCTCGGGCCAGGGCCTGGCGCAGTTTTTCCACCACTGAGTTGACGACGGTAGATGAGCTGATCACGGTTCGCTCCTGGAAGGGCCGGCGTCAGTGCCGGCCACGTTCGCTCAGAATTCCTGTTGATGGGGGTTGGGCTGCTTGCGTGGCATGGGGGCGAAACCGGGCTTGCCGTCGAGCACGTTGTGCGCACGTTCCAGGTCGATGTCCTTCTCCCAGCGTGCGATGGCCACGGTGGCCACGCAGTTGCCGATCAGGTTGGTCAGCGCTCGGCCGATGCCCATGAACCAGTCCACCGCCAGTACCAGTACCAGGCCGACCACCGGGATCGCCGGCACGGCGGTCAGGGTAGCGGCGAGGATGACCAGCGCCGAGCCTGGGATGCCGTGAGCGCCCTTGGAAGTCACCAGCGATACCAGCAGGATGGTCAGCAGGTCGGTCATTGCCAGTGGCGTGCCGGTGGCGTTGGCAATGAACACGATGGCCAGGGTCAGGTAGATGGAGAAACCATCGAGGTTGAACGAATAACCGGTGGGGATCACCAGGCCGACGGTGGAGCTGCCGATGCCCAGGTGCTCGAGCTTGCGCATGATCTGTGGCAGTACGGCGTCGGACGAGGCGGTGCCCAGCACGATGGTCAGTTCTTCACGCAGGTACTTGATCAGCGGCAGCAGCTTCAGCCCCGACAGGCGCATGACCGTGCCCAGCACGATCAGTACGAAGCCGGCACAGGTCAGGTAGAACAGCGCCACCAGCCCGCCCAGGTGCTGCAGCGATTCCAGGCCGTACTTGCTGGTGGTGAAGGCGATGGCGCCGAACACGCCGATCGGTGCCAGGCGCACGATCATGCCCATGATGCGGAAGATCACGTGGCTCAGTTCGTTGATCAGCCGCGAGATGCCGGCTGCCGAGTCACCCACCAGGTTCAGCGCGCTGCCGAACAGTACCGAGAACAGCAGCACCTGGAGGATGTTGTTGTCGGCAAAGGCGCCGATCACCGAGGTGGGGATCAGGTCCATGAAGAACGCCGTGGCACCGTGGATGTGCTGGCCGCGCTCGGCCAGGCTGCTGGCGTCGGCGCTGGACAGTTGGTCCAGGTGGATGTTGGCGCCGCTGCCGATGCCGCTGGTGAAGGCGAACACCAGGCCGATCACCAGTGCCAGGGTGGTCAGTATCTCGAAGTAGATCACCGACTTCAGGCCGATGCGCCCGACCTTTTTCAGGTCACCGGCGCCCGAGATACCGCTGACCACCACGCAGAACACGATCAGGCCGATGAGCATCTTGATCAGCTTGATGAAGCCGTCGCCAAGGGGTTTGAGTTGCAGGGAAAGGTCGGGGAAGCTGAGACCGCAGGCGATGCCGAGGGCAAGGCCGAGCACGACTTGAAGGAAGATCGAACGCGAGCACCATTTGAGCATGGGAGGGATCTCTGATCGGTGTCCTTGCTTCGGTAGCCGCACGGGGCGAAAGAGCGCAGGACTTAATTATTGTGGTCTTACCGGTTTGTTCAGCGCGAAGCCATGAAAGCGCGAAAAATCCGACATTGCAAGGATTTTTGGCCTTACCGGTCTGACCAGTTGTGGGGCAATCCAGCGTCTCTGGCTCTAATTCGGTGCATCTGGTTGGATCGAGCCGCAGTGCGGCCGTTCACAGGTGAATCGCAGCGGCGAACCGCGTGCGCACATGAATCAGATCAGGCTTTGGCCAGTGCCTCGTGCAACATTGCAATCAGCTTGCCAAGCGCCATGCCGACTTCGATATTTTCGATAACGCCATGATTCGTAAGGTTTATTTGCATTCCTTGGCTGACCTCGTAGAATCCGCGCCCGACCGGGAAGTCACCAAAGGGTCGATTGCAGGGGATTCATCCTGATAATCGCCTCGCAAGCAGGCTCCCGGCGTTTGAATGAATGGAGTCTCATAGTGCGTCTCAACCTTCCGGTTACCCCGGTCGAGCAACGTTTTCCCCCCGATCAGCGATTGATTTCCGCTACCGACACCAGCAGCCTGATCACCTACTGCAACCCCGAGTTCGCCGCCATCAGCGGTTACAGCGAGGCAGAGCTGATCGGCAGCCCACACAACCTGGTACGCCACCCGGACATGCCGCCGGCGGTGTACCAGTTGATGTGGAATTACCTGAAGGCCGGCAAGAGCTGGATGGGCATCGTCAAGAACCGCTGCCGCAACGGCGATTACTATTGGGTCAACGCCTACGTCACGCCTATTCTCGAAGCCGGGCGGGTGGTGGGCTATGAATCGGTACGGGTGTGCCCGACGCGTGAGCAGGTGGCCCGTGCCGAGGCCCTGTATGCACGCATGCGCAACGGTCAGGCTGTGTTGCCCTGGTCACGGCGCGCGACCATGCTGGCGCGTGACCTGGCCGTACCGCTCGTGGGCGGGGGGCTGGCTTTGGGGGCCAACAATCTGTGGCCCGGCCTGGTCGCGCAGGGGCTGACCCTGGGGCTGTTCCTGGCCTATGGCCTGTTGGCACGCAATGCCGTTGGGCGGCAGATGGAGCGCATAGTGCAGGGCGCAGACGGCACCTTCGCCGACCCGATCGCCGCCTTGACCTACAGCGACCTGCCCGGTGCTGGCGGACAACTGCAATTGATGCTGATCAGCGAGGAGGCGCGGCTGAAAACCGCGCTGACCCGGTTAAGTGACTTGGCGGCCCAGATGGCCGTGGCTGCACATGATGCCGGGGCGTTGTCGCGCAGCACCGAGGCGGCATTGCTGGAGCAGCGTGCGGAAACCGACCTGAGCGCCACTGCCATGAACCAGATGGCCGCTTCCATCGGTGAGGTTGCCAACCATGTGCAACTGACTGCTGCCGAAGCCCACACTGCGCACCTGCTGGCCGAGCAGGGCAGCCTGGTGGCCGACGCCAGCGGAGCTGCAATCCGCACCTTGGCCGGTACCGTGGCCCAGATCAACCAGGCTGTCAGCCACCTGGCTGGTCAGACCGGTGCTATCGCCGAAGCCACCGGGATGATCCGCGGCATCGCCGAGCAGACCAACCTGCTGGCGCTAAATGCCGCCATCGAGGCGGCCCGTGCCGGCGAGCAAGGCCGTGGCTTTGCCGTGGTCGCCGATGAAGTGCGGGCACTGGCCGACAAGACCCGGCAGTCGACACTGCACATCCAGGCTATCATCGATGCTCTGCGCAGTGGCGCAGAGGAGGCCGTGGCGATTGCCAGCCAGGGCATCGACGGTGCCGAGCAGGGCGTTGCCCAGGTGCAGGAAGCGCGGCAGGCGTTGCATGGCATTCGTGATGCGGTGCAGCGCATCAGTGACATGAGCCAGCAGATGGCTACGGCTTCGCAGCAGCAGTCGGCCGTCGCCGAAGACGTCTCGAGGCAGATCAATGGTGTGGCCGGCATAGCCCAGCACAGCGCACACAGCGCCAACGCCGCAGCCTCTCGCGGCGCCGAACTGGAAGAGGTGTGCGCCGGATTGCGTGCCCTTGTGGAGCGCTTCAACCGTTAAGGCAGGATGCTTTATGGATGACAACTATCGTGCAGCCGTTGACGCGGCTGCGATCTTTTCCGAAACCGACCTGCGTGGAACCATCACTTACGTCAACCAGCAGTTCTGCAGCATCTCGGGCTACAGCCGCGAGGAGCTGCTGGGCGCCAACCACCGCATCCTCAACTCCGGCCTGCACGAGCCGGAGTTCTTCGTCGGCATGTGGCGGGCGCTGGCCGCCGGCCGGGTGTGGAAGGGCGAGATCTGCAACCGCGCCAGGGACGGCTCGCTGTACTGGGTCGACAGCACCATGGTGCCACTGGTCGACCCGCTCACCGGAGAGGTGCGCAAGTACGTGTCGATCCGTTTCGACGTCACCGAGAAGCGCCAGCTGCTGCATACCTTGCAATGGCGTGTGGGCCATGACGTGCTAACCGGCCTGCCCAACCGCGCTTACCTGTCCGACCTGCTGAACCAGGCCCTGGCCTACTCGCGCCGTGAAGACATTCCGCTGGCTGTATGCATGCTCGACCTGGATGGCTTCAAGGCAGTCAACGACGGCTACGGGCATGCCATGGGCGACCTGCTGTTGGTCGAGGTGGCGCAGCGGCTGAAGCACATCCTGCGCGATGGCGACGCAGTGGCCCGGTTGTCGGGGGACGAATTCGTGCTGATCCTGCGCAACGTCGAAGACCGCCAGTTGCATGCTGCGCTGCGCCGGGTGCTGCGGGCACTGGCGGCGCCTTATGTGGTACGCGAGCAGCGCCTGTCGCTCAGCGCCAGTATCGGCGTGACCCTGTACCCGCAGGACGACGAAGACGCCGACACCTTGGTGCGCCATGCCGACCAGGCCATGTATGTGGCCAAGCAGCGTGGGCGCAACCGCTATCACCTGTTCGACGTGACACAGGAACAGGAACTCAAGGCTACCCACCAGACCGTGGCGCGGGTGCGCCGGGCCCTGCACAACGGCGAGCTGTGCCTGTATTACCAGCCCAAGGTCAACCTGCGCAGCGGCCAGGTGCTGGGCTTCGAGGGCTTGCTGCGCTGGCAGCGGCCAGGCCGCGGGCTGGTGCCGCCTGGTGATTTCCTGCCGGCAGTGGAGCAGACCGACCTGATCGTGGAAATCGGCGAATGGGTGCTCGACCAGGCGCTGAACCAGTTGCAGGCATGGCAACGTCAGGGGCAGCCCTGGTCACTGAGCGTGAACATCGCCGCGCGGCATTTGCAGCGTGGTGACTTTGTCGAGCGCCTGCAGCAGTTGCTGGCGGCGCACCCGGAGGTGGACCCGGCGCGGCTGGACCTGGAAATCGTCGAGTCGGTGGCCATCGATAACCTGCAGCATGTCAGCTGCTGTCTCGATGCCTGCCGCGCACTGGGTGTGCGCTTCTCCCTGGACGACTTTGGCACTGGCTATTCGTCGCTGAGCTACCTGAAGCGCTTGCCGACACAGACGATCAAGATCGATCAGTCATTCGTGCGCGACATCCTGCATGACCAGGACGACCTGGCGCTGACCGAAGCGGTGATCGGCCTGGCCCGGGCGTTTGGCCGCGAGGTGATTGCCGAAGGGCTGGAGAGCGTCGAGCACGGCCGCGTGCTGATGGGCCTGGGCTGCGAACTGGCACAGGGTTACTGTATCGCCCGGCCGATGCCGGCCAGTGCGGTGCAAGCCTGGGCGCAGGCCTACCGGCAGCCGGAGCAATGGCGTGACCCTTGATGCCGCGTCAGCGGGCCATTGGCTTGACCTCGGCCAGCACCGGGTGCGCCACCAGCTTGTCGATGTGCAGGGCGTCGTCGTTCATCCAGCTTTCGCTGAGCAGCCGGTAGTGTTCCATGTCGCGGCAGCGCAGGCGCAGGCTGTAGTCGAAGTGGCCGCTGATCAGCTGGCACTCGTGCACTTCCGGGCAGTTGCGCAGGGTGGCTTCGAAGGCCTTCTGCGCGGCCCGCCCGCTCTGGTTGGACAGGGCGACCAGCACAAGCAGCGACACCCCGGGCGCGACCTTCTGCAGGTCGATGATCGCCCCGTAGCCGCGGATCACGCCACGGCGCTCCAGCTTGCGTACACGCTCCAGACAGGGGCGCGGGGTGAGGTGGACGAGGCTGGAGAGTTTTTCGAAAGTGATGCGGCCGTCATGGCGCAGGATGTCGATGATCGCTTCGTCGATGCGGTCGAGGGGGTGGGCGTTGGCGTCCTTGGTGTCCATGCGCTTGGGCTTCTTTCAGAAGAGGGCATGGGACAGGGTAGGCGGTAAAGGGGGCCGCTGCGCGGCCCATCGCGACACAAGGCCGCCCCCCCCAAAGGACCACATTCCCCTTTTTGGAAAAGACCTTTTTCCGGACT
>NZ_JBKGFP010000113.1:0-23838 GCF_046557535.1 Pseudomonas sp. S1(2024)
GCCCATCGCGACACAAGGCCGCTCCTACAAGGGATACGCGGTCCTTGTGTAGGAGCGGCCTTGTGTCGCGATGGGCTGCGCAGCAGCCCCAGGGGCCATCAGGCGCAGACAGAACCAGCCTTGGGCACCGCCCGCAACTCCACCACCCGCGGCTGCAACAACCCATACAAATCCTTCGGATCCTCCAGCACCGGCACCAGCCCGATGTCCGTGCCGATACCCAGTGCCTGCGCCGTGTCCAGCACATAGCGCAATGCCGAGTAATCCTCCAGGGCAAACCCCACCGAGTCGAACAGCGTCACCTGTTCGCCGTGCTCACGCCCCTTGGCTTCCCCGGCGACCACACGCCAGAACTCGGTCACTGGTGAGTCTGCAGGCATCTGCTGGATCTCGCCTTCCACCCGGCTTTGCGGTTCGTACTCGACGATCACCCGGGCCCGCTCCACAATCGCCCGATGCAGCTCGGTCTTGCCCGGGCAGTCACCCCCCACGGCATTCAGGTGCATGCCCGGCTCGATCATCTCCGGGGTGAGGATGGTGGCGCAGGCCTTGTCGGCGGTTACCGTGGTGACGATATCGGCCCCGCGTACCGCTTCGGCCACGGAGCTGGCGATGCTCAGCTTGAGACCGGGGCGGTTGGCCAGGTTGGCGACCAGCTTGGCCGAGGCAGCCGGGTCGATGTCATACAGGCGGATTTCATCGATGCCCAGCAGGGCATTGAAGGCGATGGCCTGGAACTCGCTCTGCGAGCCATTGCCGATCAATGCCATGCTGCGGCTGTCTTCGCGCGCCAGGTAGCGGGCGGCCAGGGCCGAGGTGGCGGCGGTGCGAATGGCGGTGGTCAGGGTCATTTCGCTGAGCAGCAACGGTGCACCGGTATCGACGCTGGCTAGGGCGCCGAAGGCCATCACCGTGAGCAGGCCATGGCGAGTGTTCTTAGGATGGCCGTTGACGTACTTGAAGGCGTAGCGGCTGGCGTCCGAGATTGGCATCAGCTCGATTACGCCGTCCGCTGAATGGTTGGCCACCCGGGCGCATTTTTCGAAGGCTGGCCAGCGCAGGTAGTCCTGGCGGATGTACTCGGCCATTTCCAGCAGGCACGTGGGCAGGCCTTTGCGGTTGACCAGGCGGGCCAGGTCTTGCACATCGATATAGCGGGTCATGAGGGGTCTCCCTGCGGTCGACGCTTCCAGAGTGGGCTCTGGTTTCATTGTGCGGCGGGTGGGGAGGCAAAGCTGGCTGTAATGGGCTGTGGCGGCAGCGGCTTTGGCTGATTTCGCTGCGCTGGCAGCCGAATCGGCTGTGGCTGGGCCGGCCCTATCGCCGGCAAGCCGGCTCCCACAGGGATATCACAGGCCTTGAGAGCGGCGCTGTACCTGTGGGAGCTGGCTTGCCGGCGATGAGGCCAGTACAGGCCAGGGCAATCATCGCTCACGCAGCCGCTTGTACAGCGTGGTGCGGCTGATCCCGAGCCCGCGCGCCACCGCCGAGAGGTTGCCGTTGGCTTGTGCCACCAGCTCGCGCAGGTCCGCCTCTTCGGGCGCAATCGGCACAGGCACCTGCGCCTCGGCGAGAAAACCCGCAGGCAGGTGTTCCAGGCCAACCGGCTCATTACCCGCCAAGGCCAGCGCCACCTGCAGCACACTCACCAGTTCACGCATGTTCCCTGGCCAGGGGTGCCGGTCAAGCAGCTCGATAATGGCCGCAGGCAGCCGCGCAGGCTGCCCGGGATCACGGTAGCGCGCATGCACCTGCTCGATCAGCTGCCGGCGGTCATTACGCTCGCGCAGCGGCGGCAAAACCACTGCCAGCCCGGCGATGCGGTAATACAGGTCCTGGCGAAAGCGCCCGGCGCGCACTTCTTCGGCCAGGTCGCGGTTGCTCGCCGACACCACGCGAATATCCACCGCCACCGGTTCGCCGCTGCCCAATGGCTGGATGCTGCGCGTCTGCAGCACGCGCAGCAGGCGGGCCTGGGTGGGCAACGGCATGTCGCCAATTTCGTCGAGGAACAGGATGCCGTGGTGGGCCTTGCGGATCAGCCCCGGGTTGCCCTTCTGGTGGGCGCCGGTGAACGCGCCCTTGTCGTAGCCGAACAGCTCCGACTCCACCAGCTCTGCGGGGATCGCCGCGCAGTTGACGGCTATGAGCGGCTGGCTGGCGCGGCTGCTGGCCCGGTGCAGGGTATCGACGAATACCTCCTTGCCTACGCCGGTTTCGCCCTGCACCAGGACCGGGATGTCTTTTTCCAGCAGCAGGCCGGCCTGCGCCAGGGCTTTCTCCAGGCGTGGCTCGGCGCTGCTGGCGGCGGGGCGGCCGGGAGCCTCGCGCGGCGGCTGCCACTGGCAATGAAAGCGGTTGCGCCCGGTGGCTTGCAGGGCGAAGGGCTGTTGCCGGGGATGGCTGAGCAGCTGTTGCAGGGGCAACTGGAACAGTTGCGCGATGTTCTGCTGCAGCGGGTTGCCCCCGAGCAGGGTGTCGGCCCGGTGATTGGCGGCCAGCACCTGCCCGTGCTCATCGAATACCAGCAGGCCGGCCCAGGGGCTGTCGAGGTTGTCGGAGGCGCTGTTGAAGATCAATTGCGCATGCTGGTCGGCATGCTCGGCGAGGATCAGGCGGTTCTCCAGGCTCTGGCCCATCATGCGTACCAGGCCCAGGGTCTGGCTGGCGGGCAGGTAGCCGTCGCTGGCCACATCGAGCACCCCGACCAGCTGCCGTTCGGCGTCGAACAGCGGCGCGGCGGCGCTGGACATATAGCGGTTCTGGCGCAGGAAGTGCTCGTCCTGGCCCACGTGGATCGCCTCGGCGCAGACCAGCGCGGTGCCCAGCGCATTGGTGCCGACACCGCGCTCGTGCCAGTGGGCCCCGGCGCTGAAACCATGCTGCTGGCGCGGCTCGATGAACCGCCGCGAGCCCCAGCTGTCGAGCAGGCAGCCGCTGGCATCGGCCAGCATCACCAGGTAGCTGGCATTGCCCAGCAGGTGGGCATATTGCGGCAGCACCGCTTCGCGGGTCAGGTGCAGCAGGGCCTGGCGCCGCTCCAGCAGGGCGCTCAGCTCGGCGCGGGTCAGGCAGTCGAAGTCCGGGGCGTGTTGGGGGTGCAGGCCGTGGTCGCGGCAGCGGGCCCAGGAGGCCTGGATCAGTTGGGCATGGGGCGAAGCGGATGCGGCCATGGGCCTGTCCTGTGTGATTGTTGTCATGGGGCCGACCGCTGTTCAGTGTCGTGCAGGGTTGTTCAATGTCAAACCGGCAAGTGTTCAGTTGTTCAGTGCTTGTGTTCAGTTGTGAACCTGCGATTGACCGGTGTTGCCGGCCAGGCCCCGGGCCAGACGGTTGCGGCGCATCTGGCACGAAACTGGCTGTGCCCGGCAGACAAAAACCACAAGAAGGCCACGCCATGTCCCTGGTGCTGGAACAGGTCAGTCGCAGCGTCGACAACCAGGCCTGGATCGTCGATGCCTCACTGCGTTTCGAACCCGGCTCGTTCAACGTGCTGCTGGGCCGCACCCTGGCCGGCAAGACCAGCCTGATGCGCCTGATGGCCGGGCTCGATCGCCCGGACCGGGGGCGGGTGCTGATGGATGGCCAGGACGTGACTGGCGTGCCGGTGCGCCAACGCAATGTGTCGATGGTGTATCAGCAGTTCATCAATTACCCGACCCTCAGCGTGTACGAGAACATTGCGTCACCGCTGCGCCAGGCACGCATGGACGAGCCCCAGATTCGCCGACGGGTGCAGGAAACCGCCGAGATGCTGCGCATCGAAGCCTACCTGCAGCGCCTGCCGCTGGAGCTGTCCGGTGGCCAGCAGCAACGCACGGCAATGGCCCGGGCGCTGGTCAAGGATGCCTCGCTGATCCTGTTCGACGAGCCACTGGTCAACCTCGACTACAAGCTGCGTGAGGGCCTGCGCCAGGAACTGCGCGAACTGTTCGCGGCACGCCACTGCATTGCCGTGTATGCCACCACCGAGCCCAACGAGGCGCTGGCTCTGGGCGGCACCACCACCCTGGTGCATGAGGGCCGTATCGTCCAGAGCGGGCCTACCGCCGAGGTCTACCAGCGCCCGGGCAGCGTGCTGGCTGCCGAGCTGTTTTCCGAGCCGCCGATCAACCTGGTGCCTGGCCGTATCAGCGGCAACGACGTGAGCCTGGCCCAGGCCGTGCACTTTGCCCGCAATGCCGACTTGCAGCCGCTCGCCGAGGGTGACTACCGCTTTGGCGTGCGGCCCAGCCACATCAGCCTGGTGCCGGCGCACGACGACGACCTGGAATTGTCGGTGCTGGTGGAACTGGCCGAGATCAGTGGTTCAGAGACCTTCCTGCATGTACGCAACGAACACTGGCGGATGATCCTGCACCTGCCAGGGGTACACGAATACCAGGTGGACACGCCGATCCGCGTGTTCATCCCCACCCACAAGCTGTTCGTGTTCGACAGTGCCGGGGCGCTGGTGCAGGCCCCGGGGCTGCGCCAGGCAAGGAGAGGTTGATGGCCGAGATCCGCCTGCGCCAACTGGCGCACAGCTACAGCCGCCAGCCCGCCAGCGAGGCGGACTATGCCCTGCACGCGCTGGAGCATGTGTGGGAGCAGGGCGGTGCCTACGCCTTGCTCGGGCCGTCGGGCTGCGGCAAGTCGACCTTGCTCAACATCATCTCCGGGCTGCTGACTCCTTCCCATGGCGAGGTGCTGTTCGACGGCAAACCGGTCAACCAGCTGTCACCGCAGGCGCGCAACATTGCCCAGGTGTTCCAGTTCCCGGTGGTTTACGACACCATGACGGTGTTCGACAACCTGGCGTTTCCCTTGCGCAACCAAGGGTTGGACGAAGCCCGGGTGCAGGCCCGGGTGGAAGAGATTGCCGAGGTGCTCGACCTGTCGGCCGTGCTGCGCAAGAAGGCGCGCAACCTCAGTGCCGACGAAAAGCAGAAGGTCTCCATGGGACGGGGCCTGGTGCGCGATGACGTGTCGGCGATCCTGTTCGACGAGCCGCTGACGGTGATCGACCCGCACCTGAAGTGGAAGCTGCGGCGCAAGCTCAAGCAGATCCACGAGCAGTTCAACATCACCATGATCTACGTCACCCACGACCAGTTGGAGGCCTCGACGTTCGCCGACAAGATCGCGGTGATGCACGGCGGGCGCATCGTCCAGTTCGGCACCCCGCGCGAACTGTTCGAGCGGCCGCGGCATACCTTCGTCGGTTACTTCATCGGCAGCCCGGGGATGAACCTGATCGAGGTGCGCGCCGAAGCGGACGGGGTGGCGTTCGGCGATATTCACCTGGTGCTGCCCGGGCAAATGCGAGAGCACCTGCGAGAGCGCCTGGCGGCCACAGGCGGTGGTCGCCTGCAGCTGGGCATCCGCCCGGAATTCGTGCAGCTGTGGGACAGCCCGTTCGATGATGCCTACCCGGCACGGGTGCTGGACGTCGAGGACCTGGGCACCTACCGCATCGTCACCCTCGAACTGGGAGGTGTCGCGCTCAAGGCACGCCTGGGCGAGGACCGCCCGTTGCCGGTGGCCCAGGCCTGGGTCAGCCTGCCGGCGCAGTGGCTGATGCTGTACCTCGACGATGTGCTGCTGGAGGCCGGGCCATGAACAAGGTGCCGAACAACAAGGCCTGGTGGCTGGTGCTGCCGGTGTTCCTGCTGGTGGCATTCAGTGCGGTGGTGCCGATGATGACGGTGGTCAACTACTCGGTGCAGGACATCTTCGACCAGTCCAACCGCTACTTCGTCGGCGCCGACTGGTACCGTCAGGTGCTGCGCGACCCGGCGCTGCACGATGCGCTGCTGCGTCAGTTCATCTATTCCGCCTGCGTGCTGCTGATCGAAATCCCGCTGGGTATCGCCATTGCCCTGACCATGCCGACCAAGGGGCGCATGGCCTCGGTTTGCCTGATCGTCATGGCCATCCCGCTGCTGATCCCATGGAATGTGGTCGGCACCATCTGGCAGATTTTCGGCCGGGCCGACATCGGCCTGCTCGGCGCCACACTGGCCAGGCTCGGGGTCAGCTACAACTACGCCGGCGACCCGTTCGACGCCTGGCTGACCGTGCTGGTGATGGACGTGTGGCACTGGACATCGCTGGTGGCGTTGCTCTGTTACTCGGGGCTGCGCGCCATCCCCGACGTGTACTACCAGGCTGCGCGCATCGACCGCGCCTCGGGCTGGGCGGTGTTCCGCCATATCCAGTTGCCCAAGCTGAAGAACGTGCTGCTGATCGCGGTGATGCTGCGCTTCATGGACAGCTTCATGATCTACACCGAGCCCTTCGTGCTGACCGGTGGCGGGCCCGGCAATGCCACCACCTTCCTCAGCCAGACCCTCACGCGCATGGCCGTGGGGCAGTTCGACCTGGGCCCGGCGGCGGCGTTCTCGCTGGTGTACTTCCTGATCATCCTGCTGGTTTCTTGGCTGTTCTACACAGCCATGACCCATGCCGACAAGGACTAGGCCATGAGCACGCGCAAATCGCTGGCCCTGCTGCTGTACTTCTTCTTCCTGCTGGTGCCGATCTACTGGCTGCTGAACATGTCGTTCAAGAGCAACACCGAGATACTCGGCGGCCTGACCCTGTGGCCACAGGCGTTCACCCTCGACAACTACCGGGTGATCTTCACCGATGCCAGCTGGTACAGCGGCTACATCAATTCGCTGTACTACGTGTGCCTGAACACGCTGATTTCGCTGCTGGTGGCGCTGCCAGCGGCATATGCCTTCTCGCGTTACCGCTTCCTCGGTGACCGGCACCTGTTCTTCTGGCTGCTGACCAACCGCATGGCGCCACCGGCGGTGTTCCTGCTGCCGTTCTTCCAGCTGTATTCGTCGATCGGCCTGTTCGATACCCATATCGCCGTGGCCCTGGCCCACTGCCTGTTCAACGTGCCGCTGGCAGTGTGGATCCTCGAGGGGTTCATGTCTGGTGTGCCGAAGGAGATCGACGAAACGGCCTATATCGACGGCTACAGCTTCCCACGCTTCTTCATGAAGATCTTCATTCCGCTGATTGGCTCCGGCATCGGCGTGACGGCGTTTTTCTGTTTCATGTTCTCCTGGGTCGAACTGCTGCTGGCGCGCACCCTCACCTCGGTGAATGCCAAGCCGATCGCCGCGGTGATGACCCGTACCGTGTCTGCCTCGGGCATAGATTGGGGGGTACTGGCGGCGGCGGGGGTACTGACCATCTTGCCGGGCATGCTGGTGATCTGGTTCGTGCGCAACCATGTGGCCAAGGGCTTCGCCCTGGGCCGGGTGTGAGGAGGGCAAGGCATGGAGTGGATGGCCTGGACCTTGCCGACGGCGCTGTTCTTCGCCGCCGTCGGCGTGCTGCTGCTGGGCATGACCCTGCTCGAACTGCGCCGCCCCTGCGTGGAGCGACGCGGCTTCCTGCCGCTGGTCACCAGCCGTGGCGACCGCTTGTTCATCGGCCTGCTGGCCAGCGCCTACCTGCATTTGCTGGTGGTTGGCGTCAGCGAGTGGCCATTGTGGGTGGCCTCGCTGCTGTCGCTGGCGTGGCTGGTGGTGGTGCTGCGCTGGGGCTGAGCGAGCGGCCCTGTGGGATAACTGAAACGGGAGATCACAATGTTCGACAACAAGTACAACAGGCGACATTTGACCCTGGCCGCGTTGCTGGTACTGGCCAGCGTGCAGGGCACAGCCTGGGCCGACCAGTACGAGGATGCGGCAAGGAAGTGGCTCGGCAGTGAGTTCAAGCCTTCGACCCTTACCCCTGAACAGCAGTTGGCCGAGTTGAAGTGGTTCATCAAGGCTGCCGAACCGTTCCGTGGCATGAAGATCAACGTGGTGTCGGAAACCATCACCACCCATGAATACGAGTCCAAGGTGCTGGCCAAGGCCTTCAGCGAGATCACCGGTATACAGCTGACCCACGACCTGCTGCAGGAAGGCGACGTGGTGGAAAAGCTGCAGACACAGATGCAGTCGGACAAGAACATCTATGACGGCTGGGTCAACGACTCCGACCTGATCGGTACGCACTTTCGCTACGGCAAGGTGGAATCGATCACCGACCTGATGGCCAACGAAGGCAAGGACTACACCTCGCCGACCCTGGACCTGAAGGACTTCATCGGCATTTCCTTCACCACCGCGCCGGATGGCAAGGTCTACCAGCTGCCGGACCAGCAGTTCGCCAACCTCTACTGGTTCCGTGCCGACTGGTTCGAGCGGCCCGAACTGAAGGCCAGGTTCAAGGAAAAATACGGCTACGAACTTGGTGTGCCGGTGAACTGGTCAGCCTACGAGGACATTGCCAGGTTCTTTACCGAAGACGTCAAGGAAATCGACGGTAAACGCGTCTATGGCCACATGGACTACGGCAAGAAAGACCCGTCACTGGGCTGGCGCTTCACCGATGCCTGGTTCTCCATGGCGGGTGGCGGCGACAAAGGTTTGCCCAATGGTCTGCCGGTGGACGAATGGGGCATTCGCGTGGAGGACTGCCACCCGGTGGGGTCCAGCGTGACCCGTGGCGGCGACACCAACGGCCCGGCTGCCGTGTATGCCACGCAGAAATACGTGGACTGGATGCGTGCCTATGCGCCCAAGGAAGCCCAGGGCATGACCTTCTCCGAAGCCGGCCCGGTGCCGGCCCAGGGCAACATCGCCCAGCAGATCTTCTGGTACACCGCGTTTACCGCCGACATGACCAAGCCCGGTCTGCCGGTGGTGAATGCCGACGGCACACCGAAGTGGCGCATGGCGCCTTCACCGAAGGGGCCGTACTGGGAGGAGGGGATGAAGCTGGGCTACCAGGACACCGGTTCGTGGACCTTCTTCAAGTCCACCCCCGAGAAGCAACGCCTGGCTGCGTGGCTGTACGCCCAGTTCGTCACCTCCAAGACCGTGTCGCTGAAAAAGACCATCGTCGGCCTCACGCCGATTCGCGAATCGGACATCAACTCCCAGGCCATGACCGAGCTGGCGCCCAAGTTGGGCGGGCTGGTGGAGTTCTACCGCAGCCCGGCGCGGGTACAGTGGACACCGACCGGCACCAACGTGCCGGACTACCCGCGGTTGGCGCAGTTGTGGTGGAGCCACATCGCCGAAGTGGCCAGTGGCGAGAAGACCCCGCAGGAAGCGCTGGACGGCCTGGCCCGCGACCAGGACCGGATGATGGAGCGCTTGCAGCGGTCCAACGCCCAGGCCACCTGCGCACCGAAGCTGAACCCGGAGAAGGACGCCCAGTACTGGTTTGACCAGCCCGGGGCGCCGAAACCGAAACTGGCCAACGAAAAACCCAAGGGCGAGACAGTCAGCTACAACGAACTGCTGAAGTCGTGGGAGGCGGCCAGGAAGTGACCGGCTGAATACCGCGCCGGCCTCTTCGCGGGCTTGCCCGCTCCCACAGGTACCCCGCGCGTCTTGAGAGCGGCGCAGTACCTGTGGGAGCGGGCAAGCCCGCGAAGAGGCCGGTAAACCCAGTGCATATTTTGCGGGCAAAAAAAACGGCACCTGCCAGAGGTGCCGTTTTCATATCACGCGGTATTACTTGTGCAGCTCTTCCGCCGCATACAGCGTGTTCTCCAGCAGGCATGCGCGGGTCATCGGCCCGACGCCGCCCGGCACCGGCGTGATCCAGCCGGCGCGCGGCAGGGCGGTCTCGTAGACCACGTCGCCGACCAGCTTGCCGTCTTCCTGGCGGTTGATGCCCACGTCGATAACGATGGCACCTTCCTTGATCCATTCACCCTTGACCAGGCCAGGCTTGCCGGCGGCCACTACCACCAGGTCGGCGCGGCCGACATGGCCGGCGAGGTCCTTGGTGAAGCGGTGGCAGACGGTCACGGTGCAGCCGGCCAGCAGCAGCTCCATGGCCATCGGGCGACCAACGATGTTGGACGCGCCGACGATGACCGCGTTCATGCCATACAGGTCCTGGCCGGTGCTTTCCAGCAGGGTCATGATGCCCTTCGGTGTGCACGGGCGCAGCAGCGGGATGCGCTGGGCCAGACGACCGATGTTGTACGGGTGGAAGCCATCCACGTCCTTGTCCGGGCGGATGCGCTCGAGCAGCAGCGAGGCGTCCAGGTGCGCCGGCAGCGGCAACTGCAGCAGGATACCGTCGACGGCCGGATCGTCATTGAGGCGGTCGATCAGCTCGGTCAGGGCCTGCTGCGTGGTTTCGCTGGGCAGGTCGAACGCCTGCGAAATGAAGCCGACCTCTTCGCAGTCCTTGCGCTTGTGCGAGACATAGACTTGGGAGGCGGGGTCGGTGCCGACCAGGATCACCGCCAGGCCCGGCGTACGCAGGCCTTGCTGGCGACGCTCCACGACACGTTGAGCGATCTGCTGGCGCAGGCTGGCGGCGATCGCCTTGCCATCGATTAGGTGTGCAGTCATAGACGCGTGATTAACCATCGAGAAGGAAACAATTAAAGAGGGCGCATTCTCGCACGACATGGGCCAAGGGCAAAGGCGGGTGGTCGGGCAAATCCCCTAAGCCCTTAAATAATTTAAATTTTTTTGAGAAAGGTGTTGACGACTTTCAGGCTCGCCTATAAGATTCGCCGCACTTGTCGGGCACAGCCTAGCACTGGTTGGCGAAGTCGGGCAGAATGAGTGGTTTAGCAGTTACCTGTTAAAGGTCTCGTTCGGTTAGGCTTCAAGCTTAAGCGCCCGTAGCTCAGCTGGATAGAGCATCCGCCTTCTAAGCGGATGGTCGCAGGTTCGAGTCCTGCCGGGTGCGCCATTTAGGCAGCTTTGGCAAGCAAGTAGGCTGTAATGCAATATGGTGGGCGTAGCTCAGTTGGTAGAGCGCTGGATTGTGATTCCAGTTGTCGTGGGTTCGATTCCCATCGTCCACCCCATATTCTTCAAAGGCGCCTCGATAGCATCTGGCGCCTTTGTTTTAAGCGTTACGCGGACGTGGTGAAATTGGTAGACACACTGGATTTAGGTTCCAGCGGCGCAAGCTGTAAGAGTTCGAGTCTCTTCGTCCGCACCATGCTTCTGTAAGGTTGTACCGCAACATCGCAAGACCGTAATATGGTGGGCGTAGCTCAGTTGGTAGAGCGCTGGATTGTGATTCCAGTTGTCGTGGGTTCGATTCCCATCGTCCACCCCATATTTCTTCGAAGGCGCCTTGATCGTGAGATCGGGCGCCTTTTTGTTTTTGCTCTGTGTGTATGGTTTGAAGGTTCTGGCGCCTGTGAGATCGAGCGGCGCTGACAATTTCATGGCGAATCACCTCTCGGTCAAATCGCATCCCGGCCCTTGCAATCCTCTGGTGACGCCCCAATAAAAGCTGTTAGATTTCAGCCGGTTGAAACGCCGGCCCATTTGGCCGGCAGAGGAACAACCCGATGATCGCAAAAGAAGCCCGTCAGGCACTGGCGCTACAGCGCTTTGCCGAGGCCAACCCGCAGCTGCTCGAAGAGATCCGTGAGCTGGATGCGCGCGAGCAGGCCCAGCAGATCGAGTGGGCGTTCGAGGATGCGGCCGAGGAGCAGGGTATCCAGCCTTGGGAGTTGGCCCTGCAACTGATCGCCGAAACCCCCGAGCAACTGCAGGCCATGCGCCTGGAGACGCACCGTGAGGTAGCCGAGGCGCTGGGGATGGAGTGGGAGGAGTACTGCCAGTTCAACGAAATCGAACCTGAATAAAGGAAGCGAATTCGTTGGTGGCAGTTGTTTGACAAGGTATTTCGGCTGCAGGTCGCCTGGTGGCTTCGTGCGGCCCCATTGAAGCAGGCCCGGCGCTATGTCGTGCGGGCCGTGAAAGTTAATCGACCGGCGTGGTTTCCCGTCGTCCCGAGTGGGGTGACTTCTGCTGCGCGACTCACTAGAATGCTTGCCCTTGATTCTGGAGTCGGGCTAACGCCGGCTAACGTCTGTGCAACGAGGAATATCCATGCAAGTTTCTGTTGAAAACACTTCCGCTCTCGAGCGTCGCATGACCATCGCCGTTCCGGCCGAGCGCGTCGAGAACGAAGTCAACAAGCGTCTGCAACAGACTGCCAAGCGCGCCAAGGTTGCCGGCTTCCGCCCAGGCAAAGTGCCGATGAGCGTGATTCGTCAGCGTTTCGAAGCCGATGCCCGTCAAGAGGCGTTCGGTGACCTCGTCCAGGCTTCCTTCTACGAAGCCATCGTCGAGCAGAAGCTGAACCCGGCTGGCGCCCCAGCGGTAGAGCCGAAGTCCTTCGAAAAGGGCAAGGACCTGGAGTTCGTCGCCATCTTCGAAGTGTTCCCGGAGTTCACCGTTGGCGGCCTCGAGTCGATCAGCGTCGAGCGCCTGAGCGCCGAAGTGGCTGATGCCGACCTGGACAACATGCTGGAAGTGCTGCGCAAGCAGAACACCCGCTTTGAGGCCGTCGAGCGCGCCGCGCAGAACGACGACCAGGTCAACATCGACTTCGTCGGCAAGGTCGACGGTGAAGTGTTCGCCGGTGGTTCGGCCAAGGGCACCCAGCTGGTACTGGGCTCCGGCCGCATGATCCCAGGCTTCGAAGACGGCCTGGTTGGCGCCAAGGCTGGCGAAGAGCGCGTTGTGAACGTGACCTTCCCAGAGGACTACCAGAACCTGGACCTGGCTGGCAAAGCCGCCGAGTTCACCATCACCGTCAACAGCGTTGCCGCTCCTGTGCTGCCAGAGCTGAACGAAGAGTTCTTCGCCCAGTTCGGCATCAAGGAATCGACCCTGGAAGGCTTCCGCACCGAAGTTCGCAAGAACATGGAGCGTGAACTGCGCCAGGCCATCAAGGCCAAGGTGAAGAACCAGGTCATGGACGGTCTGCTGGCTGCCAACCCGATCGAAGTGCCGAAAGCCCTGCTGGAAAACGAAGTCAACCGTCTGCGCGTGCAGGCTGTTCAGCAGTTCGGTGGCAACATCAAGCCTGAGCAACTGCCGGCCGAGCTGTTCGAAGAACAAGCCAAGCGCCGTGTGGTCCTGGGCCTGATCGTGGCCGAAGTGGTCAAGCAGTTCGAGCTGAAGCCGGACGAAGGCAAGGTTCGCGAAATGATCGAAGAAATGGCTTCGGCTTACCAAGAGCCTGAGCAGGTCATCGCCTGGTACTACAAGAACGACCAGCAACTGAACGAAGTCCGTTCGGTTGTGCTGGAAGAACAAGTTGTAGATACTGTTCTGCAGAAAGCGACTGTGACCGACAAGTCGGTCTCGTACGAAGATGCCGTTAAACCAGCACAGGCTCCAGCCGCCGCTGAGTAACAGGCTTCTCTCGTAGGAAACCCCCACAAGCCAGCCTTCGAGCTGGCTTGTGCGTATTCAAGCCATGACTATTTGGGAGTGAGCGCAGGACATGTCCCGCAATTCTTATATTCAGCAGAGCTCTGACATCCAGGCCGCAGGCGGTCTGGTCCCGATGGTTATCGAGCAGTCCGCCCGTGGCGAACGCGCTTACGACATCTACTCGCGCCTGTTGAAGGAGCGTGTGATCTTCCTGGTTGGCCCGGTAGAGGACTACATGGCCAACCTCGTCGTTGCGCAACTGCTGTTCCTTGAAGCGGAAAACCCGGACAAGGATATCCATCTGTACATCAACTCGCCGGGCGGTTCCGTCACCGCCGGCATGTCGATCTACGACACCATGCAGTTCATCAAGCCGGACGTCTCGACCATCTGCATCGGCCAGGCCTGCAGCATGGGCGCCTTCCTGCTGGCTGCTGGTGCCAAGGGCAAGCGTCACTGCCTGCCCAACTCGCGCGTGATGATCCACCAGCCGCTGGGCGGCTTCCAGGGTCAGGCCACCGATATCGAGATCCACGCCCAGGAAATCCTCAATATCAAGGCCCGCCTGAACGAGCTGCTGGCCTACCACACCGGCCAGGATCTCGAGACCATCAAGCGCGACACTGAACGTGACAACTTCATGAGCGCCTCGCGCGCGGCCGAGTACGGCCTGATCGACTCGGTCTACGACAAGCGGCAACTGGCCTCCTGAACCGGGGTGCCAGAGCAGGTAGGCGCGGAAAGCGCCTACCTGCGGACTTGAAAAAGCCCGCAATTGCCTTCATCTTGTGTTGCAAGCCTACCGGATTGGATCGATCGAATGACTGACACCCGTAACGGCGAGGACAGCGGCAAATTGCTTTATTGCTCCTTCTGCGGCAAAAGCCAGCACGAAGTGCGCAAACTGATTGCCGGGCCCTCGGTATTTATCTGCGACGAGTGCGTCGACCTGTGCAACGACATCATCCGTGAGGAGGTGCAGGAAGCCCAGGCCGAGAGCAGCGCGCACAAATTGCCTTCGCCGAAAGAAATCAGCGGTATCCTGGACCAATACGTCATTGGTCAGGAACGCGCGAAGAAGGTGCTTGCCGTAGCGGTGTACAACCACTACAAGCGCCTGAACCAGCGTGACAAGAAGGGTGACGAAGTCGAACTCGGCAAGAGCAACATCCTGCTCATCGGGCCAACCGGCTCGGGCAAGACCCTGCTCGCCGAAACCCTTGCACGCCTGTTGAACGTACCGTTCACCATTGCTGACGCCACCACCCTGACCGAAGCCGGTTACGTGGGTGAGGACGTCGAGAACATCATCCAGAAGCTGTTGCAGAAGTGCGACTACGACGTGGAAAAGGCCCAGATGGGCATCGTCTACATCGACGAGATCGACAAGATTTCGCGCAAGTCGGACAACCCGTCCATCACCCGTGACGTATCGGGCGAGGGCGTGCAGCAGGCACTGCTGAAGCTGATCGAAGGCACCGTGGCCTCGGTTCCGCCGCAAGGCGGCCGCAAACACCCGCAACAGGAATTCCTGCAGGTCGATACCCGCAACATCCTGTTCATCTGCGGTGGTGCCTTCTCGGGCCTGGAAAAGGTCATCCAGAACCGCTCCACCAAGGGTGGCATCGGTTTTGGCGCCGAAGTACGCAGCAAGGAAGAGGGCAAGAAGGTTGGCGAGTCCCTGCGTGAGGTCGAGCCGGACGATCTGGTCAAGTTTGGCCTGATCCCGGAATTCGTCGGCCGCCTGCCGGTGCTGGCAACCCTCGACGAGCTGGACGAGGCCGCGCTGATGCAGATCCTCACCGAGCCGAAGAACGCCCTGACCAAGCAGTATGCCAAGCTGTTCGAGATGGAAAACGTCGACCTCGAGTTCCGCAGCGATGCGCTCAAGGCCGTGGCGCGCAAGGCCCTGGAGCGCAAGACCGGCGCCCGTGGCCTGCGTTCGATCCTCGAAGGCGTTTTGCTCGACACCATGTACGAGATTCCTTCGAAGAAGGATGTCAGCAAGGTGGTGATCGACGAGAGCGTCATCGATGGCACTTCGCAGCCGCTGATGATCTACGAAAACAGCGAGCCGCAAGCCAAGGCCGCGCCGGACGCCTGATCCAGGCAATGGCCGGTTGATGGTTGCAAGCAAGAAGGGGCCTACGGGCCCCTTTCTGCTTTTCCTGCGCTAGCGCTTGTAATTTCCCAAGCCTGCCCCCACATTAGGTCCAAGCATCATTTCCACCGGTTTCCGGCCATAAGGCCGCTGTAGAGGCGAAATCATGAAGACCACCCTCGACTTGCCTCTTTTGCCATTGCGCGATGTCGTTGTTTACCCGCACATGGTCATCCCGCTGTTCGTGGGGCGCGAAAAGTCCATCGAAGCCCTTGAGGCGGCGATGACGGGCGAAAAGCAGATTCTTCTGCTGGCCCAGAAAAACCCGGCCGACGATGACCCGGGCGAGGATGCACTGTACCGCGTAGGTACCGTTGCCACCGTGCTGCAATTGCTGAAACTGCCCGATGGCACCGTCAAGGTGCTGGTCGAGGGCGAGCAGCGCGGTGCTGTGGAGCGTTTCAGTGAAGTGGAAGGGCACATCCGTGCCGAAGTTTCCCTGATCGACGAAGCCGACGCCGCCGAGCGCGAGTCGGAAGTGTTCGTGCGCACGCTGCTGTCGCAGTTCGAGCAATACGTGCAACTGGGCAAGAAAGTCCCAGCCGAAGTGCTGTCGTCGCTAAACAGCATCGAAGAGCCAGGGCGCCTGGTCGACACCATGGCCGCACACATGGCCCTGAAGATCGAGCAGAAACAGGAAATTCTCGAAATCGTCGACCTGCCGACCCGTGTCGAGCACGTACTGGCGCTGCTGGATGCCGAAATCGACCTGCTGCAGGTCGAAAAGCGCATTCGCGGTCGGGTCAAGAAGCAGATGGAGCGCAGCCAGCGCGAGTACTACCTGAATGAGCAGATGAAGGCCATTCAGAAGGAACTCGGTGATGGCGACGAAGGCCACAATGAAGTCGAAGAGCTGAAAAAGCGCATCGAAGCCGCTGGCCTGCCCAAGGATGCACTGGCCAAGGCCCAGGCCGAGCTGAACAAGCTCAAGCAGATGTCGCCGATGTCGGCCGAGGCCACTGTGGTCCGTTCCTATCTCGACTGGCTGGTGCAGGTGCCGTGGAAGGCCCAGAGCAAGGTGCGTCTGGACCTGGCCAAGGCCGAGGAAATCCTCGATGCCGACCACTACGGCCTGGAAGAGGTCAAGGAACGCATCCTCGAGTACCTTGCCGTGCAAAAGCGCGTCAAGAAGATCCGCGGGCCGGTACTGTGCCTGGTCGGCCCACCCGGCGTCGGCAAGACCTCGCTGGCCGAGTCGATCGCCGCTGCCACCAACCGCAAGTTCGTGCGCATGGCCCTGGGTGGTGTGCGTGACGAGGCCGAGATCCGTGGTCACCGCCGTACCTACATCGGTTCCATGCCTGGCCGCCTGATCCAGAAGATGACCAAGGTGGGGGTGCGCAACCCGCTGTTCCTGCTGGACGAAATCGACAAGATGGGCAGCGACATGCGTGGCGACCCGGCCTCGGCACTGCTCGAAGTGCTCGACCCGGAGCAGAACCACAACTTCAACGACCACTACCTGGAGGTCGACTACGACCTCTCGGACGTGATGTTCCTGTGCACCTCGAACTCGATGAACATCCCGCCGGCGCTGCTCGACCGGATGGAAGTCATCCGCCTGCCGGGCTACACCGAGGACGAGAAGATCAACATCGCGGTCAAGTACCTGGTGCCCAAGCAGGTCAAGGCCAACGGCTTGAAGAAGGACGAGCTGGAAGTCGATGTCTCGGCGATCCGCGACATCATCCGCTTCTACACCCGCGAAGCCGGTGTGCGCGGCCTGGAGCGGCAAATCGCCAAAGTCTGCCGCAAGGTGGTCAAGGAACATACCGGGCAGAAGCAGGTCAAGGTCAAGGTAGCCAGCGAGCAGTTGGAGCATCTGCTCGGCGTGCGCAAGTTCCGCTACGGCCTGGCCGAGCAGCAGGACCAGATCGGCCAGGTTACCGGCCTGGCCTGGACCCAGGTGGGCGGCGAACTGCTGACCATCGAAGCCGTGGTCATTCCCGGCAAGGGCCAGCTGATCAAGACCGGCTCGCTGGGCGACGTCATGGTCGAGTCGATCACCGCCGCGCAGACCGTGGTGCGCAGCCGTGCCCGCAGCCTGGGTATCGCCGCCGACTTCCACGAGAAGCACGACGTGCATATCCACATGCCTGAAGGCGCCACGCCGAAGGATGGCCCAAGTGCCGGTATCGGCATGTGCACCGCGCTGGTGTCGGCGCTGACGCAGATTCCGGTACGTGCCGATGTGGCCATGACCGGCGAAATCACCCTGCGTGGCCAGGTGCTGGCCATTGGCGGGTTGAAGGAAAAACTGCTGGCGGCACACCGTGGCGGGATCAAGACGGTGATCATTCCCGAGGAGAATGTTCGCGATCTGAAGGAGATTCCGGAAAATATCAAACAGGATCTGCAGATCAAACCAGTCAAATGGATTGACGAAGTCCTGCAAATTGCGCTGCAATACGCCCCGGAGCCCTTGCCAGATGTGGCTCCGGAGATTGTCGCGAAAGATGAAAAGCGCGACGGCGATGCTAAGGAAAGAATTAGCACGCACTAGTAGTTTTTGGCTGGGGGGCTTTCCTTGACAGTTTTTTCGGGGCCTTGCTATAAAGCGGCACGCTATTGTCATCAGGCCACCCAGCGCACGTTTCATAAGCTTTTCATTACATACTTAGAAACAAACTCAATAGAGAAATAAGGGGACTTAGAGTGAACAAGTCGGAACTGATTGACGCTATCGCCGCATCTGCTGACATCCCGAAAGCTGTAGCCGGCCGTGCGCTGGACGCAGTCATCGAATCCGTCACCGGCGCCCTGAAGCAAGGTGACGATGTGGTACTGGTTGGCTTCGGTACCTTCTCGGTCAAGGAGCGTGCAGAGCGCACCGGCCGCAACCCGCAAACCGGTAACGCGATCAAGATCGCTGCCGCCAAGGTTCCAGGCTTCAAGGCTGGCAAAGGCCTGAAAGACGCCGTCAACTAAGTCGTCTCTTTCAGCCGGACCCGGCCTGGCCAGGTCCGAGCACGGTGATGGCGGGGCGCAAACGTTCCCGCCTGACACGTTTGCTAAGAAAAGGCGCATCCTCGGATGCGCCTTTCTTTTATCAGGTTTCTACCCACGCTCCGCGGTTGTCGACGCAGTGGTACAACCGTTTCTGGGGGACGCATGCTGCAAAATATCAGGGACAATTCACAAGGTTGGATTGCCAAGACCATCATCGGCCTTATCGTCGTGTTGATGGCGTTGACCGGTTTCGAAGCCATTTTCCAGGCCGCCACCCATAGCCAGGACGCCGCCAAGGTGAACGGCCAGACCATCAGCCAGAACGAGCTGAGCCAGGCGGCCGACATGCAGCGCCGTCAGCTGATGCAACAGTTGGGCAAGGATTTCGACCCGGCGCTGCTGGATGACAAATTGCTGCGCGAAGAGGCACTGAAGGGGCTGATCAGCCGCAAGCTGCTGCTGCAAGGCGCCGAAGATGCCAAATTCGCCTTCTCCGAAGCCGCACTGGATCAGGTGATCCTGCAGACGCCGGAGTTTCAGGTGGACGGCAAATTCAGTGCCGACCGTTTCGACCAGGTCATTCGCCAGATGGGCTATGGCCGCATGCAGTTCCGCGACATGCTCGCCGAGGAAATGCTCATCGGCCAGCTGCGCACCGGCCTGGCCGGCAGCAGCTTCGTGACCGACCAGCAGGTCGATGCCTTTGCCCGCCTCGAGAAGCAGACCCGTGACTTCGCTTCCCTGACCTTCAAGGCCGACCCGGCCGCGGTCAAGGTCAGCGATGAAGAGGTCAAGGCGCACTACGACCAGCACGCCAAGGAGTTCATGTCGCCAGACCAGGTGGTGATCGACTACATCGAGCTGAAGAAGTCGGCGTTCTTCGATCAGGTCAAGGTGACCGACGAAGAGCTCAAGGCCCAGTACGAGAAGGAAATCGCCAACCTCGCCGAGCAGCGTCATGCCGCGCACATCCTCATCGAGGTCAACGACAAGGTCACCGACGCCCAGGCCAAGGCCCGCGCCGAAGAGATCGAGCAACGCCTGGCCAAGGGCGAAGACTTTGCCGCGCTGGCCAAGGAGTTCTCCCAGGACCCGGGTTCGGCCAATAGCGGCGGTGACCTTGGCTTCGCCGGCCCGGGTGTTTACGACCCGGCGTTCGAGGATGCGCTGTACAAGCTGCAGGACGGCCAGGTCTCGGCGCCGGTTCGCACCGAGTTCGGCTACCACCTGATCAAGCTGCTGGGCGTGCAGGCGCCGGAAGTGCCGAGCTTCGCCAGCCTGAAGGACAAGCTGACCCGTGACCTGAAGATCCCTCTGGTCGAGCAGCGTTACGTAGATGCCAGCAAGCAGCTGCAGGATGCTGCCTACGAGGCTTCGGACCTGGCCCAGCCGGCCCAGGACCTGAACCTGAAGGTGCAAACCTCCGCAGCGTTCGGCCGCGAGGGTGGCGAAGGCATCACTGCCAACCGTTCGGTCGTGCAGGCCGCATTCTCCGAAGAAGTGCTGGAGGAGGGTGCCAACAGCACCGCCATCGAGCTCGACCCGGAAACCACCGTGGTGCTGCGCGTCAAGGAGCACCGCAAGCCTGAGCAGCTGCCGCTGGAAGCCGTGGCCAAGAACATCAGCGAGCACCTGGCCAAGGAGAAGGCAACTGCCGAGCTCAAGGCCAAGGCGGACAAGCTGATTGCCGGCCTGCGTGACGGTTCCATCGCAGCGGGCAGTGTGCACGAAGGGCAGGGCTGGAAGGCCTATGAAGCAGTTACCCGCGGCGAGGACGGTATCGACCCGGCCGAGCTGCAGGCGCTGTTCCGCCTGGGCAAGCCACAGGCCAAGGACAAGCCGGTTTATGGCAGCGTCGTGCTGCGTGACGGTAGCCTGGTGGTACTGCAGCTCAAGGGTGTCAACGAAGGCGCTGCTGCCACCGACGAAGAGAAGCAGCAGATCCGCCGCTACCTCGCGTCGCGTGCTGGCCAGCAAGACTTCGCGGCGTACCGCAAGCAGCTGGAAGCCAAGGCAGACATCACCCGTTACTAAGGTGATGGATGCGTGAACGAACAGGCCGCCCAGTGCGGCCTGTTTCGTTTCTGCTGCCTGTAATGGCCTCATCGCCGGCAAGCCAGCTCCCACAGGTATCACACTTGCCTCAAGCATTGCGGGGTATCTGTGGGAGCTGGCTTGCCGGCGATGAGGCCATTACAGGCAGTACAAGGCCTAGCGTTTCACCCCTTCATAATTATCCAGCGTATCCCGCGCAATCTCCCGCCCCAGGGCAATCAGCTCCGGCGCCTTGTAGAACTCGAAAAACCGGCATACCCGTTTGGGCACGTTGATCAGTACATCCGGCGGATAGCCGGCGATCTTGTACTGCGCCAACGAGGTCTGCATGACCTCGAAGCTCTGGTTGATCAAGTCCAGCAGCGAAGCGGGCCCCACGTTGTCGATGATGAACGAGCCAGTCGCCGACTTCGGCGCGCCTTCGCGCTCCGGCGCCGCCGCCGGTTGCTGGCCTTCCGGGTTGGCGGCATCGGCCAGCCACGGGTTAGGCGGCGCCAGCCCTTCGGCGACGATTTCCTGCTCGATACGTATCAGCTCCTCCGCCGGCTTGCGCCGGAACGGCAAGCGCGAACCCAGCGAACTGAGTAGCGCATCGAAGCGCATCTTGAACGCCGCTGGGCGTTCGATCACCGGTAGCTGGTACTGCTTCTGGTTGGTGGCATTGAGGTTGACCGCGATGATCAGGTCGCAGTGGCTGGACACCACCGGCACGATCGGCAGCGGGTTGAGGATGCCACCGTCGACCAGCATGCGGTTGCCTTGCATCACCGGGGTGAACAGGCTGGGGATGGCTGCCGAGGCGCGCATGGCCTGGTGCAGGCAGCCCTCCTGGAACCAGATTTCCTGCTGGTTGGTGAGGTCGGCTGCAACCGCGGTGTAGGGGATGCGCAATTGCTCGATGTTGATCTCGCCGACGATCTTGCGGATTTGCCCGAACACCTTGTCGCCGCGAATTGCGCCGAGGCGAAAGCTGACATCGACCAGGCGCAACACATCCAGGTAGTCGAGGCTCTCGATCCAGTTGCGGTAGTCTTCCAGCTTGCCCGCGGCGTAGATGCCGCCGATTACCGCACCCATCGAGCAGCCGGCGATACAGGCAATGTCGTAGCCGCGGCGCTCGATTTCCTCGATCACGCCGATGTGTGCATACCCCCGGGCTCCACCCGATCCCAGTACCAGTGCCACGCGTTTGCTCATGAACATTCCCCGGCCAGTGCAACCATGGTCCTACAATGCACCCATCGCCACCTGTGCTTCAATGTGCATCGTGCTGAGCTACTGTAATAAAACTGGCTGGGCCAAGCTGGCTGGGCAGGGCACTTTTCAGCTGCCGGGGCGTCGAACAGCCAATGTTTTTTCCATTGAGGTATTACCGATGAAAGCCTGGATCTGCCTTCCACTGATCGCCTTGGCCCTTGCTGGCTGCGCGGGCAAGACGGCCTACCGCGAGAGTTGCGCAACCCAACTGGATGCCGCCTGGAAGGAGCTGGACCTGGCCAAGGCCGAAGGCTTTGCCGGTGCCGTGAGCTACTCCAAGGCCTTGTCGCTGCTGACCGGTGCCAAGACCCAACAGCAGTTCGAAGGTTACGAAAGTTGTACCAGAAAAGCCGAAAAGGCCCGTTTCTACATTCGTGAGTCGCGCGCCGGGCGCTGACCAAGGAGCGTCCTTCAATGTCTGCCATGCTCGATCATGTGGTTGCCCAGATAGTGGCCTTGCAGGTGCGCCTGCTGGCCTGCCGCGAGCGCCTGGCTGCAGATACCGACAGCGAGGCCTTGCATGACCTGCGCACCACCCTGCGGCGCCTGCGCAGCCTGCTGCGGCCGCTGCGTGGGCTGCCGGGGGTGGAGCAGCTGGAGGAGGCCGCCAGGTCGTTGGGTACCCTCACCACGCCGTTGCGCGACCGTGAGGTGCTGGCGGCCGAACTGATCGGGCATGGTTTTGCCGAGGCCGGGCAGCGGCGCCTGGAAGGGCGTGCCAGGACATTCGCCAGTGTTGCCGCCAGCCCCGAACTGACGCGGGTGCTGGCGATTGTCGACGCGTTTCCGCTGTTCATGCGTGCAGCCGGTCGCGAGGGCCTGGTCAAGGCGCTGGAAAAGCGCATCGACAAACGCCTGGGCAAGCAGTGGCGCAAGTTGTACCAGGCATTGCAGGACCCGGCCCACGACCGCCACCGCCTGCGTTTGCTGATCAAGCGTGCGCGCTATGGCGATGAGGCCTATCCGCAGCTCGACCATGCGGGCAAGCAGTTGCGGCGCTTGCTGAAGCAGGCCCAGGGCGATTTGGGTGACTGGCATGATCGCCTGCAATGGCTGCTGCAGGCGCGCGAGCATGCCGACCTGGCGCCGTGCAAGGTCGCCTGGGAGCAGGAATTGCACGAGGCCGAGCGCCATTCGGATGCGACGCTGGATGCACTGCAGCAGGCGTTGGCGCGGCGAAAGCCCGAAAAATGACCGAAATGCGGGCTGATCGGCATGGGTTTGCTGGCTAGGATGGGCAGACCTTATTCGCAGCAGGCAGGAGCCGGCCAATGAATTTCAACCAACTGCTCGACGCCGTGCGGGTCAACCCCGAAGCTGTATGTATCCCGCCAAGCTGGGCCCAGGGGCGCGCCGCCTTTGGCGGGCTGATGGCGGCCATGGTGTATGAAGCCATGCGCCAGAAAATCTCCGATGACCGCCCCGTGCGTTCGTTGGCCATCAGCTTTGTGGCGCCAGCCGCGGCCGATGTGCCAATCCGCTTCGATGTAGAGGTGCTGCGTGAAGGCAAGGCTGTCAGCACCTTGCTGGGCCGTGCCGTTCAAGACGGCCAGGTAGTGACGCTGGTGCAGGGCAATTTCGGTGCAGGGCGGCCGTCGGTGGTCGATGTGCCAGCCTTGCCGGCCGAGGAAATGAAAGCGCTCGACGATGCAGCTCCCGAGCTACCCCATATCAAAGGCGTTACTCCGGAGTTCATGCAGCATGTGGCCTTGCGCTGGGCGGTGGGTGGATTGCCGTTCAGTGGCAATCAGTCGCGGCAAATGGGCGGTTGGGTACGTTTGCGCGGGGTGGCCGAAGAACCGGTCAACGAGGCGCACCTGCTGGCGCTGGTCGATGCCTGGCCGCCAAGCCTGATGCCGTTTCTCAAACAGCCGGCTGCCGGCAGTACGTTGACCTGGACCATAGAATTCATGCAGCCCACGGCGCAGCTATCGACCCTGGACTGGTGCCGTTATTGCGTGGAAACCGAGCATGCGCGGGATGGTTACGGGCACGCTGCCGCTGCGTTGAGGACGGCGCAGGGCGAGTTGCTGGCCTTGAGCCGGCAGACGGTTACCGTGTTTGCCTAGCAGATACCTGCAGGCCTGCACGCTTTCCTGTAGGAGCGGCCTTGTGTCGCGAAAGGGCCGCAAAGCGGCCCCGGCAATCTTCGCGGCGAAGGCGTAAATCCGGGGCTGCTGCGCAGCCCTTTCGCGACACAAG
>NZ_JBKGFP010000114.1:0-46690 GCF_046557535.1 Pseudomonas sp. S1(2024)
GCGCCCGCGAAGGGCTGCAACGCAGCCCCATTTTCACCTTGCTCCGGCACCGAAACAGGGCCGAAGCACGCCCCTGCCTTGTGCGCCATCCCCCCGTATGCCCGATGCCAGAGCGGCCATGGCAAATCCTTCATCTTCGTTCACCTGCGGAGTTGGCCCGCAACCTGCTATATCCAGCCTGCGAATTTGATCGAGTGGTCAGGGCGCGCACGCCGTAGCCGTGCGTGCCTGCCACTCTAAACGGCCAGCAGGCCACGGATTTCAGGGGCCGCAGGATGTCGCTCGCGGAGCAGATCGAACAACAACACGACGATGCCGGCTGGAGTGCTCACCTGCAGTTGCGCTTCGTCAGACGCGACAAGGTGACCCGCCTTGGTGCGTGGCGGCATTTCGGACCTCTTTTGGTGCAGCGACCGTTCTATCCGGAAGGTGCACCGTGCCATGTCTACGTGCTGCACCCTCCTGGAGGGATCGTCGCTGGCGACCGCCTGGAGCTGGATATCCAGCTGGAGCCGGGCAGCCACGCGCTGCTGACCATGCCCGGCGCCAGCAAGTTCTACCGCAGCATCGGCCCGACCGCGCGGCTGGTCCAGCGTTTTCACCTGGGCGCCGACAGCACCCTGGAGTGGCTGCCGCAGGACAGCATCTTCTTCTCCGGCGCCCGCGCCAGCCTCGACAGCCGTTTCACCCTCGAACCGGGGGCGCGCCTGCTGGCCTGGGAAACCCTGTGCCTGGGGCGCCCGGTGATGAGCGAGCGGTTCGATCACGGAGCCCTCGACAGCCGCTTGCACATCGAACTGCCCGACGAAGTGGGCCTGCACGAGCGCCTACGCGTCGAAGGCGGGCGCCTGAGCAAGCTTGGCGGGCATCCGCTGCTGGCCACCTTCTGCGCCGCACCCGCCGACCAGGCCGTGCTGGATCTGGTGCGCCCGCTGCTCGATGAGATGGCCAACCCGGCCGGCGCGACCCTGCTCGGGTCGTTGCTGGTGATTCGCGTGCTCGACCATGACAACCAACACCTGCAACGCACCCTGCAACGCCTGTGGCATGTGCTGCGCCCGGCCGTCCTCGGCCTGCCGGCCTGCCCGCCGCGTATCTGGGCCACCTGAGAGAGCGCCATGGAGCTGACCCCGAGAGAGAAAGACAAACTGCTGCTGTTCACCGCCGCGCTGCTGGCGGAGCGGCGCCTGGCCCGTGGCCTGAAACTCAACTACCCGGAAGCGGTGGCGTTGATCAGTGCCGCCGTGCTCGAAGGCGCCCGTGATGGCCGCACCGTCGCCGAGCTGATGAGCCTGGGGCGTGAAGTATTGAGCCGCGAGCAGGTAATGCCTGGCATCGCCGAAATGCTCCACGACGTGCAGGTCGAAGCGACCTTCCCGGATGGCACCAAGCTGGTGACCGTGCATGACCCCATCGTTTGAAGTTGCCCAGGAGCCCCGCATGATCCCAGGTGAAATCCAGGTCGCCGCCGGCGACATCGAGCTGAACAGCGGCCGCGCGACAGTCAGCGTCAGCGTGGCCAACCATGGCGACCGGCCGGTGCAGGTCGGCTCGCACTACCACTTTTACGAAGTCAACGAGGCGCTGGTGTTCGAGCGCGCGCCTACGCTGGGCTTTCGTCTGGACATCCCCGCGGGTACCGCCGTGCGCTTCGAGCCTGGCCAGGCGCGTACCGTGCAACTGGTGGCATACGCCGGCAAGCGCGAGGTCTACGGCTTCCAGGGCAAGGTGATGGGCGCGCTGGAGGGCAGGGCATGAGCCGCATTTCCCGCCAGGCCTATGCCGACATGTTCGGCCCCACCGTGGGCGACCGCGTGCGCCTGGCCGACACCGCGCTGTGGGTCGAGGTGGAGCACGACTTCACCATCTATGGCGAAGAGGTGAAGTTCGGTGGCGGCAAGGTCATCCGCGATGGCATGGGGCAGGGCCAGATGCTGGCTGCCGAAGCCATGGACCTGGTACTGACCAATGCCCTGATCATCGACCACTGGGGCATCGTCAAGGCCGATATCGGTATCAAGCACGGGCGTATCGCGGTGATCGGCAAGGCTGGCAACCCCGATGTGCAGCCGGGCGTGAACGTGCCAGTGGGCCCCGGCACCGAGGTGATCGCGGCCGAGGGCAAGATCGTCACCGCCGGTGGTGTCGACTCGCACATCCACTTCATCTGCCCGCAACAGGTGGACGAGGCGCTGAACAGCGGTGTCACCACCTTCATCGGCGGCGGTACCGGGCCGGCCACCGGCACCAACGCCACCACCTGCACGCCCGGCCCCTGGTACCTGGCGCGCATGCTCCAGGCTGCCGACAGCCTGCCGATCAACATCGGCTTGCTGGGCAAGGGCAACGCCTCGCGGCCGGAAGCGCTGCGCGAGCAGATCGCAGCCGGCGCCGTGGGCCTCAAGCTGCACGAAGACTGGGGTTCGACACCAGCAGCCATCGACTGCTGCCTGGGCGTGGCCGAGGAAATGGACATCCAGGTGGCGATCCACACCGACACCCTCAACGAGTCCGGCTGCATCGAAGACACCCTGTCGGCGATCGGCGACCGCACCATCCACACCTTCCACACCGAGGGTGCTGGTGGCGGTCACGCCCCGGACATCATCCGCGCGGCAGGGCAGGCCAACGTGTTGCCGTCCTCGACCAACCCGACCCTGCCGTACACGGTCAACACCGTGGACGAGCACCTGGACATGCTCATGGTCTGCCACCATCTGGACCCGAGCATCGCCGAAGACGTGGCCTTTGCCGAGTCGCGCATCCGCCGCGAAACCATCGCCGCCGAGGACATCCTCCACGACATGGGCGCCTTTGCCATGACTTCGTCCGACTCCCAGGCCATGGGCCGGGTTGGCGAGGTGGTGCTGCGCACCTGGCAGGTGGCCCACCAGATGAAGCTGCGCCGCGGGCCACTGGCGCCGGACACCAGCTACAGCGACAACTTCCGGGTCAAGCGCTACATCGCCAAGTACACCATCAACCCGGCCCTGACCCACGGCATCGGCCACGAAGTGGGCTCGGTGGAAGTCGGCAAACTGGCCGACCTGGTGCTGTGGGCGCCAGCGTTCTTTGCGGTCAAGCCGGCCCTGGTCATCAAGGGCGGGATGATCGTCACCGCGCCCATGGGGGACATCAACGGTTCCATCCCCACGCCGCAACCGGTGCATTACCGCCCGATGTTCGGCGCCCTGGGCGCGGCGCGGCATGCCACGCGCATGACCTTCCTGCCCCAGGCGGCGATGGACCGTGGCCTGGCCGAGGAGTTGAACCTGCGCAGCCTGATCGGCGTGGCCCACGGCTGCCGCCGGGTGCGCAAGCCCGACATGGTCCACAACACCTTGCAGCCGCTGATCGAGGTCGATGCGCAGACCTACCAGGTGCGTGCCGACGGTGAACTGCTGGTCTGCGAACCGGCCCGCGAACTGCCGCTGGCCCAGCGTTACTTCCTGTTCTGAAGGAGCACCGATGATTGTCTTGACCCGCCGTATCACCGAGCCCGGCCAGCTGGGCGAAACCGGCACCGTCACCCTGGACGTGGACAGCCGCATCAAGAGCCGCCTGCGGGTGACCCTGGATGATGGTCGCGAGGCCGGGCTGATGCTCGAACGCGGCCACCTGCTGCGCGGAGGCGAACTGCTGGCCGATGCCGAGGGCACCCAGCTGATCCGTGTGCTGGCGGCGCCCGAGGCGGTGTCCACGGTGCGCTGCGCCGACCCGCACCTGCTGGCCCGCGCGGCCTATCACCTGGGCAACCGCCATGTACCGCTGCAGATCGAACCCGGCCTGTTGCGCTTCCAGCACGACCACGTGCTGGACGACATGTTGCGTGGCCTGGGCCTGACGGTAGAGGCCGAACAGGCGCCGTTCGAGCCTGAAGCGGGCGCCTACCAGAGCGCACCGCACAGCCACAGCCATAGCCATGCCCACGGCCACGATCACCCGTTCGTGCGCCTGCCTGCCCATTCCTGAACTGCCTGGAGCAACCGATGAAAAAGACTTTCGCCCTGTTTCTGCTGATGCTGGCTCTGCCTGCCTTCGCCCACCCCGGGCACGACGCCAACCCGCTGCAGGACGGCCTGCTACACCCGCTGACCGGTCTTGACCACCTGCTGATGCTGCTGGGCACCGGTGCGCTCGCCGCGCTGACCCGGCGCAACCTGACGCTACCCCTGGCAACCCTGGCGGCGATGTTTGGCGGCGCGGTGTGCGGCCACCTGTTCGGCGATGTACTGGGTATGGAAACCCTGATTGCTGTGTCGCTGCTGGTGGCTGCCGGTGCCGTGCTGCTGCCCAGCCGCCAGCTGCTGCTGGCAATGGCCATGCCGGTGTTCGCCCTGTTCCATGGCTGGGCCCATGGCGTGGAAGCCACGCCAAGCGCGTTCTGGCAGTTCAGCGCCGGCTTCGTCACGGTCAGCGGCCTGTTGCTGGCGGCCGGCTTTGCGGTCGGTTGCCTGTTGCGCAGGCATAGCGGCCTGCAGAAGGCCTTTGGCGGCGGCCTGCTGGCCGGCGCCGCGCTGGTACTGGCTGGTTGATGGACAGCGACCTGGCGCTGTTGCGCCTGCTGCAGCTGGCCAGCCCTGGCTTGCCGGTGGGTGGCTTCACCTACTCGCAAGGCCTGGAGTGGGCGGTCGAGGCGGGCTGGGTACGGGACGTGGATGGTTTCGCTGCCTGGCAGCGCGAGCAGATCGACGACACCCTGGCCTGCCTCGACTGGCCGGTGCTGGCGCGCTTGTACCACGCCTGCCAGGCCGAGGACGCCGAAGCCTTCGGCCACTGGAGCCGCTTTCTGCTGGCCAACCGTGAAACCGCCGAGCTGCGCCTGGAAGAACAGCAGCGCGGCGCGGCGCTGGCACGGCTGCTGGACGGCTGGCAACTGGGCCAGGCGCCGGCCTGGCGGGCCAGCCTAGAACTCACCCAGCTGGGCGGTATGGCCTGGCTGGCTGCGCACTGGGCGATCCCACTGCGCCAGTTGGCCCTGGGCCATGGTTTTGCCTGGCTGGAGGGCGCGGTAATGGCCGGGGTCAAGCTGGTGCCGTTCGGCCAGCAGGCCGCCCAGACCTTGCTGCGCGACCTGGGGGCAGGGCTGCCCGCGGCCCTCGACCAGGCACTGGGCCTGGGCGATGACCAGCTTGGCGGTGGCCTGCCATTGCTGGCCATTGCCTCATCGCGTCACGAAACCCAATACACCCGTTTGTTCCGTTCCTGAGGACTGCCTGCATGCAAAGCTATCAACAACCCCTGCGCGTCGGTGTCGGCGGCCCGGTCGGCTCCGGCAAGACGGCGCTGCTCGAAGCCTTGTGCAAGGCCATGCGCGACCATTACCAGATCGCAGTGGTCACCAACGATATCTACACCAAGGAAGACCAGCGCATCCTGACCGAAGCCGGGGCCCTCGAGCCGGAGCGCATCGTCGGCGTGGAAACCGGCGGCTGCCCGCACACGGCGATACGTGAAGACGCCTCGATGAACCTGGCGGCGGTCGAAGCACTGGCGCGCAAATTTGGCAACCTCGAGGTTATCTTTGTCGAAAGCGGCGGTGACAACCTGAGTGCCACCTTCAGCCCTGAGCTGGCCGACCTGACCATCTACGTGATCGACGTGGCCGAAGGGGAGAAGATCCCGCGCAAGGGTGGGCCAGGGATTACCAAGTCGGACTTCCTGGTGATCAACAAGACCGACCTGGCGCCCTATGTGGGGGCTTCGCTGGAAGTGATGGAGCGCGATACCCAGCGCATGCGCCCGGAGCGGCCATGGACCTTCAGCAACCTGAAGAAGGGCGAGGGGCTGCAGGCGGTGATCGACTTCATCGTCGAGCGCGGGATGCTGGGTGTGCGCGGCTGACATACCGCGGCCCCAGTGGGAGCGGGCGCGCCCGCGAAACAGGCGATGCGGTGCCTGGCACCGGCTTTGCCGGTGTTCGCGGGCATGCCCGCTTCCACAAGGGATATGTGTTGCCTCACGTTATTTGTGGCAGCAGTTAGGCTTGTCCGGCTGCCCTTCATAACGGTCGTGGTGCCGCACCCAGTCCATGGTCCCGGCCTCGTTGCGCCCCAGTGGCGCGATGTCGAGGAAGTTGTAGGTGTTGACCAGGATGTCCAGCCCGCGGGCATAGGTCGAGTAGGTGTGGTACACGCTGCCGTCCGGCTCGCGGTAGAACGCACTCAGCCCGGGAAGCTCGCTTTCATCGCCCTCATATGGCTCATAGTTGTACTGCCGCTGGCCCTCGCTGCCGACGCTGACGCCAAAGTCCTCGTTGAAGCCGCTGCCATGTGACGAATACCAGGGAAACTGCCAGCTCATGCGCCGGCGGAATGCCTGGAACTCGGCATACGGCGCACGCGACACCGCCACCAGCGACACGTCGTGATGGGCCAGGTGCAGGTTGGCGCCGTCAAAGTGGTCGGCCAGGAATGAGCAGCCGTGGCAACCTTCGCTCCAGCCTTCGGCGAACATGAAGTGGTAAACCAGCAGTTGGCTGCGGCCTGCGAACAGGTCGGCCAGGCTCAGTTCGCCGTCGGGCCCCTGGAAGCGATAGTCGTGCTCCACCTTGACCCAGGGCAGGGCGCGACGGGCTGCGGACAGCGCGTCGCGGTGGTGGGTGAAGGCCTTTTCGTGCAGCCACAGCTGCCGGCGGGCCGCCAGCCACTGGCTGCGGGAAACCACCGGGTGCCTGCTTTCGCTCGTGCTCATGGTGTTATCTCCACATTGGGTGATTCACACACTAGTCGAGCACGGGCGGGTTGAATCGACAGGTCGCGGCGGCCCGGCGATGAGTGGTACCGTTCAGCCCGAATGGGCGATATGCCCTTCGGTCAGCTCATCCGCTGCTTCATCTTCCCCTGGCAGCGCGGTTATCACACTGAAGTCGCTGATTTCCACCTGGCCACCACCATAGCCCAGCAAATGGAAGGAAAACGCTTTGCGCGCGGTCGGGTTGTCGAAGCTGAACTCCATTTCCAGCGGCTCGTCGGCGGTGACTTTCACTTCGTAAGGCAAGCCTAGCGGTACGTCCTGCTCCAGCTGTTTGGCCTTGAGCTGGATATAGGCTGCGCGCTTGGGGTCCAGCGATCGTACCTTGACCCGTACGCGGGTATGCGAACCCTCGGGCATTTCCAGGTACTGGGCGCCGATCAGGTTGTCGGCCCAGTCATCTTTGATGCGCTTGCGCAGCTGGATCGGCGATGGGCCGCCGAACTGGTAACGCAGGTTGAGCGGTGTCTGCAGCAGGGACTGGTCGAGCACCCCCGCGAGGGCACCGATCTGCTGGCCCAGCAGGCTGTCGCCCAGCCCAAGGTAACGTGCCTGGTCGGCGATGAAGCCCTCGCTGGCGTAACGCCGGCAGCGCTGCTGGAAATCGCATTCGGTGAACACACCCCGGCCGTCGTGATAGCGCAGCATGCCGTTGGTGTAGGAGATCATTTCACGACCGCTGTCGTAATCGCGGTACAGCGAGCGACCGCCGAGCGCCATGGGGATGGGCAGCGCAAAATAGTCGAGCAGGGAGGTGGCCAGGTCGATATGGCCGTAGGTACCCCGCTTGATCCGTGGCAACTGCGCCTGCTCCGGCGCCAGAGTAAGGTTGAAGCCCCAGGACGAGGCCAGGCGCACACCGTCGATGCCGTGGGACTCGTCGGAAGTCACCACCACCAGGGTGTCCTTGAGTACGCCCTGGCGTTCGAGGTTGTCGAGGAATGCACCGAGCGCATCGTCCAGGTAGGCGACTGCCGCCTGTTTCGGCGTGTCGTAGCGCTCCATGTACTCGAACGGCGCCGAGTAGGGCTGGTGGGTGCCCACGGTGAGCAGGGTCAGCATCCATGGCTTGTCCTGCTTTTGCAGCTGGCCGACGTAGTCCAGCGCCCCCTCGAAGAAGGAGCGATCATCCTTGCCCCAGGGGAAGTCCAGGTAGTTCTTGTTGCGGAACCACTCCTGGCCGTGCACCGAGTCAAAGCCGATGTGCGGCATGATGCGGTCCTTGGCCATGAAGCGCAGGCCGGCACCCTGCAGGTAGTGGGTAGTGAAACCGGCCTGGCGCAACTGCGCCGGCAGGCAGGCCTGGTTGCGATCGTTCTGGGTCAGCAGCTCCATGCCCTTGGGCGTGCCGTTGGCCAGTTTGTCATAGTCACCGCAGAGCATCGCGTACAGGCCACGGATGGTCTGGTGGGTATGCAGCACGTAGTCCGGGGTGTTCATGCCGCGCTCGGCCCACTGGCTGAGCTTTGGCATCAGCTCTTCGTCGAAGCGGCTGTGCAGGGCGTGGCGGTTGGGCCGCAGGTAGGCCCCGGGGATGCCTTCCACGGTGATGATCAGCAGGTTGCGGGCGTTGCCTGGCCCGGCGAGCAGCCGCTGGCCATGCAGGTCGGACTGGGTCAGGCCGGTACTGGCCAGAGGGGTGAAGGTATGTGTGCGGCCCATCCAGCCTTCGACCTGGCGCTGCAGGTTGCCGGCCCCGGCCGACAGCAACTGGTGGGTGAGGTTGTATTGCCGCCATTGGTCGGCGTCGGAAGGTACCAGTTGCTGGCTGCCCCAATGGGCGCCAAACAGCAGCAGCGGAATGGCCCAGGCCTGGCTGCCCTTGATCATGGGCACCGGCTGGCTGCGTTGGCTACGGCTGCGCCAGGCGATGGCCAGCCAGCCCAGCAGGCCGGTGCCCATGATCAAGGGCAGCCAGGCATGGGCCAGGCCACCACCGGTCGAGTTTTCCATGAACTGCGGGTCGAGCAGGTATGTGAGGTCAGCGCTGGTGGGCAAACGGCCAACCGCGCTGACCAGTTCGGCCGAAGCCACCCAGAGGGCCGCCCAGGCCAGCAATACGGGGAGCGCCAACCACCACGGCCGACGGTGCAGCAGCAAGACCAGCAGGCTGCCGAGTGCGAGGTCGGACAGGTAACCGAGCGGGTTGGACCAACCCAGCATGGCGCGCGTACCCAGTGGGATCACCAGTACCAGGGTCGCCAGGGCGACAAGCCGGGTACGTGGGTGGTCTGACAGGTTCTTCACGAAAACATCCCTTTTGCCATTAAATCGTCATGCAACTGTGCTTGATGATAACAGGCCGTGGCATGGAAGGCGGTCCGGGACAAGGCTGGTAACCAAAACCGGGCCCTTTAGCGCGGGCCCGGCCGATGGCAAGTATCAGAAGTAGTAGGGGAATTTCAGGCTGAAGGAAAAGTCCGGTGCGTCATCGGTCAGACCAATGGACAGGTTGGGCACGATGGTCAGGTTGTCGGTGGCGGCGAAGGTCATGCCGATGTTGAAGTTGGCTGCGTTGTAGTCGCTGTTGGAGATCGACTGCCAGTCACCACCATCCGGCTTTATCTTGCTCTTGCGGGCGAACTGGTCGGACACCGAGAACGACATGCTCATCTTCTCGTTCAGGGCAAAGGCGATACCGCCGCCGATCTGCCAGGAGTCGCCCAGCTTCACGTCGCCGGGCACCTTGCTGTTGACCTGTGGGCTGATGTCGCTGAACGAGTCTTCCATGTTGTAGGTATACGACAGGCTGCCGAAGAGCACGGCCGGGTCGAACGTCTTGACCAGCGAGATGCCCGGCGTGATCGACCAGACGCCGTTGCCGGTCGGCAGGCTTTCCGGTACCGACAGGTTGTCGTTGCCCTCGACCTGGCGCAATTTGATGCCATACGGGTCTTTGCCGGTCGGTGCCTTTATGCGCAAGGTAGCGACGGCGTCAGGCCAGGTCTCGTCTTCGTCGAGGAACTTGTAGGCGACGCCGACGTTGACGTCGCCAATTTCCGGGTCGCGGGTTACGGTTTCGTCCGAGGTGCTCGCCCCGGCTCCCCCTGCACCGCCGGAAGAATAAGTGGATTCGCGGTACACCACCGGGACGTTGATGTCGAACTGCCAACGCTGGGCGAGGTTGTAGCGGGCAGTCATGTCCAGGGTCCAGTTATCTGCCTTCACCCGGTCAAGGTTGATACTGCCGAGGAAGATCGAGTCCAGTGCCAGGAAGCCGTTGAGCACCAGCGCCCGAGTATCGTAGTGGGTATAGGTGACACCGGTCTCGAAGCTGAACTTGCCGCCGCCGAAGAAGCCGCTGGCCTCGTCATACAGGTTGGACACGCTCTGTGCCGGTTCGGCGTCGGCGGTCAGCGCCTGACCATAGGAGCTGCCGGTGGTGCCCGGTGCACCCGATGCCACCGTCTGTGCGCCCTTGACCCCTTCGGCCGGGGACCTGACCAGGCGTTTGGGCGGTGGTGCTGCCGGGGTTTCCTCGACCTGGCGTACGCGCTGCTCCAGCACCATCAGCGCTTGCTGCTGGGCTTCGTAGCGACGTTTCAGTTCCATCAGTTCCTGCTTGAGAGCCTCAACCTGTGGGTCGGAGGCGGCGTAGAGCAATGTGGCCGGGGCCAAGGTGGTCAAACACACAAAAACTTTGAGCGATAAAGATCGGTGCATGGAATTGCCGTCCCTGCCGACTTCTTTTGATGAGACTGAGCGTAGATCAGTATCCGAATGTGCGAAGACCTTTGAGCTGATCGAGGCTACCGTTCAGCGAAGCGGCTGTTGGCACGCTTTCACGCATCACCACATTGAGCGTGGTGACGTTGTTCACCCGGTTGCCATTGCCCAGCAGCGTCGAGTTCTGCATCAAGCCACCCTGCGCCAGACGCTGCACGCTGCTGCCCTGGTTGTTATTGGCATTGATATTGAACTGCACCCCTACGCCGCTGGCAGACACACTCAGCGCACCCGCGCCGTTTTCGCCCGTCAGCGTCTGGCCGTTGGCCAGTGCTTGGCCCTGCGGCTGCATGGCGGGCGCCTGGTTGGCCTTGGAGACATTGATGGCGACATCGTTGTAGGCGGTGTTGTTGTCGCCAGCGGCGCGTACCACCTGGGTAACACCCTCTGTGGTGTTGAGGCCGGCACCGCCCGTGACGGTACCGGTACCTGGTGCGGTGGATCCAGCTGACGCTGTGCCGGTGCCGCTTTCGTCGATCAACGACACATAGAATTGCGGTTTGATGGTCGACTGCTGAATCTGCATCGTGCTCGTGGCACCGATCACGTCCCCTTTGGCATTCTGCCAGGTGCTGGACATGACAATGCCGAAACTCACGATCCGCCCCGGCATCACGTAGCGGCCACGCAGGGTCGCCAACTCATGGTCCTTCAGCTCGATGGGCTTGAACGTTTCGGCATGGGTGGGAAGGCTGACGGCCAGGCATGCGATCGCGAGCCAGAATGGGTTCTTCATTGGGGTGCTCCCCGGAGCCTCGTGCTCCTTGTCGTTGCAAGAGTCGTTAGAAGAAGTCGCTTTTGATGAAACCGAAGTCCAGCAGCTCTGCATCCTGCACCGGGGTGAAGTTGTTCACCCGGCCCTTGGCGGTCAGCGGCAGGGGCGGGTCAAGCAGGATGTTGTTCTTGTCGTAGCCTTGGCCGATGACGGCGAAGATGATGCCGTTCCAGCCCTTGAGAAAATCTTCGACTTTGTAGCGCTTGTGGCCCAGTACCGGGTCACCGATATACACCCAACCCTTGTCGACCTTCTGCATGACCACGAAGTGCTTGTAGCCGCGCACGTCCATCAGCACCACGACCGGGATGCGCACGCTGTGCAGGGTCTCGGGTGCCACCCGGTAGCCGCGGGCACGCATCCCCAGGCTTTCCACGTAGCGTTTCATGTCGAGCATCGAGAAGCCTTGCGTGCGCACCAGGTCCTGGTCGGCGTGGGCCAGCATGCCTTCGATGATCTGTTGCTCGTCCACATCCAGCCAGTAGGCCTGGCGCAGGATGGTGGCCAGCGCGGCGGCGCCGCAGCTGAAGTCGGTTTTCTGTTGCACCAGGTCGGCGAACTTGCGCTCGCGTATGCTCTGGATGGGCTTGAACACCACGGCGCCGCCCGGCAGGACGGACAGCGGCATTTGTGCAGCTTCGCTCATGCTGGCCAGGCACAGCAAAAACGCCAGGGCAATGATGCGCATGATCGGATGCCTTCCGGTTCTGTTGAAGAAAGGCCCCCCGAAGGGGGCCTCAAGCACAGCGATCAGAACGAGGTGTTGGAGATGGCCAGCGAGTTGCTCTGCTGGTTGCCCACACCGGCTGCCACGTTCACGCCCAGGTTGCCACTGCCGCCATTCACCGAACCACTAAGGGTTGCAGTGTTGGTAACAGGGTTTGCCCATCCGGTCGGGGTCAGCACTTGGAAGGACACGGTATTGCTCAAGTCGTAGGCACTGCTTTCGCTGTAGCTCTTCGACACGTCGTTCGACGATTGAGACGATTTCTCGCCAGACTTTTCAAACGCCGATTCCGATGCATTGGCATAGGACGACTCGTGAGCCTTCTCATACGAGGAGTCGCGAGACTTCTCGTAGCTCGATTGGCGAGCCTTGTCATACGACGAGTCGAATGCCTTCTCGAACGACTTGTCGTAAGAGCTTTCCCGCGAGTGGTCGACATCCACATTGAGCGATGCATTGAGCGAGGCATCGAAGCTGTCGGTGCGAGTGCGCTCGTGACGGCCGTAATCGGTGGTCGTGGTGCGGGTCGCATCGGCTGCCGCGGCCAAGGAGGCGCTCAGGCTGGCACTGCTGGACGAACTGGAGTTGCCGGCCATCGAACCACTGGCGTTCCAGCTGTTGGAGCCGCTGGCAGTGGAACTGTGCGAGCCGCTGGCGTTCATGCTGCTCGAACCGCTGGAGTTCCAGCCACTGGAGCCACTGGAACTGGCACTTCGCGAGCCGGCCACGCTGAAGCTCGAGGACGAGCTGCGGTCGTCGGTCGAATTGAACGTGCCCTCACGCGAGCTGGAACCGCTCTTGGTGGTGGTGATGGTCAGCGTGTCCACCCGGTAGGTGCGGTCGGCGCCGTTGTTCACCGTCAGGCCTGGGCCGTTCTGGTCGGCAGAGGCGGTGGCAGTGGCATTGCCCAGCGGGGCACCGGTGTTGGCGATGGCCATGGTGTTCTTCTGCTGGTTCAGGTCGCCGCCAGCGATGTTGATGCCGACGTTACCCTCCGCACCATCGGCCGAGCCGGCCATGACTGCCGAGTTCTGGGTGGACCAGTTGTCGACACGGTTGTTGTTGCTGAACTGGCGAACGTCAGCGGTGGCTTCGGCGGTGCCGAACACGAAGCTGTTGTCCAGGCTGGACTCGGACGATGCATTGGCAATAGCCGCAGCATTGTCCTGCTGGTTGCCGTTACCGGCTGCCACGTTGACACCCACGTTGCCGCTTGCACCCGTGGCCGAGCTGCTCATTTCGGCTTCGTTGATGGTGCCTTGGTTGGTGATGGTGTTACCCGTGCTGCGTTGGCTGTCCATGGCGTTGGCTGTGGCATACACAGGGATCCGGGTGGGAGGAGGGGTGTGATGCCCGTTATTGTGGTGACCATTGTGGTGCCCGCCACGCCGGTCGTTCTGATCAGCTTGTACAGCAACAGCCATGACCGCAGCAATTGCGAAAACCAGAGGCTTGATTGCCATCGAGGGTTTCATGGTGATTCTCCGTACTTTTAGGTTAAGTGTTGTTCTTAACTGGATGGGTCAATCCGCGACCCGGATGCTCAAGGTGTTGGCCATTCGGTTTCCCACCCCGGCACTCTGGTTCAACTGAATCACTCCACGGCTACCGGTGAAGGCCTGGTCACTTGTGGTGACCTGGCGATTGCCAGTTGAAGTGTCAATCGGACCGGAGTTGTTGAGCAGCGCCACGTTCTGTTGCATGAGGACGCTGTCGTCGATGCTTTGCGGCTGGGCACCGAGACTGATGCTCAGTGCGTTCGCTTGCTGGGTGTTGGCGCCGGCGCTCTGGTTGACCCCCAGGGCGCCGCTACCGTTGCTGAAGGCGTCGCCCTGTATGGTCGCGCGCGCGTCCATCGCGGAAGTTGCGGGGGCGTTCAGCCGTTGGCGGATCTGCGTGGTGGCGCCAGCCTCGGGCCCTGCGGCGAAGGCGCGCGCGTTGGCCTGTTGCTGTTGGTCGCCGGCTGCCTGGTTGACCGACAGGTTGCCCTGGTAACGGCTGCCCGAGCTGTCGATGTCGGCGTTGTTGATCACGGGGACCGGGGATTGCGCGAAGGCCGATGTACTGCACAGCGTGACCAGGATCAGCAGCGTGTGCTTCATCTCACTTGCCTCCGGTCAGGATCTGCAGCGGCGCCAGGCCGCGCTGCACACTCGAGTTGACCATGTTCGAGATGCCATTTCCCGAGCCTGTACCGCGGCCACCGGCCAGGTTGGGCAGTTGGGACTGGTTATTGAGGTTGCCGCCCAGGTTGTTGGTCTGCTGGGTAATCAGGGTGCTGATGCCCGCACCGCTGCTGATGTTGGCGAAGTCGCCATCACTCAGTTCGTTGGTTTGCTTGAGGATGTGAGCGGAAGGATTGGCATTGACGGTGGTGGGGTTGGGGTCGGGTCTTAACGGCGGGACCACAGCGTTGCGTGTCTGCACATCACGGGTTATCACGATGATGCCGTTGTCGGCCTGGGCCGTCAGGCTCAACGAACCCAGCACATAGCCCATCAGCAGCAGGTGATAAAGGCGTTTGTCAGTTTTCCTCACGACGGCAACTCCTTCAATGAGCGCTGGCCCTGTTCGGCGATGTGAACGAGGGAGCAGAAGGTGTGCCGCTTTCGAGAAGCGGTTTCAGATCAAAAGGTTAAGGTAGGCACCATGACAAGCTGCGGCATATTCTGTCTCAGGGCTGAAACAGGCAGCCGCGAGTGGTGCAGGCAAAGCCAGTGTCGGCCTTGATTGGAAGGGTTTTTGCAGGAGTGTTTCAGCGCCTTGACATTACTTTCGACGCCCCGCAAGACCTCATGTTTTCAGGGGCTTCGCCCCACAAGGGTGTGTCAGTGGGTTAACACTCGGTGGGGCAGGATGGCGTATCGCTATCAATGAGCTTAGCGACTGTTTGCAGTGCCAGCAACTGGCGTTGTGGCCAATTGCCCTCAATTATTTTGTACGCCTGCTCATGCCGTTGCAGCCAGTGCAGGCTGTCGTCGAAAAAGCGCTGGCGGTCGCGCAGTTCCGGCTGGCTGCGCTGGCCATCGGCAACCCAATCCACGCCTTGCGGGCTCAGCAGCAGGTGCAGGTGGTAATGCCGCGCCAGCAACGCCTGTTCCAGCCAGGCCGGGCAGTCGCCGAACAGGGCGTGGCTCCAGAGCATGTTGCTGAGCAGGTGAGTGTCGAGAATCAGTAGCGACGGTGCCTGCTCACGGGCCTGGTCTTCCCAGGCCAGCTGACCACGAGCGATGGCAGGGATATCGGCATAGCAGGTGTCGCGGCGTTCCTGATCGATGAAGTGGCGCACGTATTCGGCCACCACCACGCCGCCGAAATGCGCCTGGATCACACCGCTGAGCCAGCTCTTGCCACTGGATTCCGGGCCGCACAGCACCAGTACCTTCATTGATTGTGCCGCGCTCATGGCTGCACCAACGCCGGGTCACGGCGCCATTCCAGCCAGCCGCGCACGGCAATCAGGGTGAGCACGGCGAAGAAACCGGCGGTGAAGTACAACTGCTGGTGCAGGTACTGGCCCACGTAGACGATATCTACCACTACCCACAGCGGCCAGCACTGCAGGCGCTTCTGCGCCATCCACAGTTGTGCCACCAGGCTGAAGCCGGTCAGGGTGGCGTCCAGCCAGGGCAGGGCGGCGTCGGTCCAGGTGGCCATCGCCGCGCCCAAGGTGGCGCTCAACAGCACCCCGCCGGCCAAACCGACGAGCAATGCCGGGCGCTGCAGGCGGGTGACCTGGCGGGCGTCTTCAGCATGGCCCGGGCGCTTCCATTGCCACCAGCCGTAGACCTGCAGGATGGCATAGGCCAGTTGCAGCAACATGCCGGAGTACAGCTTCACCTCGTAGAACAGCCAGCCATAGATCAGCACCATGACCAGACCGATGGGCCAGCACCAGACGTTCTGCTTGACCGTGAGCCAGACAGCGGTGACGCCGAGGACGGCGGCGATGAGTTCAAGGCCGGACATCGGCGATCCTTGGAGACTGCGGGGGAAGGGCGCGATTGTAGCGGGTCGGCCGGGGAAGGTGTAGGGCGTTGGGGTCTTTGGGGCTGCTTTGCAGCCCATCGCGACACAAGGCCGCTCCTACAGGGGGACGCGATCGTCTGTAGGAGCGGCCTTGTGTCGCGAAAGGGCGCAAAGCGCCCCCGGCATTCTCAACCTTATACCCGGAACTGCCGCAACAACTGCTCCAGCTCTTCGCTCAACTGCCCCAGCGCCATCCCGGCATCGCTGGATTGGCGCGCCGCATCGGCGGTCTGCTGAGACAACCCGGCAGTATCCAGCACGTTGCGGTTGATCTCTTCTACCACGTGCGACTGCTGCAAGGTGGCGCTGGCGATGGAGGCATTCAACGCCGTGAGGTTGTTCAGTGATTGGTTGATGGCATCCAGGCTGGCACCGGCCTCGCGGGCCTGCTCGACCGTCTGGCGCGAGGCCTCGCTGCTGGTGTCGATGGCTTTGACCGCAGCGTCCGACTGGCTTTGCAGGTGCTCGATCATGGTATGGATCTCGGCCGTCGACTGCGCCGTGCGCTGGGCCAGCAGGCGCACCTCATCGGCGACCACGGCAAAGCCACGGCCCTGCTCGCCGGCCCGCGCCGCCTCGATGGCCGCATTCAGCGCCAGCAGGTTGGTCTGTTCGGCGATGGAGCGGATCACATCCAGCACACCACCGATGCGCGTGCTGTGCCCGGCCAGTTCACGGATCACCTGCACGGCCTGGTCGATGGTCAGCGACAGCCGGTCGATCTGCGCCAGGCTGCCGTGAATGGCCTCCTGGCCGTGTGCCACCTGCTGTTGCGCGGTGCGCATTTCACCGGCGGCCTGCTCGGCGGTCTTGGCCACGTCTTGCACGGCGTAAGTCACTTCGTTGACCGCGGTCGCCACCTGGTCCATCTGCAGCGATTGCTGGGCGCTGTGCTGCTGCGCGGCACCGGCGTTGTCGCCGACATGCCCGGCGGATCGGGCCAGGGCATGGGCCGCGCCTTGCAACTGGCCGACCACGCCTTGCAGCTTGCCATTGAAGCGGTTGAAGTGCTCGCCCAGGTGGGTGATTTCGTCACGGCCGTGAGTGTCCAGGCGCCGGGTCAGGTCGCTTTCGCCGCTGGCGATGTTGCCCATGGCCTGCACTGCTTCCTGCAACGGGCGGGCGATGCTGCGCGCAATCAGCATGACCACCAGCGCCATCAGCAGGGCAATGGCCACGCCCACCAGCGAGGCGTCGCGCAACTGGCGGGCGAATTCGGCCTGCACGTCGTCGACGTACACGCCTGAGCCGATGATCCAGCCCCAGGGCTTGAACAGCTGGATGTAGGACGTCTTGGCCACCGGCTCGCTGGCACCGGGCTTGGGCCAGCGGTAGTTGACCGGCCCGGCGTCCTGCTGCCGAGCCAGGGCGACCATCTCGTTGAACACGGCAAAGCCGTCGGGGTCGCGGATGGCCGACAGGTCCTGGCCGTCGAGCTTGGGGTTGGCCGGATGCATGATCATCTTCGGCCCCAGGTCGTTGATCCAGAAGTAGTCGTTCTGGTCGTAGCGCAGCGCGCGTACCACTTGCAGCGCCTGTTGCTGGGCCGCTTCACGGCTGAGTGTGCCGGCTGCCTCCAGGCCTTGGTAATAGGCCAGCACACCGGCTGCGGTCTGCACCACGTGGCGGGTTTTCTCCGCTTTGGCCTGGTACAGGTCACCGTGGATCTGGCGCAGCATCAGCAGGCCCAATACCACCAGCATTGCCACCGCCACCAAAAGGATCAGCCACAGACGGCGGCTGATAGACATCGATCTCAGGGTTTTCATACCACAGCTCCCGCATTGTTCTTTTTATTCAGGCGCATCCAAGCATGCTTTGCGCGAGGCCCCCACACGACTAATGGCTAAGTGCTATCCATTCAATAGTCTGCAGCAGTTTGTACAAGGTGATTGCGAAGGCGCTCTGCTAGGATTTCGGCCGCGCAAGATGAAACCTTTAGGCGGCGTGAACTTTTCTACTGGCATTACGCCCAACAGTCGCTGTAAAACAGCCGGGCCGCGCGCGGCAATTTCAAGCAAATCAAGAACAAGGGGCCTGCAACGAGCAGTGCTCCATCGGGGGAACGATGGATTTTTGGACTGCCTTCCAGGCAATCATCTTAGGCGTGGTCGAAGGGCTGACGGAGTTTCTGCCAATCTCCAGTACCGGTCACCAGATCATCGTCGCCGACCTGATCGGGTTTGGTGGCGAACGGGCCATGGCTTTCAACATCATCATTCAGCTGGCGGCGATCCTGGCGGTGGTGTGGGAATTCCGCGGCAAGATCTTCGACGTGGTCTTCGGCTTGACCAGCCAGCCCAAGGCGCGGCGTTTCACCGGTAACCTTTTGCTGGCGTTCCTGCCGGCAGTGGTGCTGGGCGTGCTGTTCGCCGACCTGATCCACGAATATCTGTTCAACCCGATCACCGTGGCGGCTGCGTTGGTGGTGGGCGGGGTGATCATGCTCTGGGCCGAGCGTCGCGAGCACCGTGTGGAGGTGGACCACGTGGACGACATGCGCTGGAGCCACGCGCTGAAGATCGGCTTCATCCAGTGCCTGGCGATGATCCCGGGCACTTCGCGCTCCGGTTCGACCATCATCGGTGGCCTGCTGTTCGGCCTGTCGCGCAAGGCAGCGACCGAGTTCTCGTTCTTCCTGGCGATGCCGACCATGGTCGGTGCGGCAGTGTATTCGGGCTACAAGTACCGCGACCTGTTCCAGCCTAGTGACCTGCCGGTATTTGCCATTGGCTTCGTGACTTCGTTCATCTTTGCCATGATCGCCGTGCGTGGCCTGCTCAAGTTCATTGCCAACCACAGCTACGCGGCGTTCGCCTGGTATCGCATTGCCTTTGGCCTGCTGATTCTGGCGACCTGGCAGTTCGGCTGGGTTGACTGGGCGACGGCCCATGGCTGAGGTGGCACGGGGGCAAAGGGTGGAGGGCGTACGTAATGTGCGCCTGAAGCTGCTGCTGTTGGGCCTGCTGTGCCTGCTGCCCGCCCTGGGCGCGGCGCGCATGGCCTGGGTCGACCAGGCCTGGTGGCCGCTGGCGTTGTACCCGGCAATGAGCCTGATCAGCCTGCTGCTGTATTGGCAGGACAAACAGCAGGCGCGTACCCAGGCCTGGCGTACGCCCGAGAAGGTGCTGCATGCCAGTGAGCTGCTGGGCGGCTGGCCTGGGGCACTGCTGGCGCAGCAGCTGTATCGACACAAGACCCGCAAGGTGTCGTACCAGCTGGTGTTCTGGGGGATTGTGCTGGTGCACCAGGTGTTCTGGGCGGACTGGCTGTTTCTTGGCGGGCGGTATTTGCCCTTCAGTTGATATGTGATTGTGCCGGCCTCTTCGCGGGCGTGCCCGCTCCCACAGGTATTCCACTGGTCTTGAAGGCAGTGAAAAACCTGTGGGAGCGGGCACGCCCGCGAAGAGGCCGGCACAGGCTAGCTAGATTACCAACCCCACCTGCAACCGCTTTGGCAACCGCCGCACCACCAGCTGGTGCGAGCGTTGCAACAGATCACACAGTTCATCACGCCCCAGCGGGTAGGGCGATGCCATGCTGATCCACCGCGCCCGTGCCAGATACGGCGCAGGCCGCACCCCCGGGCGGTCGCAGTAGCCAAGAAACAGTTCGTCGGCCACTTTGAACGACAACCCCGCACCCGCCAGGTCGAGCACCGCGAACATCTTGTTGCCTGCCACGGAGAACACCCGGATGCCACCCCATTTGTAGTCTTCCCGCGCACCCGGCAGGCTCAGGCAGAACGCTGCCACCTGGGCTTCGCTCATGTTTCGCTCAGACATACTTTTCTCCACAGGCCTCGAACGACGCCGCCAGGTGGTCGATCCATACCCGTACCGCCGGCAGCAAGCCGCGCCGGTGCGGGTACACCGCCTGCAGGTAGCCACCCGGCAGCGACCAGTCCGGCAGCAGGCGCACCAGTTCGCCGCGCGCCAGTTCTTCTTCACAGAACATGCTGGGCAGTGCGGTAAACCCGAGGCCTGCCCGTACAGCAGCATTACGTACTACGAAATCATCGATGGCGAGGCGCGGTTCCAGGGCGATTTCCTGCTGTTTGCCATGGGGGCCGAACAGGCGGAAGTGTACCAGCCGGTCCGCCTCGGCAGCGCCCAGCACCGGCAATGATGCCAGTTGGCCCGGTTCGCGGATGTGATCGGCGAAACCGGGCGCTGCAACCAGTTGCATCTGCGCCTGGCGCAGGCGGCGGGTGACCAGGGCCGGGTCCTCATCGCCCAGGTCGCGTACGCGCAGGGCCACGTCGATACCTTCGGAAATGAGGTCTACCCGGCGGTTGAGCAGCACCATGTCCAGTTGCACCAGCGGGTACTGCGCAAGAAAGCGGCTGATCACATCCGGCAGAAAGGCGTGGGCCAATGCCACCGGGCACGACACCCGCAAGCGCCCGCGCGGTTCGCTGCTCATGCTGGCCACGGCCTCGTCGGCGGCTTCGGCTTCCAGCAGCATGGCCTGGCAGTGGTGCAGGTAGCGCTCGCCCACCGCGGTGAGCTTCAGTTGCCGTGTAGTGCGTTGCAGCAGGCGCGTGCCCAGGCGTTCTTCAAGCTCGGCGATACGCCGCGAAAGGCGCGATTTGGGGATGCCCAGCTGGCGGCCCGCTGCGGCGAAACCGCCGGCTTCGACTACTCGGGCGAAGTAAAAAAGGTCGTTGAGGTCTTGCATGGGAATGTCTCACTGTTCCACCAGTAGGACAAACTAACGCATTTTTGCTGCCTTATCAGCCATTGTTGATGTCGGTAGGATTCTCCCCATCGTGATCGCCCAATGTCGCGGTCTTCATTCACAGGAGAATCCCATGAAACTGTTGCACATCGATTCGAGCATCCTGGGCGACAATTCCGCCTCCCGCCAACTGAGCCGTGAAGTGGTCGAAGCCTGGAAAGCCGCCGACCCGAGCGTGGAAGTGGTGTACCGCGACCTGGCCGCTGACGCCATCGCCCACTTCTCCGCGGCAACCCTGGTAGCGGCTGGCACCCCGGAAGACATGCGCGACGCAGCCCAGGCCTTCGAAGCCAAGCTGAGCGCGGAAACCCTGGAAGAGTTCCTGGCTGCCGATGCCGTGGTGATTGGTGCGCCGATGTACAACTTCACCGTGCCGACCCAGCTCAAGGCCTGGATCGACCGCGTTGCCGTCGCCGGCAAGACTTTCCGCTACACCGAAGCCGGCCCGGAAGGCCTGTGTGGCAACAAGAAGGTAGTGCTGGTGTCCACCGCCGGTGGCCTGCACGCTGGCCAGCCGACTGGCGCCGGGCATGAGGACTTCCTCAAGGTATTCCTGGGCTTCATCGGTATCACCGACCTGGAAATCGTCCGCGCCCATGGCCTGGCCTATGGCCCTGAGCACCGCAGCCAGGCGATCGATGCTGCCCAGGCGCAGATTGCCAACGAGCTGTTTGCTGCTGCCTGATCGAAGGTACGCGATCGAATGTAGGAGCGGCCTTGTGTCAGGCCACTGGAATAGCCGGGTCAGCCGCTGCCAGCGCCGCAGCACGTTCGGCCGCCGGTGGATAGATCCACACGGTATTGATCTGCGCCTTCAAAACCTTGGCTTCGGCCTTGTCCTCCGGTGGCGACACCGTGCGTTCCCACCCTTCGGTATACACCGCCCCCCAGGCCCCAAGGTCCAGGCAGGTCACGTACTTGGGCTGGCTGTAAGTCTTCGGTGCCACGCCAATCAGCTCGGCCGCCGCATTGTTGCCCGCATGACGCCCCAGCGGAATCGCATGCTGGCAGGACATCACCGCATGATTGCCAGCCTCGTCGCAGGCGGCGTAGGCCACATCACCCGCCGCGTACACGGCATCATTGCCTTTCACCTTGAGATTGCCATCGACATGCAAGCGGCCCAGGCGGTCGCGCTCGCCACTGATCTGTTCGGTGAGCGGGTTGGCCTTGAAGCCCACGGTCCAGATCACCGTGCTGGCGTCGATGCGCTGGCCGTTGTCCAGCACCACGCCGGCAGAATCGACCGAGGCTACCGTGGCGCCACAGATCCACTCCACGCCCAGGGCCTCGGAGGCCTGTTCGATGGCGGGGCGGATGCCTTCACCCAGGGCCGCGCCAATCCTCGCCCCACGGTCGACCACCACCACGCGCAACGCCGCGTCCTCGCCGAGGATTTCGCGTAGACGGGCCGGCAATTCGGTGGCGGTCTCGATGCCGGTAAAGCCACCACCGGCCACCACCACGGTATTGCGCGCCGGTGTGTCGGGCAGGTTGGCCAGTGACTTCAGGTGGGTCTCCAGGCGCGCGGCGCTGTCGAGCTTGTCGACATCGAACAGATGCTCGATGCCGACCATGTCGGGCCGGTTGAGCACGCTGCCGCAGGCCATGATCAGGCGGTCGTAGGGCAGGGTGCATTGGGTTCCGCTGCGGGTGCGATAGCCCACACGGCGGGCCGCTTCATCTATATGAAAGGCCGTGCCCTGCACGAAGCGGACGTTGGCGGCATCGAACAGCTCCTGCAACGGCGCGGCCATGGTATGTACGTCGGGTTCGTAGAAGCGCGGGCGCACATGCAGCTCGGCCTGGGGTGCAAGCAAGGTGACCTCGACATCCTTGCGGCCATGGAGGTCAAGCTGGCGGGCGGCGCTGAGCGCGCTCCACAGGCCGGCAAAGCCCGCGCCTATGATCAGGATCTGCTTCATGGTTGTGCTCCTCTAAAGTTCGGTTAACAAGGTAGACCCTGTTGCTGGATATTGGGGAGCGAGCATGCTTCAGAATGTTGGCGGCGTGATCACCCAGATCACCACGGCATCGACTTCACCGGGGTTGCCGTAGCGGTGCGGTTCCTGGCTCGAGAAGCTGAAACTGTCCCCTTCACCCAGCTGGAAATGCCGCTCGCCCACCCACAGCTCGAAGCTGCCGCTGAGGATGTAGCCGGCCTCTTCACCGTCGTGGCTGTAGCTCTGTTGGCTGTAGCTGCCCGGAGGGAAGCGCGAATGCAGGATTTCCAGCTGACGGTTGGGCTGGGGCGTGAGCAGTTGATCGACGATACCGTCTTCGTAATGCACGCTCAGGCGGCTGTTGCGTCGTACCACATAGCCTTGGTCTTCGGGCGCAGTGATGGCTTCGCTGGCGAAGAACCACTGGATGGTCACCCCCAGGCTGCGGGCGATGTTGAACAGCGCCGGAATCGATGGATAGGAGAGGTTGCGCTCCAGCTGGCTGATGTAGCCGGCGGTCAGCTCACTGTGCGCGGCCAGCTCCGCCAGGGTCATGCCACGGCGCTTGCGCAGGCCGCGAATGCGGCTGCCGAGAAACTGCGGCGCGGCGCCCCCGGCTTCGCTGGCGGGGGGCTGGGGGAGTTGGCTCATGCACGTCGGTCCATCGTAAAAGCCGCAGTATGTACAGCCTCAGAGCGCCCAGGCAACCGTCAGGCCATCGTGAATCGCTTCTTCGGCGGTACGCGGCGCCAGGCAGTCGCCAATGCGGCGCACCTCGACCAGGCCGGCCAGCTCCGTTGCCAGGCGGTCTTCCGGTTGATGGCCCTGGCACAGTACCAGGGTGTCGATGCCTTCGAAGATCATCGGTTCGCCGCTGGCGGTGTGCTGCAGGTACACCGTGTTGTCGTCGCAGCCATACAGGCGGGCATACGGTGTGATGGGAATACCCAGGCGATGCAGCTCGCCGGCCAGTTGGTCGCGCACGTACAGCGGTAGGCTTTCGCCGCAATGGGTGCCATTGACCGCCAGCCGCACCTGGTGGCCGTCGCGTACCAGGCGTTCGGCGATGCCGGGGCCGATCCAGTCGCAGCGCCAGTCGATCACCAGTACCGAGCGGCCCGGTTTTGCTTCACTGCGCAGTATTTGCCAGGCATCCACCACCTGTAGATCACCGGTGCGCTCGAAGGCCGGCCAGTAGGGGGTGGCACCGGTGGCGGCGATCACCAGGTCGGGGCGTTCCCGTTCGACCAGTGCGCGGTCGACCCGGGTGTTGCGCACCACTTCCACGCCCGCCAGGGCCATTTCCCGTTGCAAGTTGGTGCTGGCGCCACCGAACTCGCTGCGCCGTGGCAGCAACTGGGCCAGCAGCACCTGGCCACCGAGCTGCGGGCCAGCCTCGTACAGCGTGACCTGATGCCCGCGCGCAGCGGCCACGGCGGCGGCTTTCATGCCTGCGGGCCCGCCACCGGCCACGAGGATGCGCTTGGGGCGGGTGGTGGGTGGCAGTTGCTCGTACTGCAACTCGCGGCCAGTCTCTGGTCGCTGGATGCAGGAAATGGGCAGGCCGCGGTGGAAATGGCCGATGCAGGCCTGGTTGCAGGCGATACAGGCACGTACGTCCTCGACCTGGCCATGCTCGGTCTTGTTGGGCATCTGCGGGTCGCATATAAGCGCGCGGGTCATGCCGCAGACGTCGGCCTGGCCACGGGCCAGGATCAGTTCGGCTTCCTGGGGCTGGTTGATACGCCCGGTGACGAACAGCGGGATGCTCAGGTGTTGTTTGAAGGTGCCGGCCTCACGGGCCAGGTAGGCCGGTTGAATAGCCATCGGCGGCACGATATGCACGGCGCCGCCGAGGGACGCCGACGTCCCGGCAACGATGTGCAGGTAGTCGAGCTGGCCTTGCAAGGCAACCGCTGCGGCCAGCGATTCATCCTCGCTCAGCCCTTGGCTGTCGCGCTCGTCGGCACTGATGCGCAGGCCGATGATGAACTGTTCGTCGGTAGCCGCGCGTACGGCGGCCAGCACTTCGCGCAGGAACCGCAGGCGCTGCTCCAGCTCACCGTTGTAGCCATCCGAGCGCTGGTTTACCCGCGGGTTGAGGAACTGCGCAGGCAGGTAGCCATGGCTGGCCACCACTTCAACGCCATCCAGCCCGGCCTGGTGCAGGCGGCGGGCAGCGCTGGCATAGCCCTGGACGATCTCGTCGATCATCGCCTGGTCCAGTGCGCGCGGCATCACCCGGAAGCGTTCATTGGGTACCGCGGACGCCGAGTAGGCCACCGCCAGCAAACCGTCCGCCGACTCCATGATCTCCCGCCCGGGGTGGAACAGTTGTGACAGCACCACGGTGCCATGCTCATGGCAGGCCTCGGCAAGCTGGCGGTAGCCGTCGATGCAGGCATCGACGGTGGCCATCAGCACATGCGAGGTGTAGCGAGCGCTGTCATGCACCCCGGCCACCTGCAGCACGATCAGGCCCACGCCACCGGCGGCGCGGGCGCGCTGGTAGGCGATGAGCTTGTCGTTGACCAGGTTGTCGGTAGGCAGGCAGGTGTCGTGGCCGGTGGACATGATGCGGTTCTTCAAGCGTTTGCCGCGGATCTGCAAGGCTTCGAACAGGTGAGGGAAGGCGGTCTGCATACAGGCGGCTCCGGTGCGGTGTTGTTCTTGTTTTTTATGAAAGTGTAGCGCCAGTAAAAAATCAACTTGTTTTTTTACTGGTCGGCGACTAGGTTTTTCTCACCCTCGTGGCGAGGGCGTGACCTCACAACAACAAGAAAACGGGCCCCTCGGGCACCGGCAGGAGGCAACTACGATGCAGGTATTCCCACGTGTAAGCAGCTTTTGCGCAGCGTTGCTGGCCATGGGCCTGGGCAGTGCGCAAGCGGCACCGCAGATGGTCGTGGTCGGCTATGGTGGTGCCGGCCAGAAAGCTCAGGACGAGGCGATCTTCAAACCGTTCAGTGCCCAGGATGGCAGCAAGCTGATCCAGAGCGAGTACAACGGCGAGATGGCACGGATCCAGGTAATGGCCGACACCGGCAATGTCGACTGGGATGTGGTGCAGATCGAAGGGCCTGACCTGATGCGTGGCTGCGACGAGGGCATCTACGAGCAGCTGGATTGGCAGCGCATGGGCCATGCGGGTGAACTGATTGCCGACGCGGCACAAGCCTGTGGCTCGGCCGCGCTGGTATGGAGCGTGGCCATTGCCTATGACCGCAGCAAGCTGGCCCAGGCGCCTGCGTCGTGGGCCGACTTCTGGGACGTGAACAAGTACCCTGGCAAGCGCGGCCTGCGCAAGCGTGCGGTGTACAACCTGGAGTTCGCCCTGATGGCAGATGGGGTGAAGGTCGAGGATGTGTACCAGGTACTGGCCACCCCGGCAGGGGTCGAGCGTGCCTTTGCCAAACTCAGCGAGCTCAAGCCGTATATCCAGTGGTGGGACGCCGGCGCCCAACCTGCCCAGTGGTTGGCGGCGGGAGATGTGGTGATGACCTCGACCTATAGCGGGCGCATCGCCGTGGCGGCCCAGCAGGGCAGCCCGCTGGCGGTGGTCTGGCCTGGCAGCCTGTATGGCATGGATTACTGGGCGATCATCAAAGGCTCGCGGCATGTCGACCAGGCCAAGCGGCTGATTGCCTACGCCAACCAGCCGGACACCCAGGTGCGTTATGTGCAGCAGATTCCCTATGGGCCGACCAACACCCAGGCGGCGGCGAAGCTAGACCCGTCCCTGGCCAGCTGGGTGCCTACTTCGCCGCAGAACCTGCAGGGGGCGTTGGCGATGAATGTGGAATTCTGGGTCGACCATGGCGAAGAGCTGGAACAGCGCTTCAATGCGTGGGCCAGCAAATAGCGTACTGCAAAGGTATAACGATGATGACCACAACGGAACAAAGCCTGCGCCAGGAGCTGGCCGCCTGCTATCGGCTGATCGCCCACTTCCGCATGAGCGACCTGATCTTCACCCATATTTCCCTGCGCCTGCCGGGGCCGGAGCACCACTTCCTGATCAATCCGTACGGCTCGCTGTTCGATGAGATCACGGCCTCCAGCCTGGTGAAGATCGACCTGCAGGGCCGGCCGGTTGAAGCGACGCCGCACCCGGTCAATCCGGCCGGTTTCGTCATCCACAGCGCCATCCATGCTGCCCGCGAGGATGCCCGTTGTGTGTTGCACACCCACACCCGGGCAGGTTGTGCGGTCGCGGCGCTGGAATGTGGGCTGCTACCGCTCAACCAGATGTCCATGGAGTTTTATGGCAAGGTGGCATACCACGCCTATGAAGGGATTGCGCTGGACATGGATGAGCAGCGAAGGCTGGTAGCCGACTTGGGCGACAAGCCGGTGATGATCCTGCGCAACCATGGCCTGCTGACCACCGGGCGCAGCGTGGCCGAAGCATTCCTGCGCATGTACTACCTGGAAAAGGCCTGCGAGATCCAGTTGGCGGCGCAGAGTGCGGGGCAGGTGATTTTGCCGCCGGCCGAAGTGTGCGCGCATACCGAGCGGCAGTTCAATGAGCCTGGACGAGGGTTGAAACAGGGCGAACTGGCGGATCCGGATGCGTTGCAGCTGGCATGGGCGGCATTGTTGCGGATGCTGGAAAAGGTTGCACCTGGATACCGGAGCTGACGCGCTCCACCAATCACCTCGGCAACCCTTGCACGATAACAGTCACTGTTGCGCACCTCTGGGCCGCAACTGTGCTGGTCCCTGTCAAAGGAATAGCCTTATGCTGTAACGAAATATGTCTAGAAAGCTTGAAGAAGGATGTCGCAATGCCACTCAAGGATCTGCTCATCGCCCTGGTGGTGATTGTCGCCTGGGGAGTCAACTTCGTGGTCATCAAGGTTGGCCTCGATGGCTTGCCGCCGATGTTGCTGGGGGCATTGCGTTTCTTGCTGGTGGCATTCCCGGCGATCTTGCTGGTCAAGCGGCCGAAGTTGCCCTGGCGCTGGCTGATCGCCTACGGCGCGACCATTTCGTTGGGCCAGTTCGCTTTCCTGTTCCAGGCCATGTACAGCGGCATGCCGCCAGGGCTGGCCTCGCTGATCCTGCAATCGCAGGCGTTCTTCACCCTCGGCTTCGCCGCGTTGTTCCTCGGCGAGCGGCTGCGCCTGGCCAGCGTACTGGGGCTGCTGGTGGCCGCCAGCGGCCTGGCGCTTATCGGCAGCGAAGACGGCGGCCATGTACCGATGTTGGCGCTGGTACTGACCCTGTGTGCCGGCGCCATGTGGGGCATGGGCAACATCATCACCCGGCGCTTTGGCTCGGTTGACCTGGTGGCGCTGGTTATCTGGGGCGGGCTGATCCCGCCACTGCCGTTCCTTGCGTTGTCCTGGTGGCTGGAGGGGCCGGAGCGCATCGGCCACGCCATTGCCAATATCAGCTGGAGTTCGGTATTGGCCCTGGCTTACCTGGCGTTTGTCGCCACCATGCTCGGCTACAGCCTGTGGAGCAAGTTGCTGTCGCGCCACCCGGCCGGCAAGGTGGCGCCGTTCTCGCTGCTGGTGCCTGTGATTGGCCTGAGTTCGTCGGCGTTGTTGCTGGGCGAGCGTCTGACCACGACCCAGGGCTGGGGCGCATTGCTGGTGATGGCCGGGTTGCTGGTGAACGTGTTTGGCGCCCGCATTGGCCAACGGCTGCGCGCGGTCAGCGCGTAGTTGATCCTTCAACCACTGCCCGACTGAAAATCGCAAGCCAGCGCAATCCCTGCGGGAGCGGGCCTGCCCGCGAACACGGGCGAAGCCCGTGCCAACCACCGCGGTGCCTGCTTCGCGGGCACGCCCGCTCCCACAATGACGGCATATCTGCGAGTGGATTTGCGCTCTGTTAGAATCGGTCTCTTTTGCCGGCCAATGGAGCACACCCATGATCATTTCCACCACCAGCCAGCTCGAAGGCCGCCCGATTGCCGAATACCTGGGTGTGGTCAGCTCCGAATCGGTGCAGGGCATCAATTTCGTGCGCGATTTCTTTGCACGTTTTCGCGACTTCTTCGGCGGGCGTTCGCAAACCCTGGAAAGCGCGCTGCGCCAAGCCCGGGAGCAGGCCACCGAAGAACTGAAGGCGCGGGCACGCCAGTTGCAAGCCGATGCGGTAGTGGGTGTGGATTTCGAGATCAGCATGCCGTCGGTACAGGGCGGCATGGTCGTGGTATTTGCTACCGGTACAGCGGTGCGCCTGAAGTAGAGCGTCTGCCGCTGGTCGGGTCCAGGGCTTAGGTCCGGGCGGTCCGCAAATGACCAGCTAGTCTCACCTTCACAGGTCGCGTTTGGTGGAGCAACTGTTCTGGTTGCCGGCGCGTCCGCCACTGGAGGGAGACAGGGCATGAGCGAATCCTTTTTCGAAGACCTGAACGACGCGTTCCCCATCAACAGCCAGGTGCGTTGCGGCCAGGCGGCATTTCGCCTGGGCTTCGCCCACATGACGCTGGATGATTCCGAACAGCTCCAGCCTGCACACCTGCAGCGCAGCAAAAAAGGCCGCTTCATGCCGCGGGTTCCGCTGAAGAAGTGATCCCGCTCCAGCACAACCCCGCCGAATGGCGGGGTTTTTATTGCCATTTCTTGATCCGTCTCATGGCATTGCCGGGTAGCGCTCGCAGGATGGCCAAGGCTGTGGTTTTCTTGCGCGGCATTCCAGCAACGGAGGATTGAATGCTCATGCGAGTCAGGGAAGAGACCTATTGGCAATGGGCCGACGCACAGCTGCACAGCCGCTGCCACGACGAAGCACTCAGTGACGGCACCACGCTGGACGTGCAGGTGCGCCTGTCGCGCCTGGGGGCGACCCAGCTGTTCCTGGGGCTGTATGCCGGGGATGGGCGAGCATTGCTGGAGGAGTATTACCCCGCACGGCCAGGCGAGACCATGACCCGCGCCCTGGTGTGGGGTGTCGACCGTGCCCGGGCGATGGCAACCGGCGCCTTGCCGCTGCCAGAGCACCGCAGCCAGCGACGCCAGGCATGAAAAAGCCCGGCCTATGCGGGCCGGGCTCAGGTAAGGGTGGGAACCCTCAGTTGAGCGGTTCGATCACCTTGACTGCCTGCTGCTCACGGGCAGCGGGCCATTCTTGTTGCAGGGTCTGCAGGACGCGGCCAACGAACTCGGTGTCGGCGGCGGCCTTCTTGCCGACGTAGCCTTGGCCACGGCGGTAGACCTTGAAGCGGGCACGCATGCTGGGCAGGTGCTCTTCGAATTCATCTTCGACGGTGTTCGGTGGCAGGCGGTCGAGGCGCACTTCACCGGTCTGGCTTACCCACAGCAGATGGTCGTCAAGGCTGTCCTTGCGTACGGCGAACAGCTGGGCCAATTGGTCGATAGTCGGATTGTTGTTCAAGTTCATCATAAAGCCCCCATTACCCATTCGTAGGTGATTTTTCGCAGTTGGCGCTACCACGGTGTAGCGCACTACCAAGGCTGCTACAGCAGCATCGCAACAGGGGCTTTCTCACGCTGCCTTTTGGACAGTTTCCCTCTCCACGGACGGCCTGCGTTACCGCGCAGGCCGTCTGGAACACCCTTGCCACCGCTCCCGATCAGGGAGACGGCTTCATCATGCCCAAGGGCGATGAACGGCGTCAACCATTTTGTAGTGAATATTTTTGCTCACTACATTGTGTCGTTTTGTTCGACAATCGCTGCCCGCACTACAGCCCGGAGAGAATGTCGAAGGCTGCGCGCACCCGGGCTTCGTTCGGGTAGTTTCGGTTGGCCAGCAACACCACGGCCAGTTGTTCGGCGGGCACGAACGCGGCGTAGGCGCCGAAGCCATTGGTCGAGCCGGTCTTGTTGTACCAGGCTGCCGGCAGCGGCGGCAGGGCTGGTTGCAAGCTTGTGGTTGCCTGCGGTTCACGGATTAGCTGCGGGCCGTTGCCATCGATCAGTGTGGCCAGCGTGACCGGGTAGGGGTAACGCTCCCAGCCCAGGCCCTGGGTCATGGCGCCGACCTGGAAGTAGCCCCGCTGGGTGATGGCCGTGGCTTGTGCCAGCGCCGGTGGCAGCCCCTCCGGCTGCATGTGCAGGCGTACATAGCGCAGCAGGTCGCTGGCGCTGGTCTTGATGCCGTAGGCTTCGTCGGCGTAAGGGCCGGGGCCGACACGCACCGGCTTGTCGGCACTGTCGTAGCCCTGGGCATACAACCCCTGGGCGCTGGCCGGGACCTGCAGATAGGTGTTTTCCAGGCCCATCTGTTTCAGCAGGCCCTCGCTCATCAGCGTGGAAAACGGCTGATGCTGCGCGCGGGCGGCCAGGTCACCGAACAAGCCCAGGCTGGGGTTCGAGTAGCAGCGCTGGGTGCCGGGTTTGGCGCGGGGTTGCCAGTGACGGAAGAAATCGACCACCTGCTGCGGCGTCTGCACCGCATCCGGGAACTGCAACGGCAGGCAGTCGGCACTATAGGCGCCCAGCTCCAGCACGCTTGCGTCGCCGATGGGGGCGCCGGCGAGGGCAGGGTGATAGCGCTTGGCCGGGGCATCGAGGTCCAGTTTGCCTTCGGCACTGGCCAGTGCGGCCAAAGTGGCGGTGTAGGTCTTGCTCAGCGAGCCGATCTCGAACAGCGTGTCGCGGCTGACCGGCACATTGTCTGCCTTGCTGGCCACGCCATAGCTGAAGTAGTGCGCGTGGTTGCGAGCATAGATGGCCACGGCCATGCCTGTGATGCCTTGCTCCTGCATCAGCGGGCGGATGATCTGGTCGACCTTGGCCTGCAACTGGTCGTCGGCCTGGGCGGCACTGTGGCCCAGGGTGAGAGTGATGGCGGCTGCAAGTGCAGCCAGGCGGGAGAGGGGCATGAGCGGGTCCTGTGCTGGAGCGTGTCCGTTGAGCGACACCGGTGGGGGTTCCGGCGTTAGCGGCGAAAAACCGAAGACCTTATCGTCTGCCCTTGCACAATGACAAGACGGAAACTGTGATGAAGTATTTGCGCATGTTATTCGACAATTTCACCCTGGCCTTGCTCGGGGTGGTACTGATTGCCACCGTGCTGCCTTGCTCGGGCGACGGCGCAGTGTATTTTGGTTGGCTGACCAACCTGGCCATCGGCCTGCTGTTCTTCCTGCACGGCGCCAAGCTGTCGCGCGAGGCGATCATTGCCGGAGCGGGGCACTGGCGCCTGCACTTGCTGGTGTTCTCCTGCACCTTCGTGCTGTTCCCGCTGCTGGGTCTGGCGTTCAAGCCACTGTTCGTGCCGCTGGTGGGCAACGAACTTTACCTGGGCGTGCTCTACCTGTGTGCCTTGCCGGCTACCGTGCAGTCGGCCATCGCCTTCACTTCGCTGGCGCGTGGTAACGTTCCGGCGGCCATTTGCAGTGCGGCGGCATCCAGCCTGCTGGGTATCTTCCTCACGCCGTTGCTGGTAATGATGTTGCTGGGGGCCAGCGGTGATACTGGTTCTGGTCTGGATGCGGTGCTGAAGATCACCCTGCAGCTGCTGGTGCCGTTCGTGGCCGGGCAGGTCGCCCGGCGCTGGATCGGTGCCTGGGTCAAGCGCAATGCGCGCTGGCTCAAGGTGGTGGACCAGGGTTCGATCCTGCTGGTGGTCTACACCGCGTTCAGCGAGGCGGTGGTCACCGGGCTGTGGCACACGGTATCGCCGCAGCACCTGGCCGGGTTGTTTGCCGTGTGCGGGTTTTTGCTGGCAGTGGTGCTGTACGGTACACGGCTGCTCGGCAAGTTGCTGGGCTTTGACCTGGAGGACCGCATTACCATCCTGTTCGCCGGTTCGAAGAAGAGCCTGGCTACCGGGGTGCCGATGGCGCAGGTGCTGTTCGTCGGCAGTGGCATTGGCGCGATGATCCTGCCGCTGATGCTGTTCCACCAGATTCAGCTGATGGTCTGTGCAGTGCTGGCGCAACGTTATGCCAGCCGTGAGCAGGTGGCTGAAGAAGCTTCGGCGGCGTCCTGACACCTGGTTTGGCCACTGATGCGGTCGCCATGTAGGAGCGGCCTTGTGTCGCGAAAGGGCCGCAAAGCGGCCCCGGCAATATTTGCTCCAAGCTGAAATCGAGGGGCTGCTGCGCAGCCCTTTCGCGACACAAGGCCGCTCCTACACGGCGACCGCGCAATGACCAGGAATTATCTGGCCTGCCCTGAACCACGCTCGCGCAGCGCCTTGCCTACCTCGGCCTCGATCTTGTAGGCCGGCGCTTCCAGGTCGTCGTAGTTGCGCGTGTAGCGCCGGGCGAACTCTTCTACACCCAGCTGCTGATACTGCTGCACATGCTTGAGCTCATGTGCCCACAACGCCACGTTGTCCTCGGCGTCGGCGGGGCGGCGGAAGATGATCGTGTCGATCAGCGTCACGGCGTTCACATCGGGGTTCTGCAGCAGCGCATTGGCCGCGCTCATCTGCTGTTCGTCACCCACCCGGAAGCGCGCCGCGTCGAGCACGGCAAAGTCGTACCAAGGTTCGAGTTGCGCACGGATATGCAACGGGATCGGCTCGACGCCGCTGGCGGTGGCTTCGTCGCGGGCCTGCTGCAAGGCGAAGGTCAGGCTGGACGAAGCCAGTACTTCCACGTCCTTGAAAATCTGCCCGGCCTGGCCGGGGTCGATGGGCGCACAGAAACATCCCATCAGGCACACCTGGTATTGCCCTGGCGGGCAGGCCTGTTCGGCGAGTGCAGGCAAGCTCATCAGTAGCCCCAGCAGTAGACTAATCCGCTTCATGCAGGGCCTTCTCGACAAAGTGGCGGCTGGCCTCCAGTACCTGCGACTGCACGCTTTCCGTGGCCAGCATGCGCCCGACCAGCAAGGCACCGACGCACTGGCTGATCAGCACCCAGGCCAATTCGCTGTCTTCCAGGGTCGCGCTCCAGGCCTGGTGCAGCTCCACCAGCCAATGCTCGGCCACGGCGCGCACGGGTGCTTCGGCCCGGGCAATCTCCACCCCCAATGGCGGCAGCGGGCAGCCACCTTCGGCATTGTGCAGGTGGGCCAGGCTCAGGTACTGCTGCAGGCAACGGCCCAGGCGTTCGCGACTGGCGCCCTGGTTTGCCAGGCGCGCCAGCGGGCTGTTGCACAATTCCTGCCGCACTACCTCGGTGAACAGGTCGTCCTTGGACGGGAAGTGGTTGTAGAAGGCTCCGCCGGTCAGGCCGATCGCCTTCATCAGCCCGGCTACGCCGGTGCTGGAAAAACCCCCGCGTTTGGCCAGCGCGCCGCTGCTGGCCAGCAGCCGCTCGCGGGTTTGCTGCTTGTGTTCGTTGGTGTAGCGCATTCAGTTGCCTCTGCAGGCGGGCTTGACGGTGGCGGCGATCATAACATAGCGTTCGTTTACTAAACGATCATTCACCAATGGAGACAGGCATGACAGAACAACAAAAAGTGGTGCTCGTGATTGGCGCGGGGGATGCTACCGGCGGCGAGATCGCCAAGCGCTTTGCCCGCGAGGGCTACATTGCCTGTGTTACCCGGCGCCAGGCTGACAAGTTGCAGCCGCTGCTGGACGAAATCCGTGCTGCCGGCGGCCAGGCCCACGGGTTTGGCTCCGATGCGCGCAAGGAGGAGGAGGTGGCGGCGCTGGTCGAAACCATCGAGCGTGATATCGGCCCGATCGAAGCGTTTGTGTTCAATATCGGTGCCAATGTGCCCTGTAGCATTCTTGAGGAAACCCCACGCAAATACTTCAAGATCTGGGAGATGGCCTGTTTTGCCGGTTTCCTCACCGCCCAGGCGGTGGCCCGGCGCATGGTCCAGCGCGAGCGTGGCACCATACTGTTCACCGGCGCCACCGCTGGCACTCGTGGCGCGGCGGGCTTTGCGGCATTCGCCGGGGCCAAGCATGCCTTGCGCGCCCTGGCCCAGAGCATGGCGCGCGAGCTGGGGCCGCGGAACATCCATGTCGCCCACGTGGTGGTTGACGGGGCCATCGACACCGCCTTCATCCGTGAGACATTCCCCGAGCGCTACGCCCTCAAGGGCCAGGATGGCATCCTAGATCCGGCCCACATCGCCGACAGCTACTGGTTCCTGCATGCCCAGCCCCGCGACGCCTGGACCTTCGAGCTGGACCTGCGCCCCTGGATGGAACGTTGGTAAGCCCCTTTCACCGAGCAAGGACCGTAACCATGCACAAGACTGTCGACTTCTTTTTCGATCTGGGCAGCCCGGCCAGCTATCTGGCCTGGACTCAACTGCCTGGGCTGTGTGCCCGCCAGGGTGCCACGCTACGTTACCGGCCGATGCTGCTGGGTGGGGTTTTCCAGGCTACCGGTAATGCTTCGCCGGTGATGATCCCGGCCAAGGGTCGTTACATGTTCACCGACCTGGCGCGCTTCGCCGAGCGCTACGGGGTACCGTTCGGGTTGCCGCCGGGGTTCCCGGTCAATACCTTGACCCTGATGCGCGGGGCAATGGGCACCCAGCTGCGTTCGCCGGAGCGGTTCGATGCGTTGCTGGCGGTGCTGTTCAATGGTCTGTTTGCGCAGCGCCGCAACCTGGGCGACAACGCCGTCCTCGACGACACGCTGAGCCAGGGCGGCTTCGACCCGCAGGCATTTCGCGCGCTGGTGGGTGATGACGAGGTGAAGGCCGCGCTCAGGCACGCGACCGAAGCTGCAGTGGAGCGCGGGGTGTTCGGCGCGCCGACCTGTTTTGTCGGTGACGAGATGTTCTTCGGGCAGGACCGCCTGGACTTTGTCGAAGAGGCCCTGCGTCAGGGTGTCGACAGCCTTACCTGAAGGCGCCTCTCCCACAGGGTTGGCGCGTTTCCTGTGGGAGCGGCTTCAGCTGCGAACACCGGCAAAGCCGGTGCCATCTCCATGCATAAAGCAGTCAGAAGTTCGCCGGGGTGTTGGCGCTGATGATTTCGGCCTCGTCCGGGCCGATGTTCTTGAAACTGTGCGGCAGGGTAGTGGGGATGTAGTAACCGTCGCCCGAGTTGAGCACGCTTACCTGGCCATCGACCCACAACTCGACGGTGCCGCGTGTGACCAGGCCACACTCCTCACCCTCGGCATGCACGATCGGCTCGCCCGAATCGGCACCCGGTGCATACAGTTCACGCAGCATGCGCATCTGCCGGCCTTCGACACTGGCGCCAACCAGCAGCATGCGCAGGCCGTTGCGGCCCAGATCTGGCTGCTCGCCGCCACGGAACACGTAGCGCTCTTCGCGCACCGGCTCGTCGAAACTGAAGAACTCCGCCAGGCTCATCGGAATGCCTTCGAGCAGTTTTTTCAGGGAGCTGACCGAAGGGCTGACGCGATTCTGCTCGATCTGCGAGATCGTCGAATTGGTCAGCCCGCTGCGGCGGGCCAGTTCCCGTTGGGAGAGGTTGTTGCGTTCACGCACCAGTTTGAGTCGCGTCCCCGTGTCCATAGCCGCCTTGTAATCAGAGGTGTCAATAATAATGAGCGATGCGCATTAAAACACACTCTGCGCGCTTGCGCGCTGTGCTTCTCAGGCCCGCTGATCGCGGGGCATCGGCCATGACCCCACCAGCAGCAACAGCGCCGCCACCGCCAGGAATGGCAAGCGTGGATCGACGGCATAAACCAAGGTGCCGGCCAGCGGCCCGATCACTGCGCCCATGCCCTGGGCAGCACCGATGGACCCGGCCGTGGCGCCTTGCTCGGAGGCGTGCATGGCATTGGCCGCCAGCGCCGAAAACGCCGGGAAGACAAAGCCCATGCCCGCCGCCGCGACAAAGTAGCAAGCCCAAAGCCATGGCGCCGTGGTGGCCAGCGAGCCGCAGGCAAAGCCCAGGGCCGAAACCGTGGCGCCGACCCGGATCATCTTCAACGGCGGCCATTCCAGCTGGCGCAGCAGCATCTGCGCCAGGATCAGTGCAACGCCTACCGTGGTCAGGGCGATGCCGGCAGCCTGGGCAGCCTCGGCAGGGCCCAAATGCAGGCGGTCGAGGGCAAAGAAACCGACGATGATCTGCGATACCGTGACGCTGAGCATGGCGCTGAACGCCACCAGCAAAGGCCGGCGCAGGCGTGGGTCGTTCAGGCGCACCGGGCTGGGAGCATGGCTGTGCGGAAGCGCCTGCGGCTTCAGGGTGAACAGCAGGACCAGAAAGGCACTGGCCGGCAGCAGCGACATGATATGGAACGGCAGGCTCAGGCTATGCCGCGCCAGCAGCGCTGCCAGCGCCGGCCCCACCACCAGGCCGACGGCGTTGGCCGCCCCCAGCGAGGCCATGGCCCGGGCCCGGCGTTGCGGTTCGACATGGTCGGCGATCAGCGCATTGCAGCCCACCGGGATGGCAGCATAGAAGGCGCCGATACAGCCGCGCGCGACCATCAGGCCGATGAAGGCCAGGGTCGCCCCCGGTAGCCAGCGCAGCGCACCTTCTACGAACAGGCACAGCAGCCAGTAGGCCAGGGTGAAGCCGGCGCTGCCCAGCAGCAGGATGCGCCGACGGCCCAGACGGTCTGCGGCGCGCCCCCAAGGCCGGGCCAGCAGCACCCAGACCACGCCCGCCACGGTCACGGCGGCACCGGCTTGCCAGGTGGCCATGCCGAGCTGGCGGGCGATCGGGCCGATCAGGGCGACGAAGGCCATCATCGACATGGTGCAGGCCATGTTGGCCAGCAGCAGGGGGCGCAAGTCCAGGGTACTGGCGGGTGCGAGTGTGGCAGGATCCTTTGCGACATTCATAGGGCAGTCCAGGGCGGTACGGCAAATAGAAAGCCGATCTTGTTGGGAATCGTTATCGGTGTCGAGCCCCCGGGCTGCCGAGCGTCATTGGCTGCGGCGCAGCGGGCCAGGCCACATGCTACGCAACACGCCATCGCGGCGCACCCACGCGTGCATCAAGGCCGCACCCACATGCACCAGCACCGTGGCGAACAGCAAGTAGCCAGCCCAGCCATGGGCCTGGCGCAGCACTGCATACAGTTGCAGGTCATGGGGGGCAATGGCCGGCAAGCCCAGCGGGCGGGGGTAGCCACCGGCCGAAAGCATGGCCCAGCCCAGCAGCGGCATGGCAAGCATCAGTCCGTAGAGCACCAGGTGCGAAGCCCCGGCGGCCCAGCGTTGCAGTGCAGGCAGGTCGCGCGGCAGGGCTGGGTGGGGCAGGGCCAGGCGAACGGCGATGCGCAGCAGCACCAGCACCAGCAGGGCCAGGCCGGTTGCCTTGTGCAACCCGATCAGCACGGGGTGGCGCGGCGACAGGTCGGCGACCATGCTCACACCGATGAACAACATGGCCAGGATCAGCACGGCCATCAGCCAGTGCAACAGGCGGGCGAGGGGGTGGAAGGCGTCGGTTTTCATGGGTGGGCTCCGGTGTCGAGCGATTCGCGGCTGCGGCGGTTGAAGGATTCCGAGTAGGCGGCTGAACGGGCGGCGAGAATCGGGTCGGCAGAGGCCTGGATGCCCCGGGGTAGAATCAGCGGGTCGAAGTTGATGTCGCGGCAGGCCCCTTGCTCGGGGCCGTCGACCTGTTCCAGTACCAGCGTGCCGGCGTCCACGCTGCGCCGGTCGGCAGGCCACGGGCTGGCAGGGTCGTCCACTGCATCGCCGGGTTCCGCCAGTACCAGGCGCAGCGTCCAGCGCAGCGGGCCCTGGGCCAGCCGTTGCTGCAGGTCGTGCTGCAGGAACTGTTTGTCATCGACTTGGGCAGGCAGGGCGGCAAACGCTGTCTGCGGCTCCAGTTGCCAACGCACGGGGTGGGACGCGCCGCTTGCGTCGATCAGGCGGAAGGCGTTGATGCTGTGGTACTGCGTGCTGGCGAAGCTGTTGCTGGGCTTGTACCCCGCCGCCCATTGGCGAAACGCCGCGCTTTCCGGGTGGGCGGCGAAAAACGCCTGCAGTTTGCCCGGGTCCGGTTTGCCGGTGGCCGGGTCGGGTGCCCCCGCCAGTACCTGTTCATAGAAGGCTTGTGGCGTGCTTACCGCCAGCACCGACGGGTTGTTCATGCCGGTACGCCAGACTTGCCCGTCGTCGGTGCTCAACTCGATGGCCAGGCTGCGCACCGGTATGCCGGTATCCGGCGCGAACGGGTTGGCGCCGCCGATGGCGAAGCGGCCGATCACTGGCACCCGCGGCTGGCTGAACGCCCGCGCCGTGGACAGGCTGACGGCCTGCCCGCTGGGCTGGAAGTAGCCGCTGACGCACAGGCCCTTGGCGTGGTTCTTACGGTAACCCGGGTAATGCCCGGCCTGGGCTTCGAAGGTGTCGATGATGCGTTGTGGGGTCAGGCGGGTATCGCCAACCCAGCCGGCGGCATAGGCAAAGGCGGCGCCCGCGCCCAGCATCACGACGCCGATGGCGGCCAGGCGCAGGGCCTTGGCCGGGCCGTGCAGGGGTGAGTTCATGGTCATTGTCCGGTTCAGTGAAGGTGCCGGTACGACGGCGCAGGGAAAAACTTATTCCCTTGCCGGGAATAGATTTTCCTCGCAGGCGTCTGCCTCTTACACTGACAACCCCAGAGGCCGGGACCTTGCCATGCATGATCTGGACGACCACCAGTGGCGCGAGCTGCTGGCCCGCCTGCGCCGCTTTGCCGTGTGGCTGACCCGCGAGCCGGGCAGCGCCGACGACCTGGTACAGGCCACGGTCGAGCGGGCCTTGAGCCGGCGCGACCAGCAACGTGATGCCGATGCCCTGCGGGCCTGGCTGTTCACCATCCTTTATCGGCTGTTCCTCGATGGAAAGCGCCGCGAGCGCCTGCACGCGCGATGGCTGTCCTGGTTCGGCCGCGGCGAGCGCGATGACGAGCCGGTTGGTGGCAACCTCGAGGCCATTGTCCTGGCCCAGGCCGACCTGCAGGCTTTCGCCCGGCTCACGGCAGAACAGCGTGCGTTGTTGCTGCTGGTCAGCATTGAAGGTTTGAGCTACAAGGAGGCCGCCCAGGCCCTGGGCATCCCTATCGGCACTGTGATGTCGCGCCTGTCGCGCGCCCGCAATGCCTTGCGCGAACTGACCGAGGGCAGCCCCCAGCCCCCGGCCTTGCGGAGACTGAAATGACGCGCCTGATCCCCAGCGAAGACGAACTGCACGCTTATGTCGACGAGCGCCTGGAGCCTGCGCGCCGGGCCGAGGTTCAAGCCTGGCTGGCGGCCAACCCGCAGGCTGCGGCCAAGGTCGAGGGTTGGCGTGCCGACGCCCGCCGCCTGCGTACGGCGCTGGCCGGGTTTGGCGAAGTGCCGGCGCAGCTGGACCTGGGGCAGTTGCGCAGGCAAGTGCGCCAACGCCGCCAGCGCCGCTGGGCTACGGCGGCGGTGCTGCTGCTGGCGTTTGGCATAGGTGGCCTGGGAGGTTGGCAGGTGCGCGATGCGACCTTGGCGCGTGCCGAGCTGCCGATGGCCGATGCCGTCCAGGCGCACCGCTTGTTTGCCGGTAGCCAGGCGTTGGATATCCAGGCCAGCGACCCAGGCCAGTTGCGCGACTGGCTGGGGCGCCACTTCAGCCGCGTTGGCCACTTGCCGGACCTGGCGGGCTACGGCTTCAAACCGGTGGGCGCGCGCCTGCTAAGCAACGAGCAGGGGCCGGCGGCATTGCTGGTGTTCGAGGATGGCAAGGGCCAGCGCATCAGCCTGTTCCTGCGCTCACCAGGTGATCATTATCGGCGCATGCCGGACGGGCAGCGCGTGGACGGGCAGCTGGAGGCGCGGTACTGGTCGCATGGGGCCTACAACTTTGCTCTGGTCAGCGCGGTGGACGATTTGCGTGGGGCGGGGGTGGGGGAGGCGTTGCGCTTGGGTTTGTGAGCCCGCTCTCGCCGGGATCGCGCGTGGATGCTGTGGTGATCCTGTGGGAGCGGGCGCGCCCGCGAAGAGGCCTCGCCAGGCCACACATTCCTGCCATTTTCCCCTGCTCACTCGCCCAACCGCTGCTCACGCGACGGCGGGTAGCCAAAGTAAGCCGCATAGCATTTGCTGAAGTGCGACACCGAAACAAACCCGCAGGCCACTGCCACTTCCATCACCGACAGGTCGGAATACTGCAGTAGGCGGCGGCTTTTGGTGACGCGCAACTCCATGTAGTAACGCCGCGGCGAAGTGCCCAACTGGGCCTGGAACAGGCGGTCGATCTGTCGGCGCGAGCGCCCGCTGTAGGCGGCCAACTGGTCGAGGCTGAGGGTTTCCTCGAGGTTGTTCTCCATCAGCTCGACGATGGTGCGCAGGTGCAAACTCATGGATTTCTTCGCGCCAGGGCCGACCTGGCGATAGCGGGCACCGGAGAACGACAGGATCTCCTCGACGCCTTCGGCCAAGCCGTCGCCATACAGCCGGCGCACCAGGCCGAGCATCAGCTCCATGGCACCATTGGGGCTGGCAGCGCTGAGGCGGTCGCGGTCGAGAGTGAAGCTGGCCGGGGTGATCCGCGTCTGCGGGCTGCGCTCGGACAGGCTGGCGCGCTGCTCAGGGTGGATACTGCAGCCATAGTCGTCCAGCACCCCGGCGCGGCCGAGGAACCACGCGCCGTTCCACAACCCGCCCAAGGCCATGCCGTGGGCCGCACAATCGCCCAGCAGGCGGTCAAGCTCGGGGTACTTCAATGGCGTGCGCAGGCCGCCACAGATCACCAGCAGGTCCAACTCCTTCAGGGCCTCGGCGGATAACTCGGTAGCCACCAACTCCAACCCCAGGTCGCTGAGCACGCGGTCGCCTGCAAGCGACAGCGGGGTGAATCGAAAGCTGTCGGCGCGCAGCAGGTTGGCCGTGACCAGCACGTCCATGGCCACGGTGAAGCTGGCCATGGAGAAGTGTTCGAGCAATACGAAATCGACCCGATAGGGGGCTTGGGCATTGGCGCTGGTGGACTTCAGCCGCAGCATGTTGCTGGTACTGGTCTTCTTGCTGAACTGGCGTGGCGTGGGCACTCTGGACTCCGCTTCCTGGCTGGCCTTGAGAGTGTGGCGGGTGGCCGGGGGAAAGACAATCTCCCGGGTGGCCGTGTCGTATTCCAGGTCGTGTTCAGGCAACCTGTCTGGCTTGGCCCGTTGCCGCTATGCTGATGCTCCTGTCACTGAGGATACCTTGATGAAGTACGCCGCTGCCCTGTTGCTTTGCCTGATGCCATTGCTGGCCAATGCCCTGGAGCAGGGCGACAAGCTCGCCCCGTGGACGCTGCTCGACCAGTACGACCAGGCCTATAGCCTCGCCGCCGGCACGCACATCCTGCTGGTGGCACGCGACATGGACGGTGCCAAGCTGGTGAAGGCGGCGCTGGCCGAACAGCCCAAGGGTTACCTGGAGGCGCGCGATGCGGTGTTCGTTGCCGACATCCAGCGCATGCCGGCGCTGATCAGCAAGCTGTTCGCCATCCCCGCCATGCGCGATTACAACTACCGCGTGCTGCTCGACCGCGACGGGCGCGTGGCCAGCCGTTATCCAGGGCAGGATGGCCAGGTGCAGTGGTTGCAACTGGAACAGGGCAAGCTGGTGAGCCAGCGGGCATTTGCCGATGCGCCGGCGTTGAAGGCGGCGTTGGAGACTGCACCACGGCATTGAGAGCTGTCACTGCTCCCTGTAGGAGCGGCCTTGTGTCGCGATGGGCTGCATAGCAGCCCCCTGCGGTCCTTTGTAGGGCAAAAATCCTGGGGCCGCTGCGCAGCCCATCGCGACACAAGGCCGCTCCTACAAGGGCCGCGGTGCCATGCCGCCAGCCAAATCAATCTGAACCCTCGGCAGCCTCTGCAACCCAACCCATTACATGCCAAATGGGAGAGCGCTCATGGAAATCGGAACGATCTGGATCATCGTCGCGGCCTTTGTGATCCTGCTGGAAATCTGGGCCATCTGGCACATCATCGGCAGTGACCGGCGCGCCGAGCGCAAGATGCTGTGGATCTTCTTCGTGGTCTACGCACCGTTCCCCGGCTTGCTGTTCTGGGCCTGGCGCGGGCCTCGGGCGGTCAAGGGCAGGGCGGTACTGCAGGAAAAATGATGGAGAACGGCCTCAGGCGCGGGGGCGCCTGAGGCCGTCGATGTTCACTTGGGCAGGATATCGAAGCGAATGGCTGACCCCAGCCCGTCCACCATCAGGCAACCGTAGAACTTCACGGTCGACAGCACACACAGATGCTTGAGCGCTTCATGGATGTAATCGTGAAGCAGCTTTTTGGCATCGCGCCTGCGGTCTGCGAGCGTGGTGCTGCTGAGAGTGATCACCCCGAGCAAGGTGGTTTCAATGTGTTCGACGGTGTCCAGGCCAATTTTTTCGCGCAGGTGCAGGCGCGCCTTTGCCGCATCGTCTTCATCTCGTGCGGTTTTGGGCTTGATGGTATAAGCCAGCTGAAAATCATATTTGCTCATCGCTTTATCCTTGATACGTGCAGGCCTCCATGCCGGGCCTCGCAATCTACCGCCTGGCAGCCACCGCGCATACAAACGCGTGGTTCACGCAAGCCAGCGCGCTGTGCGAAACGTCCTACGCAGACAAGCCCGTTTTACGATGCATGCTTGACCTCGAGTTAACTCAAGGTTCGATACTCCGTCCCTCTTCCAACTGATCGAGGGTTTACCGTGAGCCATTCAACCGCGTTCCAGCTGAGCAACCCCGAAGGCCTGTACGACCCCAGCGGTAATGCCTACTCTCATGTCGCCGAGGTTCATGCCGACAGCCGCCTGTTGTTCATCGCCGGCCAGGGCGGGGAAGACCGCAACGGGCAGCTGTCGCCGCTGTTCGCCGAGCAGGCACGCCAGGCACTGGCCAACCTTGAGATTGCCCTGGCGTCGAAAGGCGCCAGCCTGGCCCAGGTGTTCAAGCTGACCCTGCTGATCGTCGAGCATTCCGAAACGCGACTGCATGAATGGGTAGCCGAGGCTGACAGGGCCTGGGGCCGCAGCATGAAACCGACCTGCACGCTGATACCGGTACCCCGGTTGGCGCTGGACGGCATGCTGGTGGAGATCGAGGCAGTGGCGGCTGTATAGGTCCGGGCGATTCGGTGGTGGCGGCAGATAAACACTATGTTGTATATCGGTGCTGGCCCAACCAGCATGGCCGCTATAACAACAATTGACCTCAAAGGTGACCACACCATGAGCACCGGCACCACCACGCTTGCCGACCCCAAGGCCAGGGCCTGGTTCTGGCCCGCACTTTTCAGCCTGGTGGCCTTCGCTGCCAACTCGGTATTCTGCCGGCTCGCGCTGAAGGATGGGGCCATCGACCCGGCATCCTTCACCGTGGTGCGCCTGGCCAGTGGTGCACTGTTCCTGCTGCTGTTGATCCGCCTGCGCAAACCCGCGCTTGCCATGGGGGGGAGCTGGCGCGGCGGCTTGGCCCTGTTCCTCTACGCATTCCTGTTTTCTGCGGCATATCTGCAACTGGGCGCAGGCGCGGGTGCGTTGCTGCTGTTTGGCGCGGTGCAGATCACCATGTTCGGCTTCGCCTGGTACAAAGGCGAACAAATCACTGCGCGAATGCTGCTGGGCATGCTGATCGCCTTCGTCGGCCTGCTGGTGCTGCTGTTGCCCGGTATTGCGGCGCCACCTTTTGCCAGTGCCTTGCTGATGACCCTGTCTGGCGTGGCCTGGGGCGTTTACACGCTGCTGGGCAAAGGTTCACCCAGGCCGCTGGCCGACACTGCCGGCAATTTCACCAGGAGCCTGCCGTGCCTGGTGCTGCTGGCGCCGATGCTGTTACTGGGCGCCGGCTTGCACCTGAGCCCGCTCGGCGTGCTGTATGCGCTGGGTTCTGGTGTGCTGGCGTCCGGTGCTGGCTATGCCGTGTGGTACGGCGTGGTCAGGCAAGTCAGCGCGCAGCAGGCGGCGACCATGCAGCTCAGCGTCCCGGTGATCGCGGCGTTGGGCGGGGTTTTCCTGATCGGCGAGCCATTGTCGTTGCGCTTGCTGGTGGCCTGCGTGGTGGTGCTGGGCGGTATCGCCCTGGCGCTGGCGCCGCGCCGTTAAAAGAAGCGGCGTTGCGCCTTGAGCGTGACCATGCTGTCGCAATAGGTGTTGATGCCCGAATACGCATCACACCCGCCACCACTGAGGTTTGAGTTGCTGTAGACCAGGTTCAGGTCGATGCCGAGCCAAGGCCGGGAAAGTTCCAGCGACCAATCGGAAAAGGCATTCACCTCGCTGCCATCACCAATGGTGAATGGCGTACCCAGGCGGTGATGGGCGAGCTTGACGCTCAGGTCAACATCAAACAGCGGCAGTTGGCCGAAGTCGGCGAACAGCGTGGCGGTGCGGTTGTCGGGATTGTCGCGCAGCGCTCCACCGAAACGGCTGCCCAGCACCGAAACACCGCCGTACAGGGCATAGCTGTCGGGGCCCGCAATGTTTGGCTGACTATAATGGATCAACCCCACCTCGTAGCCCAGGCTAGTGTCGAACCGGTGCTTGTAGCCCAGATAACTGTCCAGCCGCAGGGTGGAGTCGGGCGTCACGCCCATGCTCGGGGCGTACTGGCCAAGGTACCAGCCGCTGGGGTGGCTGAAGTCGAGGCCACCGTGGAACGCACCGATGGCGCTGGGCGATATCAGCCCCTGGGCCATACTGCGTGAGGGGGTGGTGCCGAGTGTAAAGTCGAAGTCGCCCAGTTCGCGTTTGATCTGTTGGGCCAGCAGCATGGGGCTGAACAGCAGTGCAGCACTCAGCAACAGAAGGGGCCTGGTCATGGTCTCCGTCCTGGAAGGCTTGCGGTTGAGCGGTAAAGCATACCTGTGCAGGTAACGTGAGGGAACCGCCGGCTAGCCCATTCAGCCTTTGGTCGAACGGTCGGCGTCTGCAGCTTCGGTCACCACGGGCAGGTTGCCGGCACGCTGGATTACCCGCCGTTGCTGCTCGTAGTCGTCCAGCGACAGGCCACGGCGTTGCAAGGCTTCCAGTTGCAGTTGACGGGTTTCTTCGGCGGTGTAGGGACGCAGTTCGGGGTGGCTGGCACAGCCGCTGGTGATGGCGATGGCAATGACGGCAAGGGTGGCGGACAGCAGGCGGGCCAAGGTGTTCATCAGGTAGCTCCAGGGGCCGGTGTGGTGGGCGGCGAGTCGATGGAGCTAGGTTATTCGGCCATGTCGTTCGGCAGAAATTGCCATTCTCGATAGTGACTATCGATGGTTCCTGGGAGGGTGCGATGGGGCAAGACGAGCAACCGCGAAAATGGGGCGTGCTGGAACCGATCGACCGGATCACCGAAGTCATCTTCGGCCTGTTGATGGCGATGACCTTCATCGGCTCGCTGAGCGTGGCCACGGCAGGGCGCGAAGACGCGCGGCTGATGCTGATTGCCGCGCTCGGCTGCAACCTGGCCTGGGGCCTGGCCGATGCCGTCATCTACCTGCTGCGTACCTGGACCGAACGTACCCGCAGCCGGACCTTGCTGGCTCGCCTGCAAGCCGGTGATATCACCCAGGGGCGCAGGCTGATTGCCGATACGCTGCCAGAGCGCATCGGCCTGGCACTGGATGAAGACGGGCTGGAGATGCTGCGCGGGCGCATGCTGCGTGATGCTGGCCGCCCGCTGCCGGCACGCCTGGGGCTGGATGATTTCAAGGCTGCCCTGGCCACTTTCCTGCTGGTGGTACTGGCAACTTTCCCGATGGTCATTCCGTTCCTGCTGATCGAGACCACCGGTACGGCCATCCGTGTATCGAACCTGGTCGCCCTGGCCATGCTCTTCCTTGCGGGCTGGCTGCTGGCACGCTATTCCGGTGGCCGCGCCCTGTTGACCGGCGTGGTTCTGGCGGTAGTCGGGGCGTTGCTGATCGTGGCGATCATCGCCTTGGGCGGTTGAGCACCGCCCGCTCAGTATTTTATGTCGCGGGCGCGCTCACGGCCTTGCTGCTTGGTATGGCGTTTGTCCTGCCGGCAGCCGGCGTTGCTTTGCTGGTCGGCGTGGCGGCAGTCCTGTTTGGTCTGCCGCGCGTCCTGGCGGGTTTCCTGCCGCACATCGCGGGCCTCGCGGCGCCGTTCGGCGCGGTCGGTGGCCGCCCAGGCCGAGGTGCAGAGCACGGCCAGCATGATGACAGCGATGAGGGGGGGCGTTTTCATCAGGGTGGCTCCTTTTCTGGATACGGTCTTGTGCATGCGCCGGCCTCTTCGCGGGCACGCCCGCTCCCACAGGGTCACCACAG
>NZ_JBKGFP010000115.1:0-19975 GCF_046557535.1 Pseudomonas sp. S1(2024)
CCGCTTGTGTCTTGATGGGGGATTAGAATTTGGAGTGAGAGCGGTGAATGGCAAGCTGAATGCCGTAGGTGCCTTGAGCACGTGTGGGAGCAAAAGCTGCCATTCACCGTTCCACTTTGGCGAGAGCCCGAACAGTTGGATGCGGCTCTGATCTCGAATCACAAGCGTGGGCCAAGCCAAAGTCCTCTCACTGTTTTGAGTTTAGGAGGTTTTGGTGATGGCTTCCTTCTTGGGTATCGATGTTTCCAGTCTCTCCCTTGATGCTGCGGTGCGGCCACAGGGCATCAAAATGCATTTAAGCAATGATCCAACAGGGTTTGAGGCGCTACTGGAGAGCCTTCGCAAGCTCAGTATCAAACGCGTCCTGTTAGAGGCGACGGGTGGCTACGAGCGAGATGTCATGCGTTTTCTACAGGACGCTGGCTACAAGGTCATACGCGTCAATCCCAGGCGAGCCAGGTCATTCGCTGACTCTTTAGGCATCAAGGCCAAGACTGACGCCATCGACGCCGAGGTTCTGGCGCACTATGCCGAAGTCATTCCAGATCAACCCTCTCTACGAGTCAGCCCCGAACGAGCGCTTCTGCGAGAGTTGCTTCAGCAACGTGATCGGATGGTTCAACAGCGAGATGACGACCTGCGGCGCCTGAAGCAGGTGCAATCGACTGCAGTTGCTAACTACCTGAATGCCAACCTGAAACACTTCAAGGCGCAGATCAAACGGGTTGAGTGTGAGATCGAACAGCAAATCGCGATGCTGAACGACGAACGGGTTGCCCAGCTGATCAAAGTGAAAGGCATTGGGATGGTGACGGCGGGCAAACTAATAGCGCTGCTGCCGGAGCTAGGTCGGGTTGAATCCAGAGAAATTGCCTCCCTGGTTGGGGTGGCGCCCTTCAACCACGACAGCGGGAAATTCATGGGCAAGCGCTCTATCTCTGGCGGGCGATTTGCGGTCAGGCGATCGCTGTACATGGCATGCCTTGTGGCGATGAAATACAACCCAGCACTCAAGGCTCGTTATCAGTCACTGCGGGAGCGCGGAAAACTTCCCAAAGTCGCTATCGTGGCCTGCATGAGAACGTTCATCGTGCGGTTAAATGCCATGCTCAGAACGGGTACATCATGGCTCGATCTAGTGCTACCGCAGCCTGAAAGTACAACGTAAATCCAGAACGCAGCGTGAGCCGCGTGGAAGCGGGCTTGCCCGCGAAGCCAACACCGTGGTGGATGGCACGGGCTTCGCCCGTGTTCGCGGGCAAGCCCGCTCCCACAGGGATCGCGCCAGCTTTTTGAAATTGAGCAAGACAGTTGCTCCCACCTCGACCGCATCGGCCTCGAGCCAGGTGCTATCCCTGTGGGAGCTGGCTTGCCGGCGATGAGGCCAGTACAGGCAACACAAGACAGTTGCTCCCACCCTGTGGGAGCGGCTTTAGCCGCGAAGAGGCCGGCACAGGCGACAACTCATGACGTTTTTCAATCGACTCGATGCCGTTTCCTGCATTGCCGTGCAGAGCGCCGTGCCGGATGCTTTATTTACTCCGAGACATCGCTTTTTCCCCAGCAGAGGCCCGTATGAAGACCGTCGAACAAATCCTCAAGACCAAGTCCCAGCATCAGACCGTGTACACCATCGGCCCGGATGACTCGGTACTCGACGCACTGAAAATGCTGGCGGAAAAAAACGTCGGTGCGCTCCCGGTGGTCGAGGCCAACCAGGTGGTGGGTATCGTCAGTGAACGGGACTATGCGCGCAAACTGGTGCTCAAGGGCCGCTCGTCCGCCGCCACCCCTGTGCGCGAGATCATGAGTGCGCCGGTGGTCACCGTGGAACCGAAGCAGAAGCTCGACTACTGCATGAACCTGATGACCGACCGCCACCTGCGCCACCTGCCGGTGGTCGACAATGGCCAGCTGCTCGGCCTGCTGTCGATCGGCGACCTGGTCAAGGAAACCATCGCCGAACAGGCCAGCCTGATCCTGCAACTGGAGCAATACATCCGCGGTGAATGAAGCGCCTCAATGGTAGGCGCGCTCCAGTTCGTCCAGCTGATGGTCGAAGCTGCGCAGGCGCGCCGACCAGGTGTACACCAGCACTTCCAGATCCCGATTGAGCACGGCAGTGTTGCCATTGCCGCTGCGGGTAGGTTCGCCCAGATCCAGCTGGTAGCGTTCACGGGCCATGGCCTGGGCCACGCTGGACAGGTCGCGGGCATTGGCCAGCCAGTGGTGGTGGTGGTCATGAATTTCGCGGTCGAGCAAGCGGCACTGGCGTTTCAGGGCATCCAGGCTCTGCTCCAGCGGCGTGCCCTTGAGCTCGCCCATGACCTCTTCGAAGGTGCGCCCCGAATGCCAGTAGCTGCCCCAGAAGTAGCGGTCGAACACCGTCTCGACGCGGCGCAGCGCAACTTTGGTGTTCCAGATGGTCAGCAACGTTCGCCCCTGCACCACCTCGCGCTTGTTCAGGTGCAATTGCTGCCAGGCGATCCAGGCCAGCGCCACCAGTGCAACCGCCACAGTGACAGCGGCAGCGGCATACAGGAAATGCACCGCCTGGTTCATCTGTTGCGAATGCCTGATGCCATAGAAGTAACTGGCCGTCAGGGTGCCCAGGATCGTCACGGAGCACCAGAAACCCGGTGCGTAGGGATCTTTCATCGCGCTATCCCCTTGTTGTTTTCCTGAGCATAGCAACGGCCAATCACTCGTCAGGTGCCACTCGGCGCTTTATTTTCGAGGGCGGCGCAACGCTTCGTTGAGTTGATCGAATGGCTCCGCCCAGTCGGCATCCTCATTGATGCTGTCGTTGAGAAACTCGCGCTGGGAAGCGGTCCAGAACGGCGCATCCACCAACTTGATGTCGTTCTTCAGTGGCGAGTGGCTGGCGATGAACTGATCGATGCTCACCGCATCGTCAGGCAGGCCCAATTGTTTGAACAGCTCGGCAAAGGGATGAATCGGCGCTTCCATGGTTCCTCCTGAGAGCCAGGCAAGCCGTCCACGACGCCCGCCCGGCATTGGTGTGAAAACATCAGCACAGCTCGCGCACTTCGGCGTGCGGCACCAGTTTCATGTACTGCTCCATGCTCATGTGGATCAGGTGATCGTGGTCACCCGCTTCCAGGTAGACATCGCCCTGGCGGGTCAAGCTCGGGTCGACCAGCATTTTTATCTGGTAGGCATCGCCAAGGGCCGGTACGGCACCGCGCTCGCAGTCGCCGAACAGGCTCGGCAGGCCGCTTTCACGGGTTAGTTGCCAGGCCCCGGACATGCGCACCTTGGTCATGTCCAGATGCCGGTTGGCCGGTAGAACGGCCATGATGTAGTTGCCATGACGGTCATCGAGCATCACCGACTTGGCGACCCGCTCGGCGGGCACGCCGGCCGTACGGGCCGACTCCAGGCTGGTGGCCGAATGTGGATGGGGAATGATGTCGTAATCGCAGTTGGCCTTGTCCAGGCGATCCTGCAGGGTCTTTGCCATACGCATGATGCACCTCCGGTTTCGCCCCCCAATTTCCAATTTTAGGCCGGGTACCAGCAGGCAGGGCTAAACTTGTGCAATAGAGGCAAACGAGGTGACGACAGGTGATCGCCCGCTGCTGGCGCTGGCTGTTGCTGGTGTTGCTGCTTGGCATTACGCCAGGCGGTCAGGCAGCGCCTGGTGCAGTCTGGGTGCTGGGTGTCGATGACGCCATCGGCCCTGCCAGCGCAGACTACCTGGTGCGCAGCCTCGACCAGGCCAAGGCACAGGGTGCACAACTGGTGGTTATCCGCATGGACACCCCGGGCGGGCTGGACAGCGCCATGCGCCAGATGATCAAGGCGATTCTCGCCAGCCCAGTGCCGGTCGCAACCTTCGTCGCCCCCAGCGGAGCCCGCGCCGCCAGCGCCGGCACTTATATCCTCTATGCCAGCCATGTCGCGGCCATGGCGCCCGGTACCAACCTGGGGGCCGCAACCCCCGTGCAGGTCGGTGCTCCGCCAGGCACGCCCAAGGATGACAAGGCCAAAGGCAGCGATGACGATACCCTCGCGCGCAAGCAGGTCAACGATGCGGCGGCCTACATCCGTGGCCTGGCGCAGCTGCGCGGCCGCAATGCCGACTGGGCGGAGAAGGCCGTGCGCGAGGCGGTCAGCCTGTCCGCCAGCGAGGCCTTGAGGCTTGACGTTATCGACCTGATGGCCGATGACCTGCGTGACCTGCTACACAAGCTCGATGGCAAAACGCTCACTGTCGCTGGCCAGCCCCTGCAACTGCAGACCGCCGGCGCCAACCTGGTCGAGCACCTGCCGGACTGGCGCACACGGGTGTTGGCGGTCATCACCAACCCCAGCGTGGCGCTGATTCTGATCATGATCGGTGTGTACGGCCTGCTGTTCGAATTCATGAACCCCGGCTCGACGGTCGGCGGCGTGGTAGGCGGTATATGCCTGCTGCTGGCGCTATATGCCCTGCAGCTGTTGCCGGTGAGCTTCGCCGGGGTGGCGCTGATATTGCTCGGCATCGCCTTCATGATCGCCGAAGCCTTCCTGCCCAGTTTCGGCGTGGTCGGCTTTGGCGGCATTGTCGCCTTCGTGGTCGGCGCGCTGATCCTGATCGACACCGATGCCCCTGGCTTCGGTATCCCGCTGGCCCTGATCGGCATCCTGGCGGTGCTCTCGGCGCTGCTGATCGGCGGTGTGCTGGGCATGGCGCTCAAGGCCCGCCGACGGGCGCTGGTCAGCGGTGACGCCGGCCTGGTCGGCAGCCTGGTCACCGTCACACAGGTGATGGCGGGCAACCCGTTCTGTGGCTTTGTGCTGGCCCAGGGCGAGCAATGGCAAGCGCAGTGTGCAACGCCACTGCAAGCGGGCCAGAACGTGCGGGTGACCGCGCGCCATGGCGTCATGCTGGAAGTGAGCGCCGCCGCGCCCGCGGCGCAAGGAGAATGACCATGTTCATGCAATTGGGCTTCGGCGCGGTGCTGATCGTGCTGGCGATGCTGTTGCTGTCGGCGTTCCGCATCCTGCGCGAATACGAGCGCGGCGTGGTGTTCCAACTGGGGCGCTTCTGGCAGGTGAAGGGGCCGGGGCTGATCCTGCTGATCCCGGTAATCCAGCAAATGGTGCGAGTGGACCTGCGCACCGTGGTGCTGGATGTACCACCTCAGGATGTGATCACCCGCGACAACGTCTCGGTCAAGGTCAACGCCGTGCTCTACTTCCGAGTGCTCGACCCGCAGAAGGCGATCATCCAGGTCGAGGATTTCCTCGTGGCGACCAGCCAGCTGGCCCAGACCACGCTGCGCGCGGTGCTCGGCAAGCACGAACTGGATGAACTGTTGGCCGAACGCGAGCAACTGAACTCGGACATTCGTCAGGTGCTTGATGCACAGACCGATGCCTGGGGTATCAAGGTGGCCAACGTCGAGATCAAGCACGTCGATCTCAACGAATCGATGGTGCGCGCCATTGCCCGCCAGGCCGAGGCCGAGCGTGAACGTCGGGCCAAGGTGATCCATGCCGAAGGTGAGTTGCAGGCTTCGGAGAAGTTGATGCAGGCGGCGCAGATGCTGAGCAAGGAGCCAGGGGCGATGCAGTTGCGCTACATGCAGACGCTGGGGACGATTGCCGGGGACAAGAGCTCGACCATCGTCTTTCCGCTGCCGGTGGATTTGCTCAAGGGGTTGGTGGACAAGCAGAAATAGAGGTGGCCCATTCGCGGGCTTGCCCGCGAATGGGCTACATACGGTCTGTCAGACTGGCGCGCGACGCAAAGTCGCCAGGAAGGTAGCCGCGCCAATGAACAACCCGGCGAAAGTCCGGTTCAAACGCTTCTGCTGTTTGGGCGTACGCAGTAAGCGCAACACCCGCGCAGCCAACCCGGTATACCCCGCCATCACCAGCATATCCACGGCGACCATGGTCACGGTGATCGCCACATACTGGGGCAACAGCGGTTCATGCGGATTGATGAACTGCGGCAGCACCGCCAGCATGAACACCAGCGCCTTGGGGTTGCTGACGTTGACCAGGAAACCACGGAACACCAGGCTCAGCGGTTTGCCGATCGGACGCACGGCGGATTCATCGCTCATGTCCAAGGGCAGCGCACGCCACTGTTTGTAGGCCAGGTAGACAAGGTAGGCGACACCGAACCATTTGATTATCTGGAACGCCGTGGCCGAGGCAGCCAGAACAGCACCGACGCCGGCGGCGATGATGGCGATCTGCAGGATCAGGCCCAGTTGCAGGCCCAGGGCGTTCCAGTAACCACGCCAGAAACCGTATTGCAGGCCACTGGACATCGAGGCAATCGCCCCGGCGCCGGGTGAAAGGCTGATCACCCAACAGGCGGCAAAGAAGCCCAACCACACTTCCATCGACATCACACACCTCGCTCGGACATATGTTGCAAAACGTTAAGCTAAGGTGTTGGTGAAAAAATAACCAGTAAATTTTGCAGGATTTACTCCGCCAGTACCGGCCTCTTCGCGGGCTTGCCCGCTCCCACAGGTATTGCGCTGCTCTCAAAGGCTATGGATTTCCCGTGGGAGCGGGCAAGCCCGCGAAGAGGGCCGTACAGGATTAATCAATCCACCTCGGCGGACGACTCTTTGTGCATGGACTGCACCTCAGCCCCGCGCCAGCGCCGTACTGACTTCTGGAAGAACTGGCTATTGGGCACCTGCACCAGCGCCCCGCCCGCCTCGGGCATTTCCATCAGCGTGGTGAACAGCAGGTTGATGGCAATCACCCGGCCCTTGACGCCCGGCTTGTCGAGGGTGTCAACCAGTTCGACCACATCACCAATACGAAACGGCCCGACGGTGAAGATCAGCACCGCGCACAGCAGGTTGGACAGCACGCTCCACATGGCGAAGAAAGCCACTGCTGCCACCGCGACGAAGCCGGACAGTGCTGTCCACAGTACCGTCGCCGATACACCCAGGCGCTCCAGTACGAACAGCAACGCGCTGCCCATGATCAGCCAGCGCAGGCCACCACGCACCGGCACCAGCAGCTCCGGCGGCAACGGGTAACGCTGGCTCAGGCGGCTCAGCCCGCGTGCAACGATGCGCTGCAGGACGAAGGCCGCTACCAGGATCAACAGTATCTGCAAGCCCAGCCAGAAGGTGTCCATCCATTGCCCTGGCAGCAGCGAACGCAGTTCCTCCATCAGGACAGCGCCTCGAGCTCGGCCTGCATGCTTTCGAGGGTTTCCAGCGCTTCCATCCAGGCCTCTTCCAGTTCGCCTTCGCGCTGCTTCAGCTTGGTCTGGCGCGCCAGCAGGTCACGCAACTCGTCCTTGCGCGACGCGTCGTAGAGGCCACCATCACCCAGCGCGGTCTCGATCTCGGCCAGTTGCGCGTGCACCTGGTTGAGGTCGGCTTCCAGCTTGTCGGCAGCCTTCTTGTGCGGGGCCAGTTGCTGACGCAAGGCTGCGGCAGCCTGGCGTTGGGCCTTCTTGTCGGTCTTGTCCGGGTTGACCGGGGTGGTACTGGCCGGCGCGCTGCGCTGGCGGTACTCGACCAGCCAGCGGCTGTAGTCGTCCAGGTCACCATCGAAGATGTCGACCTTGCCGTCGGCCACCAGCAGGAAGTCGTCGGTGGTGCTCTTGAGCAGGTGACGGTCGTGCGACACCACCACCACGGCACCGGCAAACTCCTGCAGGGCCATGGTCAGCGCCAGGCGCATTTCCAAGTCGAGGTGGTTGGTCGGTTCGTCGAGCAGCAGCAGGTTCGGTCGCTCCCAGGCGATCAGGGCCAACGCCAGGCGGGCCTTCTCACCACCGGAGAAGTTCACCACCGGCTCGTCGACGCGATCGCCATGGAAGTCGAAGCCGCCCAGGAAGTCGCGCAGGGTCTGCTCACGCTCGGTGGGGGCAATGCGCTGCAGGTGCAGCAGCGGGCTGGCCTTGTCGTCCAGCGAATCCAGCTGGTGCTGGGCGAAGTAGCCCACGGCCAGGTTCTCACCCCGCACCAGGCGGCCCGATAGTGGCTCGAGCTCGCCAGCGAGGTTCTTGATCAGGGTCGACTTGCCAGCGCCGTTGGGGCCGAGCAGGCCAATGCGCGCACCGGGGGTGAGCTGCAGCTTGACCTTGTCGAGGATCGCCTTGTCACCGTAGCCCAGGCGGCCTTCGGACAGGCTCAGCAGCGGGCTGGAGATTTTCTGCGACTCGCGGAAAACGAAGTCGAACGGCGAATCGACATGCGCCGCCGATAGCTCCTCCATGCGCTCCAGGGCCTTGATCCGGCTCTGTGCCTGGCGGGCCTTGGTGGCCTGGGCCTTGAAGCGGGCAATGTACTTTTCCATGTGCGCACGCTGGGCCTGCTGTTTCTCGTAGGCCTGCTGCTGTTGCGCCAGGCGCTCGGCCCGGGTGCGCTCGAAGGCGGTGTAGCCGCCCTTGTACAGGTTCAGCTTGCGCTGCTCGACGTGCAGCACATGGTCGACCACGGCATCGAGGAAGTCGCGGTCGTGGGAGATCAGCAACAACGTGCCGGGGTAGCCCTTGAGCCAGTCCTCCAGCCACAGGATAGCGTCCAGGTCCAGGTGGTTGGTGGGCTCGTCGAGCAGCAGCAGGTCGGAGGGGCACATCAGGGCCTGGGCCAGGTTCAGGCGCATCCGCCAGCCACCGGAGAAGTCGCCGACGCGGCGGTCCATCTGTTCGTTGGTGAAACCAAGGCCGGCCAGCAACTTGCGTGCGCGGGCGTCGGCGGTATAGCCGTCGGCGCTATCCAGCTCAATATGCAGGCGCGCCAGGGCGGTACCGTCGTGGGCCTGCTCGGCCGCAGCGAGTTCGGCCTGGACCTTGCGCAGGCGCACGTCACCGTCGAGCACATAGTCCACGGCCAGGCGATCGAGGGTATCGACCTCCTGGCGCATGTGGGCGATGCGCCAGTCACCGGGCAGCTGGCAATCGCCGGCATCGGGCGACAGCTCACCGCGCAGCAAGGCGAACAGGCTGGATTTTCCGGCGCCGTTGGCGCCGATCAGGCCGGCCTTGTGACCGGTGTGCAGGGTCATCTCGGCGCCTTCTAGCAAGCGCTGCGGACCACGCTGTAAAGTGAGGTTGGATAGTCTGATCATGATGGTCGCGGAGTCTACCAGCTTCCTCGGCCCATAGCGCGAGTGGAACCATGCACACCGACCTGTGGAATCACGCCCTGGCCCTGTACGCCAGGCCCGGCGTGGAAGCCGCCTGCCTTGAACTGCAGGCGCTGGGTGGCGATGTCTGTCTGCTGCTGTGCGCAACCTGGCTGCAGGCGCGTGGCGTGGCCGTGCGGGACGAACGCGTACAGGCATTGCGCGAGGTTACCGAGCCCTGGCAGCGCGAAGTGGTCAACCCATTACGTAGCTTGCGCCAACAGTGGCGAGCAGCAGCGCAAAGTGATGCGCAGCTGGCGGCGTTGCGTGAGCAGGTGAAAGGGTTGGAATTACAGGCCGAGAAAGCCTTGCTGGAACGCTTGCAGGAGCGTTCGCGAAAATGGCCGGCAAGCGCCCATGAGCCCATGGACGACTGGCTGGCCCGGCTGGCGCCGGACCAGGCCCGCCACCACGACGCGCTGGTTGGATTGCGCGTCGCGGCGGCAGCGCTTCAGGACGCCGAAGACGGTGCCTGAGCCGGGGTGCTGGCAGGTGCCGATGGCGCTACCGAAGCTGCCGGGGTGGCCGAGTTGGTCGCGGCGGCCGAAGTGCTGGCGGCTGGCGTAGCCGGTTTGGCTTCGGCTGGCTTGCTGGCAACAGGCTTGGCAGCTGCTGGCTTGGCGGCGGGTTTGGCGGCCGTACGTGCTGGGGCCTTGGCGGCAGCTGGTTTCGCGGCCGGCTTGGCAGCAGCGGCTTTGGCTGGCGTTTTGGCCGCCGCTGGCTTGGCTGCAGGTTTAGCGGCTGCGGTGGCTTTGGCTGCTGGCTTGGCTGCAGGTTTGGCAGCAGCAGTGGCCTTGGCGGCTGGCTTGGCCGCAGGTTTGGCAGCAGCAGTAGCCTTGGCAGTTGGCTTGGCTGCAGGTTTGGCAGCAGCAGTGGCCTTGGCGGCTGGCTTCGCTGCAGGCTTGGCAGCAGCAGTGGCCTTGGCGGCTGGCTTCGCTGCAGGCTTGGCAGCAGCAGTGGCTTTGGCAGCTGGTTTGGCTGCAGGCTTGGCAGCAGCAGCGGCCTTGGCGGCTGGCTTGGCCACAGGTTTGGCAGCAGCAGTGGCCTTGGCGGCTGGCTTGGCTGCAGGTTTGGCAGCAGCAGTGGCCTTGGCGGCCGGCTTGGCTGCAGGTTTGGCCGCAGCAGCCTTGGTGACGGGTTTGGCGGCTGCCGGTTTGGAGGTCTTGGCAGCACGCTGGTCAAGCGCCTTGGCTGCAGCTTCGCGAACCTTGCCTACACCTTGGGCCAGCTTGAGGCTGTCCTGGGCATCGCGCTTGAGTTGCTGAATATAAGAACGAGTCTGGGTTTGACGTTCCTTGAGAGAGTCGAGCAGTTCTTCAAGTTCGCCAATGACTTTTTGCGCCTTGGTCTGCGCCTTGGCTTTACCTGCCTTGGCCGCGTCTTGCAGTTTCAGGCGACCGTTGTGCAGTTTTTCCTGGGCCTTGCCACGCTGCTTTTCCAACTTGGCCAGCAGTTTTTCCGCATCAGCCAGCGCTTGCGAGCAGGCATCTTCCAAGTGTTCGAGCAAGCTGCCCGAAAGTTGCTGGAGCAGGTGTAACGGCGTGCTTACTGGCTTCTTTTTAGCCGACATGGTTTACCTCCTGGCTGACGAGATTGCGGCTCATACTATGCTTCTGCTGCTACCGCCGCTAGGGCATGTTGACAGTATTGTTTACGCCGCGTTGCATGCCTGGGCAAAGTTGTTATCTTGCAGCTCCGAGCAAGTGTAGTTGCTGAATAAATCATTGCTGATATTTGGCAGTTATCTGTATTGCACAGCACTCCTGTAGGAGCGGCCTTGTGTCGCGATGGGCTGCGGAGCAGCCCCTTGATTTCAGCACCACCGCAGATATTGCCGGGGCTGCCTTGCAGCCCTGTCGCGACACAAGGCCGCTCCTACAGGGACCGCGAGCACACAATACAAAACGGAACACTGGCATACTTCCCCGCTCATTGGCGCAGGAACTGACCATGCCTCGATATCTTCTTTTAGGTTTATGCCTACTGGCACCCATCGCCCTGGCCGACAGCGAAGAACATGACCTCGCCTACAGCATCGGCGCCAGCCTGGGTGAGCGGCTGCGCCAGGATATGCCGCGCCTGCAGTTGGATGCGCTGGTAGAAGGCCTGCGCCAGTCCTACCAGGGGCAACCGCTGAAACTCGACAAGGCACGCATGCAGGCTTTGATCCAGCAGCAGGAAGCACAGGAAGGCGATGCCGCCATGCAGAAGCTGCAAGCTGCCGAAACACGCTTCCTGGCCAACGAGCGTGGTCGTTATGGCGTGCACGAACTACCGGAGGGTGTGCTCTACAGCGAACTGCAAGCAGGCACGGGCACGCAGCCCAAAGCCGGCGGCAAGGTGCAGGTGCGCTATGTGGGCAGGCTGCCAGACGGCTCGGTGTTCGACCAGAACCAGACGCCCCAATGGTTCAGCCTGGACTCAGTCATCGAAGGGTGGCAGGTGACCTTGCCAAAGATGCACGCTGGCGCCAAATGGCGCCTGGTGATCCCGTCGGCGCTAGCGTATGGCGCCGAGGGTGCGGGCGACCTGATTGCACCCTACACCCCCCTGGTGTTCGAGATAGAACTGCTGGCGGTTGGCGACTGACGCCAACACTCACGCCGGTAATGCGCCTTCTTCCTTGTGCGCGTTGTGCAACACTTCGATCAGGCAGTCTTCCAGTTCGAAGCGCTCGTGCAGCAGGCCACCCAGCTTGCCCAGCTTTTCGGCAAAGCGCTCGGTGTCCTTGCACTCACCCTTGGCGCAATGGTCATTGAAGGCCAATGCGACCTGAGTACTGTCGTTGATCCGTGGGTTGATCTCTTCGGCCAGCTTCAGCGCCTTCTCGTCGCCGAAGGCCTTGGCCTCACTGACCAACTGCTCGCAGACTTCGAAATGCCACGCCGAAACGTAGTCAACGAGGAGCGCGCAAAAGTCCCCGTTCGTGTCCTTGTCGGCGAAGGCCGGCTTGGCATCGCGCAGCGCGCGGAAAGCCTGCACCAGTTCCTGGCGCTCCTCCAGCCAGCGGTCGATCAGTTTGTGAACCCCACCCCAGCGTTCCTGAGCGTTCTGACAACTATCGAGCATGGCAATCTCTTCCCTTCTGGGTAGATGCCGCTGCACCTCGCACCACGACCGTGCAGCACAAAGGTGACATCAGCAGGCGGCATCGAGCAGTTGTGTTTTCGGTATGCGTGCTGGGAGATTATTCCCGCGCGTGCTGCCCTTCAAGGTACGCAGCGGACAAAGTTCATACAAGTGTTTAATACCCAGTTACACGGCCATTGGTCGTGCCAACGGTGCAACCTTGCGCCAAGTCATGTTCTCGCCAGGGTGCGGAAACGATACGCCAGCAGGCAACTCAAGGGCAGCATTGCCAGCAGCAGGAACGCCAACAGGCTCCACTCGGGCAGGGTCAGGTCGAGGAAGCTCCAGGTCAGCGAGTTGCAATCCGGGCCGCCGAACAACAATTGCCGGGCTGCCTCGCCCCAGGATTGCTCGATCAGCCGCCCGAGCGGCACCGGGCAGACAGCGATGGCCCCGTCATCCCCCTGCAACCATACATGTCGCGCTGCCAGCAACGCCCCGGCCAGCGAACAGCCCAGCGTCGCCCGCGCATAACAACGAATGCCCGCCGTACCCGGTGCCTGCAGCACTGCCGCCAGGCACAGCATTGCGTACACTCCAAGCAGCAACCTCTGGCTGAAACACAACGGGCAGGGCACCAGCCCGAGGACGCTTTCCAGGTGGAAGGACGCAGCCAGTACCGCCAGTGCAGCAAGGCAGGCAGGTAGGAAAAAGGTGCGCAAACGGGCCGGCAGCATGGGCGGTGAAGGTCCCGGGATAATGAAGAGGCTTGAAACGGTAGAGGAAAGAAGCGCTTTGTTTCAAGGCGCGACAGTAAGGACAAGTCGCTGAATCGCTAAGGAAATTTCCAACCATGCGGTAGGAAACGTCTGAAGAAATGGACTGCAGATCTAACTTACACAGAGAGAAAAGTTACCCGCCCCCGAAGCCCGCACCTTTGCGCGGGCCCTGGGGTAGGTCAGGCGCGTACGCCTTCGGGCAAAGGCAGGGCCAGCAGGCGCTCGTCCAGCAGGCCGAGGCCCTCTTGGAACAGCTGGTTGCTGCGCTCGGTCTCGCCAAGGCCGGCGAGCAGGCGCGCCAGCTCGGCACAGGCCTCGGGGTTGCGTTCCATGCGCAGGCTGCTTTCCAGGTAGTCTCGCGCCTTGCCCCACAAGCGGTTCTGCAAGCTCAGACGGCCCAGGGTTAGCAGCAGGCTGGCATCTTGCGGGTGGGCCTTGAGCCAACCTTCGGCTGTTTGCAGCTGGCGCGCCGGGTCATCGCCGCGCACTAGCCCGTACAGGCGTGCCAGATGGCTTTCGTATTCACGCTTGAGGGCGGTGCGAAGCACTTGTTCCGCTTCGCTCTGGGCGCCCACCTGACGCAATTGCTCGGCATAGGCCAGCACCAGTTGTGGCTCCTGGCGCTGGGCAGCAGTCAGTTGCTGCCAAGCGCGCTCCAAAGCCTGACGGGCGCTTTGCGCATCCTCGCCACGGGTGGTGGCCAGGCTCAGGTTCTGGCCCCAGGCACGTTGCTCCAGGGCAGCCAGCTCGGCGGCCGGCAGCACCTTGCCCTTGCGCAGGTCAGGCAGCAGGCGGATCAGGGCAGACCAGTCGCCGCGTTCCAGGTGCAGGCGCTGCAGTAGGCGCAGCACCTGGCCGTTGTGCGGGTGGCGCTCCTGCATGGCCAGCAGGGTTTCCAGCGCGCCGTCGCTTTCGCCACGGTCCATCTGCAATTGCGCGTGGGTCAGGGCAATAGCCAGCTCCGCTTGCGGCTGGCGCTCCAGAGCACGTTCCAGCAGGTTGTCGCTGTCTTCGGTTCGGCCTTGCTCGTTGGCGGCACGCGCGGCACCGAGGTAATAAAGCAACGGCTGGCGCTCGGCCTCGGCGGCACGGTGCAGATGGCGCTGGGCACTGGCCCAACGGCCCTCGGCGAGGTCCAGCTGGCCCTGCTCGATGGCCAGACGAACACGCCGGCTGCGATTACGCCGCGACCACGGGTTGACCACGCCACTGGAAGTCAGCACCAGGCCGACCAGGTAGCGCACCAGCCACAGCAACAGCACCACAACCAGCAAGCCGGCCAGGGCCGCCCACAGCCCCGACTGGTAGCGGAAGCTGCCATAGGAGATCAGCACGTAACCGCTGTGCTTGGCGACCGCGATACCTAGCGCCGCGGCGACCACGATCGCCAGCACGGCCAGCAGGTAGACACGCTTCATGGCTTGCCCCCTTCAGCATCGGCCGGCAGGTGGCGGCGCTGGATATAGGCCTGCACTGCAGCCAGACTTTCGCTGAGGTCAGGGGTAACCACCGACACCGGCTGTTCGGCCAAGGCATTGAGGCTGTCAAGCATGGCCTTGCTTTGCGGGTTGTCGGCGTTGAAGTTGGCCAGCAGCACGCTGCGGGCGTCGTCCAGCGCCTGGGTGTAGACCTTGCTATCGCCATTGAGCGCTGCCCACTGGGCCTGTTCGATGGTCAGGCTCAGGGCCAGGCGCAGCTGGTTCAGTTGCTGCCCGGCCAGCAGCGGACGCACGTTGTCATCGGCGTTGAAGTCGATCTGGAAGTACTTGGAGATTTCGGCCCACCATTGGGACAGGCGACTGGCGCCATCACCATCGGCGGTGAGCGCGCCCAGGGCATCGGCATTGGTGTCGAACTCTGGCGACTGGGCGCTGAGTTGCTGCACCAGCTCGCGCTGAGCGGCGAGTTTCAGGAACAGGCCGGTACGGTCCGGTTGCTGAGTGCTGTTGAGCGTGGCCAGGCTGCGCGCCAATTGCTCACGGGCGGCGAAGGCACCCGGATCGCTCTGCTCGCGCAGGATCTCGTCCGCCCCCTCGACCAAGGCCTTGGCACTGGTGATGTCCTGCAGCGCCGACAGGCGCAGGGTGGCCAGGCGCAGCAGGTGCTCGGCCTCGGCCAGGCGCCATTCCTTGCGGCTTTCGCCCAGTATGGTTTCCAGGCGCTGGCTGAGACGTTGCTGGTCACCCTGCAACTGTGCCACCAGGCGGCGGCGGTCTTCCAGCTCGCTGGCTGCCGGCAGGCTGGCCAGTTGCGCGCTGATCTGCTGCTCACGCTGCTGCAGGGCCTCGGCGCGCTGGTTCAGCGCCTCGATGTGCTGGCCCTGGTTGAATTCGCTGCCTTGCAGTTGACGCACCTGCCAGACACCCCAGCCACCTACCGCCACCCCGGCCGCGCCCAACAGCAGGGCCAGCGTTGCCAGGCCACTGCCGGAGCGCTTGGCAGGTGGGGTGGTGACGGGTTCCGCCGGCGCCTGTGCCGACGGCTGATCGTTATTGGACAAGACAGTCTCGCTCACGTATCCATCCTTTGCATGGGGGCGCACCGCATTCAGCTTAGCGCCTTAAGAGGCAGGTGCAGCGCTGCGCTGCACGGCTGCCAGCAAGGCCGTGGCACTGGCGCCACGGCAATCCACAACCTGTTGGGCCCCGGCGGCCCTGGCCTGATCGGCAACCCGAGGGCTGGGCACGAACAGCGGCAGACGCGCCAGCTGCGGCCAATCGGCGCCGGCCATCTGCTGCAAGTGTTCAAAACCCTGCCCACTGCTGACCACCAGGCCATTGAGGCGTTCCGCTTCGATGCGGCGCATCAGGGTGCCCGCCGGGTAAGCCGGCAGGCAGCGACGATACAGTTCCAGATAATCGACACTAGCACCTTGCTCTGCAAGACGCTCTGCCAGCAGTTCGCGACCTCCCACACCACGAACGATCAAGATCCGCGGTGCCGGCACGGCAACTGCCTGGCGCAGGGCTGGCAGCGCCAGCAACGCTTCGCTGTCATCGCCGCGTGGCGGGACGCTCACCGCCAGGCCTGCACCCTGAAGCACGGCGGCGGTCGCCTCGCCCACGGTGAACCAACCTTGCATGGGTGGCCGCAGGCCGGCCTCGGCCAATTGCTCAAGCAACAAACGGGCTGCCGGCTTGCTGACCACGATGATCGCCTGGAAGCCCTGCAGGCCTTCCAGCAACAGGCGTTGCTGGTTGTCCACAGCGACGGGCTCGATTGCCAGCAGCGGCAGGCAGCTGCTGGCTACCCCCGCCGCTGCCAGGCTTTGCGCCAGTGCCGCACAGTCCTCGGCAGGCCGGGTCAGCAACAGGCGCCACGAACTCACGGGTGGCCGGCCTCGCCGTAGACTTCCTTGAGGATGGCCTCGGCGCCCTGCCCCAGCAGGTCCTCGGCCACCTGCACGCCCAGGGTTTCGGCGGCAGTACGCGGTGCGCGGGCATCGGCCACCAGCAGGGTACCGCCGCTGGGCTGGCCGACCAGGCCACGCAGCCACAGCTGGTCACCTTCCAGTACCGCATAGCAGGCAATCGGTACCTGGCAGCCGCCATTCAGGCGTTTGTTCAGGGCGCGCTCGGCCACCACCCGGTCGGCGGTATCGGCATGATGCAGCGGCGCCAGCAGCGCGTGGATTTCCCGGTCGGCGCTGCGGCATTCGATGCCCACCGCGCCCTGGCCGCCAGCCGGCAGGCTGTCATCGACGCTGATGGTGGAGGTGATGCGGTCTTCGAAGCCCAGGCGGATCAAACCGGCGGCGGCGAGGATGATGGCGTCGTACTCACCGGCATCCAGCTTGGCCAGGCGGGTGTTGACGTTGCCGCGCAGGAAGCGGATCTGCAGGTCCGGGCGACGCGCCAGCAACTGGGCCTGGCGACGCAGGCTGGAGGTACCGACGATGCTGCCGGCAGGCAGCGCATCGAGGCTGTCAAAGGTATTGGAAACGAAGGCATCGCGCGGGTCTTCGCGCTCGCAGATGCAGTACAGGCCCAGGCCTTCGGGGAAGTCCATGGGCACGTCCTTCATCGAATGCACGGCGATGTCGGCTTCGTTGTCCAGCAGGGCGGTTTCCAGTTCCTTGACGAACAGGCCCTTGCCACCGATCTTTGCCAGCGGCGCGTCGAGCAGCTTGTCGCCACGGCTGACCATGGGCACCAGGGTCACCAGCAGACCGGGGTGGGCCTGCTCGAGGCGGGCTTTGACGTATTCGGCCTGCCACAGGGCCAAGGCACTTTTACGGGTGGCAATGCGGATTTCGCGAGTGGACATGGAACGCCCCGATCCAGAGAAATGCTGTCGATGATAACAGCATCGCCGGTATCGCTAGCAGATGTGGATCAGGATCCTGTGCTTACCTGTACCGCCCAATCGCCGGCAAGCCAGCTCCCTCAGCCGTGCAAGGCTCAAGGCTGACACTATACCTGTGGGGGCTGGTTTACCGGCGATTGGGCCGGTACAGGCTCAGAGGGTTTGCATCATCTTGCGCACACCGGCCACATGGCGCCGGCTGACGGTCAGGGCGTCACCGTCCAGGCCTTTCAGGTATAGCTGGAAATGCCCCAGCGGCGTGCGCTGCAGGCGTTCGATACGCTCACGGGCGACCAGGGCATTGCGGTGGATACGCACGAAGCGTTCGCCAAACTCGTCTTCCAGGGCCTTGAGCGGCTCGTCGAGCAACACTTCCCCGGCCTCGTGGCGCAAGGTCACGTACTTGTGGTCGGCAATGAAATAGATGACCTGGGGCAAAGGGATCAGCTCGATGCCTTTGCGCGTGCGGGCACTGATGTGGCTACGCGGGCCGCCGCCTTCGTTGGCCGGCCTGGTGAGCGCCGCCAACTGGGCGCGGTTGGGCTTTTCGGCCTTGCGCAGGGCATCGCGCAAGGCCTGGGCCTGGAAAGGTTTGGTCACATGGCTGAGGGTACTGTCCTTGAAAGCCTCGGCACCGTATTCATCGTCCCCGATGCAAAACACCACCGCCGGAGGCGCCTCGCGCTCGCACAAGCGAGCAGCAACCTGCAGGCCATCCAGGCCTGGCATGCCGATGTCCAGCAGGACCACATCGGGCTTAAGGCTTTCGATCAGCGCCAAGGCCTCCTCGCCGTTGGTGGCGCTAGGCTCCAGCACGGTGTAACCCTCCAGTTCGCCGAGCAGCCGGCTAAGGCGCTCACGGCCTTGGGGTTCGTCATCAACGATCAGGACATTCATAATTGCGCTGGATTCCTGAATGAGTCTCGCACAGGTATAGCGTAGACAGGTATGGTTCGAGCGACACTAAGGTCACGCTCTAGACCGGTGCGAAGGCCAAAGATTCACTCGGCCGGCAGATTCACTGCCAGTCCTCCTGTCCAACTGTAGACGGTCCGTGGAACACTGCCGTTCATTCCTGCAAATCCTTCTCTATCGTTTTCCGCGCAATTCTGTCGACCAGCGCCCTGCGGCGGCCGGCCCAAACCCTGCTATCATCGGCGCCACTTTTTCGTTCACGCCTGCAATGAGTGAATCCATGAGCACCGACAAGACCAATCAGTCCTGGGGCGGCCGCTTCAGTGAACCCGTCGACGCCTTCGTCGCCCGTTTCACCGCCTCGGTCGATTTCGACAAGCGCCTGTACCGCCACGACATCATGGGTTCGATCGCCCATGCCACCATGCTGGCGCAGGTCGGCGTGCTCAGCGATGCCGAGCGCGACACCATCATCGATGGCCTGAAGACCATCCAGGGTGAAATCGAAGCCGGCACCTTCGACTGGCGCGTCGATCTCGAAGACGTGCACATGAACATCGAGGCACGCCTGACCGACCGTATCGGCATCACCGGCAAGAAGCTGCACACCGGCCGTAGCCGCAACGACCAGGTGGCCACCGACATTCGCCTGTGGCTGCGCGACGAAATCGACCTGATCCTGGCCGAGATTACTCGCCTGCAGCAGGGCCTGCTGGAGCAGGCCGAGCGTGAAGCCGAAACCATCATGCCCGGCTTCACCCACCTGCAGACGGCACAGCCGGTCACCTTCGGCCATCACCTGCTGGCCTGGTTCGAAATGCTCAGCCGCGACTACGAGCGCCTGGTCGACTGCCGCAAGCGTGCCAACCGCATGCCCCTGGGCAGCGCCGCGCTGGCAGGCACCACCTACCCGATCGACCGCGAGCTCACCTGCAAGCTGCTGGGCTTCGAAGCCGTGGCCGGCAACTCGCTGGACGGCGTGTCGGACCGCGACTTCGCCATCGAATTCTGCGCCGCCGCCAGTGTGGCGATGATGCACCTGTCGCGCTTCTCCGAAGAGCTGGTGCTGTGGACCAGCGCGCAGTTCCAGTTCATCGACCTGCCAGACCGCTTCTGCACCGGCAGCTCGATCATGCCGCAGAAAAAGAACCCGGACGTGCCGGAACTGGTACGTGGCAAGAGCGGCCGTGTGTTCGGAGCCCTGACCGGTCTGCTGACCCTGATGAAAGGCCAGCCACTGGCCTACAACAAGGACAACCAGGAAGACAAGGAACCGCTGTTCGACGCGGCCGACACCCTGCGCGACTCGCTGCGTGCCTTTGCCGACATGATTCCGGCAATCAAGCCCAAGCACGCCATCATGCGTGAAGCGGCCCTGCGCGGTTTCTCCACTGCCACCGACCTGGCCGACTACCTGGTACGCCGTGGCCTGCCGTTCCGTGACTGCCATGAGATCGTGGGTCACGCGGTGAAGTATGGCGTGGACACCGGCAAGGACCTGGCCGAGATGAGCCTGGACGAACTGCGCCAGTTTAGCGACCAGATCGAGCAGGACGTGTTTGCCGTGCTGACCCTGGAAGGCTCGGTGAATGCCCGTAACCACATTGGTGGTACCGCACCGGCGCAGGTGCGTGCGGCCGTCGCCCGCGGCAAGGCGCTGCTAGCTTCGCGTTAAGGCCCATTGCGAGGGCTTCGCCCTCGTTCGCGGGCACGCCCGCTCCCACAAAGTCAATGCTTCCCCTTTGGGGCGGGAGTGTCCGCTAACGACCCAAAAACAT
>NZ_JBKGFP010000116.1:0-23845 GCF_046557535.1 Pseudomonas sp. S1(2024)
CGGGGTTTTCGCCTTAGTGCGGGGACACCCCCCCCCCAAAAGGCATGTGCTTTCCCTGTGGGAGCGGGCGTGCCCGCGAATGCCCCAACACTATTCTCAGCGTTTACCGCTGCGAATCATCTCCATGAAGGCCGGCATCGCCGCCTCCTTGTCCGCCACGATCCGCGCCATGTGCGGGTTGTCACCCATCAGCTGCAGCAACGCCTTGGCCTGCGGGAAGTCCGCCAGGAAGTCGATGTTCAGCACCTTCTTGCCCACCGCGTAGGCCAGGTCGACCGAGAAGCAGAACATCAGGTCTGCCAGGGTCAGTTGCTCACCCGCCACATAGGGGGCGAAGCGGCCGTTACGCTTGAGCGTGGCAAAACCGGCCAGCAGATCCGCGCGAGCTTTTTCCTTTATCAGTGGCTCGACCTGCATGCCAAAGAAAGACTCGGCATAGCAGGTACGCGCCGGCAGCTCGATGTAGAGCTCGATTTCCTTGAGCAGCTCACGCACCTTGGCCTGCCCGAACGGGTCGGCAGGCAGCAGCGCCTTGCCGCCCTGGGTCTGCTCGATATAGTCGAGAATCACGCTGGTTTCGCTGAGGAAGCCGTGTTCGGTCTCCAGCACCGGCACCTTGCCTCGCGGGCTCACTTCCAGCGCCTGTGGCGCCTGGCCGCCATAGAAGGTGACTTCCTCGAAGGGCAGGCCTTTTTCCAGCAGGGCCAGCTTGACCATGTTGTAGTAGTTGCTGACCGAGAATCCATGAAGCTTGAGCATCAGGTAACAGCCTCCAGGCCGTAAGGGGTTGGCCCGGCTTTTATAGACCGTACGCCCGCCCTTGACCAGCGTCATGCGCCCCGTCAATGCCCGGGCATTGCCGCCACAGGCGTGGCACACTGTGCATCCCATCACAGGAGTACCGCCATGAGCGAGCCCACCGACATCGACAATGACGACGACGAAGCCTTCGCCGAGGCAACGCTGACCCAGGCCATCGAAAACCAGATCGAAAGCGGCGACCCGGCGGCGGCGAAAGCCACGTTCAACAAACTGACCCTGGTCGGTTACGAGCGCGAAGACATTCTCAACCTGATGGCCCATGTACTGGCCTTCGAAATTGACAACATGCTGGTGGAAGACCGCGAGTTCGACCGCGAGTGGTACGAGAATGCCCTGCGCGCGCTGCCGGAACTGCCGCCTGAGATGGATCAAGGCGAGGACGAATAACCCGGCTACACTCGAAGATCAGGCACCGTAGAACGGTGCCGTCATCCTTGTCTGGAAGTCAGGAGTCGCCATGCCTTTTACCCCCGATCTGATCGCTGAACTGGAAGTCCTTTCGCTGTTCAAGCACGACAGCAGCCAGGAAGGCATCAAGATTCACAAGAACGCTTCCCCTGCCCTGGTAGCCGCCGCGCAACGCCTGCATGAAAAGGGGCTGACCGATCAACCTGATGGCGGCTATCTGACCAGCCTGGGTCATGACGCTGTCGAGAGTGTCCAGTTGCTGCAGAACATTCTCAAGGCGCCACAGCCGGCCTGAACTGATAATGCCAGGGGCTGCCTTGCAGCCCATCGCCGGCAAGCCGGCTCCCACAGGTACAGCAAATGGCTTGAAGCCGATGCGGTCGGAGTGGGAGCTGGCTTGCCGGCGATGGACCGCAGCGCGGCCCTAATCAGTTGGCCGCTGCCCTGCGCCTTTCCGCCAGGCGCGAGCGCCCGTACAGGAACACGATGGCCAGCAAGGCCAGCGCCTGCGCCGAAAGCGAGTAGGCGTCAGCGTGAACCCCCAGCCAGTCGAACTCGAAGAACGCCACCGGCCGCGTGCCAAGTACCCCGGCCTCTTGCAGCGCCTTCACGCCATGCCCGGCGAACACCACCGACAAGGCACATAGCAGCGCGGCGTTGATACTGAAGAACAGCGACAGCGGCAGCTTGGCCGAGCCACGCAGGATTACCCAGGCCAACCCCACCAGCAGCACCAGCGCCGTGGCGCCACCCGCCAGCACCGCCTGGTGCCCGGCTGGGCCGGCCTGCAGCCACAGGGTTTCGTAGAACAGGATCACTTCGAACAGTTCGCGGTAAACCGAGAAGAACGCCAGCACGGCAAAACCGAAACGTCCGCCACCACTGACCAGGCTGCTCTTGATGTAATCCTGCCAGGCGGCAGCATGGCGGCGGTCGTGCATCCACACGCCAAGCCACAGCACCATCACCGCGGCGAAAAGCGCCGTGCAGCCTTCCAGCAGCTCGCGCTGGGCGCCACCAACGTCGATCACGTAGGCTGCCAGCGCCCAGGTTGCGAAACCGGCCACCAGCGCCAGGCCCCAGCCGATGTTGACGCTGCGCACCGCCGACTGCTGGCCGGTATTGCGCAGGAAGGCCAGGATCGCCGCCAGCACCAGAATCGCCTCCAGGCCTTCGCGCAGCAGGATCAGCAAGCCGGATACAAAGCTCAGCGACCAGCTCAGGCCATCGCTGCCCAGCAGTTTGGAAGCCTGCTCGAGCTTGGCCTTGGCTTCGCTCAGGCGTTGCTCGGCCTGGGCCACGGGCAAGCCGTCCTGCAGCGACTGACGGTAGGCCATCAGCGATTTTTCGGTGTCCTTGCGCGCCTGGGTGTCGATGTTGTCCAGCGAGCTTTCCACCAGCTCGAAGCCTTCCAGGTAGGCCGCCACTGACAGGTCATAGGCCTGGTCGTGATCACCTGCGCGGTAGGCCGCCAGGCTCTTGTCCAAGGTGCTCGCGGTGTATTCGAGCAATTGCGCCGGGCCACGCTTGACCTGTGGCGGCTGGGCGCGCTGGGCGCGGAACGCCTCCACGGCCGTGGCACCTTCGCTGGCGGCGACTTCGGCCGGGGTCTGGCGGGCCAGGTCGGCGATGTTCCAGGTCTTGTCGCCTTTGCCGGCTTCTGGCTTGGCGGTGAAGCTGGCGATGTAGGCAGCCACATCCCAACGCTGGCGGTCGTCCAGCTGGTCGGCAAACGAAGGCATCTCGGTGCCATCGATGCCCAGGGCCAGGGTGTTGTAGAGGTCGAACAGGCTCAACTGGTCGAGGCGCGAAACATCGCGCAGGTTGGCGGGTGCAGGCTCCAGGCCCACGCCGGCCGGGCCGTCGCCGGCGCCAGTTTCGCCGTGGCAGATCGAGCAGTTTTGCGCATACAGCGAAGCGCCACGGGCCGGGTCCGGAGTAATTACCGGAGCCTGGCTGACCTCGTAGGCCACCGCCAGGCGTGCACCCAGCTGGCGGGCCTGCCTGGCAACAGCCGGGCCGTCCTGGCGCTGGTCGATGGCCTGGCGCAGCGCCTGGACGCCCTGCTCCAAGGCTGCTTGTTCAGCATGCGCAGGCAGGCCTTTGACCAAGTCGGCCAATACCGCGCTGAACTCCTGCTGCTCGCGGTATTCACCATCGTCGATCACCTTGCCGTCTTGCACGGTGGGCGGGTAGTCGGCGCCAATGTAGTCCAGCAGGTGCAGGGCCTTGGTGGCTTCGGCGGGGGCTTCGGCCAGCGCTAGGGTGCTGCACAGCGCCAGCACCGGGCCGAGCAAAATAACCGGCAGCCAGGCAAGCAGACGGGAACGGGTTTTCATGGCCAGTCTCGAAGGGAATGCGAAAGAGAACATTGTTCACTTCCACTTTGCTTCACTCAAGGGTGCTGGGCGGATTTCATGAAAAATCTTGCTACAAATCAGATGAATAGGGGGAATGCGCTGAACCTGTGGGAGATTCTGTCTTGTGTTGCCGGTTCGGGCCTCATCGCTGGCAAGCCAGACTCCCACAGGTATTGCACATGGCTTGAGGGAGATGAGGTCGAGGTGGGAGCTGGCTTGCCGGCGATAAAGGTTGCGCCGATGTCACTGGAAACACCGGGTACCAATTGATTGGTTATTCGCAGATCCATAGCCACTAGCCTGAGGAGCAAACCATCAGGAGACAGGGAACATGGATCGTCCCCACTCAGACCAGTTACGGCTTGGCCGTTTTTCGGAAACCAGTCGATTGTATCTGCTTACCAGCACAACCCTCGACCGGGCCCCAATATTCAATGACTTTCACTCGGCCCGCTTTCTGGTTGCCGAGTTGCGCCAGGCTGAAGAGGAAGGTGCCGTCAGATCGCTGGCCTGGGTGGTGATGCCAGATCATTTTCATTGGCTGGTCGAGCTTGGACCGGGCAGCCTGAAGCGCTTGATGCGCAGGGTGAAATCTCGCAGCACCATGATGATCAACAGGTATCAAGGGCGAAGCGGCCAGCTCTGGCAGAAGGGATTTCATGACCGGGCATTGCGCCGGGAGGAGGATGTGCAGGCGGTGGCGCGGTACATCGTCATGAATCCGAAGCGGGCAGGATTGGTCGCGAGGGTGGGGGATTATCCGCATTGGGATGCAATTTGGCTTTGATGGGGCTTTGCCTTTTGCCTGTCAGGGCCCTATCGCCGGCAAGCCAGCTCCCACAGGGTACACATCAGGCCTGTGGCAGGCGCTGACCTGCCTGGGCCTCATCGCCGGCAAGCCAGCTCCCACAGAGTACTCATCAGGCCTGTGGCAGGCGCTGACCTGCCTGGGCCTCATCGCCGGCAAGCCACACAGGTAAGTCACAGGACTCGATAGCAGTGGCGTACAGGTGTGGGAGCTGGTTTGCCGGCGATGGGCCGCACAGCGGCCCCGGGGTCTCTAGGGTTATTGAAGAACCTTGTTCATCCCCCGCTCCATATCATCGATCAAGGCCTTGGCCATCTCGCTTAGTATCCGCGCAGCGCTACCGGCAATGCGGTCGTTTTCCATTTCCGCTTCGGTGGTCAGGTGGCGAATACAACCCAGCAGCACAGATAGCTGCGAGAAGGCATGGCTGAACGGCACATTTGGCTGCAGGCGGAACAAGTCGAAGGTTTCCACACCTGCGGTTGCAGAGTCTCTTGGATCATCGCTCATCGGGTCGCTCCTTGATCGTGGCGGGTTGCATGGGTGCGGTCGCACACGGCATTGATCAGGCGGCAGAGCAATCGAATATTCATGCCCATGGCATTGCGCATGTCGCCGGGAGGGTTGTCGAGCAGGACTGTGGTGGTGTGGTCGATGGTCAGGGTGATGGCGCTGATCAGCACTTCGCAGTCTTTGGGGCTGAGTGGATCGATTAGTGAGAGCGCGGGAGGGTCGAGCAGAAGCAGATCGGTAACTGGTGGATCGGGGACGAGCTTGTTCATGGAGGAACTCCGTATGGGGGATTGAACTGCTCTCCTCCTTGTCTCACGAAGTTAGGTGGCAGTCGTGTACGGTGTGAGACACGGGACATACGGTAACCCCGGCCAGGCCGAAGCCTGTCCGCACACGACCGCCATAAAGCGGTGCTACCGAATGAAATCCGGGTGTCTCACGCCCGATCGCCTTGCGAGGCGACCCCGCGACAGTATTCCGGGAACACTTTCCAGCCAAGACAGCACCTTCCGACAGGTGCTGTAGGATAATTCGACAGGGCGTCCGAACTGAAGCATTTGGTTTCTGGTTCGGAAATGTCTTACAGCTCTAGAACCTAGGCGAGGGCTTTGCCCTCGATCGCCGGCAAGCCAGCTCCCACAGGGTACGCACCAACTTCGCGGCATGTACAAGCCGGCTACCACAGGCCCCAAAAGCGGTGGAGTACCTGTGGGAGCTGGCTTGCCGGCGATTGGGCCTCAAGGCTTGGCGGTGCCCTTCCACCCCCCACCCAACGCCAGGAACACACCAATCTGCCCCTGAGCCACTTGGCTATTGGCCGCTGCCAGCTGCGCGCGCATGTCGGTATAGGTACGCGTCGCCTGCAGGTCGGCCAGGAACGATTCACGCCCCGCCTGGTAATACCGGTGCGTCTGGTCCGCCGCCTCCTTGGCCGACTTCTCCGCCTCGGCCAGCGCGTCACGCCGGTCCAGCAGGGCGCTGTACTGCGCCAGGCGGGTCTGGGTCTCGCGAATGGCGTTCAGCACTACCCCATCAAAATTCGCCAGGGCTGCCTGGGTCGAGGCTTCGGCCATGCGAATGCGGGCGCGGGTGCCGTTGGTGGGGATGGTCCAGCTGATCTGCGGGCCAAAGCCCCAGCGGTTGGTCGCCGGCTCGCCAAGGTTCTCAAGGATACCGATGGTGCCAACCTGGGCGCCGATGCTGATGTCGGGGTACAGGGCGCCGGTGGCCACGCCGATGTAGGCAGTGGCAGCGGCCAGCTGCCGTTCGGCCTGGCGCACGTCTGGACGGCGCTTGAGCAACGCCGCGCCATCGCCCACCGGCACCAGCTGGTTCAGGTGCGGCAGCTCGGCACAATCGGCAGTGCCGGCAGGCAGCTGATCAACCGGTTTTGCCAACAAGGCAGCCAGTGTGTACATGCCGGTCTCGCGCTCCGCCTTGAAGCGTGGCAGTTCGGCACGCAAGGATTTGAACTGGGTCTGCGAGCGGGTGACCTGGGTTTCGTCGCCACGCCCGGCATCACGCAGGCGCTGGTTAAGCTTCACGCTCTGCTCCTGCAGGTCGAGCGACTCGCGGGCAATGTGGTATTCCTCGTTGGCCGAGCACACCTGGGTGTAGGCCTTGACCACATCCGCCACCAAGGTGATGCGGGCGGTATCGGCGGCGGCCTGCACTGCGTCGGCATTGGCCTTGGCCGCCTCGGTGCCACGCTTGAAAGTACCCCACAGGTCGAACTGGTACGAGGCACTGATGATGGCTTCGCCGATGTTGGCCACCGGCACTTTCTCTGGCAGCAGGAAGGCCTCGCCCGATTCCTGCAGGCGCTGGGCGCCAAGTTTGACGCCGCCGTTGAAGCCACCTTGCGACTCAGCCACTTCGACCTGGGCGCGCGCCTTGGCAATGTTGGCGGCAGCCACGCGCAGGTCGGTGTTGGCACTCAGGGCCTGGCGCACCAGCTCGTTCAGCCGTTGATCCTGATACAGCTGCCACCAGTCCTCAGGCACCGGTGCCGATACCACGCTGTCGGCATCCTGGCGCAGCGGGCCGTTGAGGTCGCTGCGTTGCACCGCCGCGTCCTTCGGCACCTCATAGTCGGGGCCGACCATCATGCAGGCCCCCAACGACAGGCACAGGCCCGCCAGGATCAGCTGTTTCATGGGCGCTGGCCCTCGATGATCGACACCGTGGCGGTTCGCCCGGCAATCATGCGGAAGTCTTGCGGCACTTCATCAAAGGCGATGCGCACCGGAATACGCTGGGCCAGGCGCACCCAGCTGAATGCGGGGTTGACGTTGGGCAACAGGTTGGCGCCACTGCTGCGGTCGCGGTCTTCGATGCCGGCGGCAAAGCTCTGCACATGGCCACTCAGGCGGGTGTTGTCGCCCATGACGCGAATGTCCACGGCATCGCCGATGTGGATACCGCCAAGCTTGGTTTCCTCGAAGTAGCCATCGACGTGGTACGAGGCGCTGTCGACGACTGACAGCACCGGGCGGCCGGCGGTGACGAATTCGTGATTACGCGGTGCTCGGTCGTTCAGGTAACCGTCCACCGGGCTGCGCACCACCGAGCGGTCGAGGTTTAGCTGGGCGGTATCGACGGCCACCTGCGCCTCGCTGACGGCAGAGCGGGCACGGGCCTCGCGGGACTGGCTTTCTTCCAGCTGCTCGGCGGCCACCAGATTGCCCAGCTTGCGGTTGCGCTGCGCTTCGCGGGTGGCCTGGGCCAGGGTTTCCTGGCGCTCGCCCAGGGTCGCCTTGGCCTGGCGCAGGGCCAGGGTGAAACGGTCCTGATCGATGGTGAACAGCACATCGCCGCGGTTGACGGTCTGGTTGTCACGCACCTCGACCTTCTGGATCAGCCCGGACACGTCCGGGGCAATCTGGATCACGTCGGCGCGGATGTGGCCGTCGCGAGTCCAGGGGGCGAACATGTAGTACACCACCATCTGCCACACGAGCACGGCGGCGAAGGTCACTACCAGCAAGGTCAGGACCACGCGGCCCAGGGTCAGCAAAGGTTTTTTCATGGCAGCATCAGGTTTCGGCAAAAGTGGTCCACCGCACCAAGCAGCACGGCATACAGAGCAACGTTGAACAACGCCCGGTGCCAGACCAGACGGTAGAAATGCAGGCGCACCAGCACCGCGTGCACCCCGAGGAACAGCAGGTAGGTGCCAAACATCATCACCAGCAGCGTGGGCAGGAATACCCCGCTGATATCCAGTTCACCAATCACAGGGGCGCTCCGTCGAGGCCGGGGGGCAGTTGCGGTTGTTCGGCTGGTTCGAGCATCACCTCCACGCCCGGCAGCAGCGCCAGGCGCAGGCCACTCAGCGCGTGCAGCAGGTGGGTACGGGCATCGCCGCGCTCGTACAGTTCATCCAGGTTCAGCGCCAGGCGCGCGCGCTCCATGTTGCGCAGCAGCGCAGCCGGGGCGTGCAGTCGCTCGCCGGCACGCAGGCAGGCGGCGTAGTGCGCGCCGACTTCCTCGACCACTGTGTTCAGGCGCTCGCGAGCCTGCTGCCCGGCACGCGGCATATAGGCCAGCAGGTCGAGCAGGTTCAACCCCACGCGCAGGTCGCGCAGTGCCACGCCGCTGTCCTGCCCGGTTTGCGACAAGCGCGGCAGGTGCTGCATCAGGCGGTCGAGCATCTGCACGCCGACCTGGCGGTGCTCGGCCAGGGTGGCCGGCTCGGTCATTTCGACGATGTCGCGCCAGGCGAAGCGGGTCATGCGCTTGGCTGCCAGCTCCACGCCGAACGGGCGCATCACCAAGGTCCAGATGAAGGCGAACAGCAGCCCCACGGGGCCGGCCAGGTTGGAATTGAGGAAGGTGAAGAAATCAGCATCGTAGGCACCCTGGATGCTGATGAAGGTCGAGGTGTTGACGATGGTCAGCAAGGTACCCAGGTAGAAGCGCGGCTGCACGGTCAGGGTGCCAACGCAGATGAATGGCACGGCGAAAGCCAGCACCAGCATCGGGAAGTCGTGCAGGTTGGGCAGCACCAGGAACAGGTACAGGCTGGAGAAGATGACCGACATCAGCGTCCAGAAGAAGAACCTGTAGATCTGCGGCGCCGGGTCGTCCATGGCGGCGAAGAAGCTGCATGACACGGCGGCGAGGATCACTGCGCTGGCGCCGTCGTTCCAGCCCAGGCCAATCCACAGGCCGCAGGCTACAACGATCGCCAGCACGGTTGAGGCCACCGAATACAGCATCAGGCCACGGTCGAAGAACGCCGTCAGGCGGCCCAGGCGCCAGTGGCGGTACACCGCGCGCCAGGGTTTGGAATCGTCGCTGCGCAGGGCATGTTGCAGGCTGCAGCAGTCCTGCCACAGGTCGGCCCATTCGGTCAGGCGGTACAGAGCGTTGGACAGTAGCAGTTCGGCGCGCTGGTCGAGGGCAGCGGCGCCCGGCTGCAGGCGCTCGATCTGTTCGTGCAGGGCGGTCCAGCGGGCGACCGAGGCGCTGTCGACGGTGCCCTTGAGCCATTCGCGGGCGGCATCGAGCAACGGTTGCAACTGGGCGAACTGTGCCGGGGCGCGGCCTTCGAGGGCGACCAGGGCGTCGTCGAGGGCATCGATCACGGGCAGCAGGTGGATCATGCGCCCGCGCAACTCGCGGGCATTCTTCAGGGTGTGCGGACCGGCACCTTCATGGCCGAGCTGGCCGATCATCAGCTCCAGCGAGTTGAAGGTGGCAACCATCGCCCCGCGCATGCCGCCAACCTGGTCTGCGCTGGCTTGGCGGGCCAGGTAGGTGTCGCTATAGCGGATCGCCTCGGTGAACCAGCTACCAGTGGCACCGACTACAACCGGCGCCAGCCGGCGTGGCCAGAAGATCGCTCCGACCACCGCCGCGCAGACGATCCCCAGGCAGATTTCCTGGGCGCGGGAAGACGCCACATCGAACACAGCAAGCGGGTTGTCGACCACCGCCAGGGCAATCATCGGCAAGGTGTAGCCGGCCAGCATCAGCACGTAGTTGTTGGCGGTGCGCAGGTTCAGCGAAAGGAACAGCAAGGTGCCGGTCCACAGGGCGATGGCGATGCTCAGCAGCAACGGTGACTGCACCAGCGGTGGTACCAGGAAAATCGCCCCGCCGGCGCCGAGCAGCGTGCCCACGGCACGGTACAGGGCCTTGGAGCTGGTGGGGCCAAGGAACGGGCTGGAGACGATGTACACCGTGGCCATGGCCCAATAGGGGCGCGGCAACTGCATGAGCAGGGCGATGTACAGGGCGATCATGGAGGCGGCAAAGGTACGCACGCCATAGAACCAGTCGCGGGCCGGGGGCACCGAGCTGAAGAAACCGTTCATGCTGCCCCGCCTGTGTTGCCCAGGCCGGCGGCTTCGAAGGCACGCAGCACGCGCAAGGCGGCTTCCAGGTCGGCCTGGTCGATGCCATGCAGCACCTCGCGGCGCAGGCGCACCAGTTCGGCTTCGATGGACTCGGCCAGGGTGCGGCCTTCGGCGGTCAGGCTCAGGGCCTTGGCGCGGCGGTCCAGCGGGTCTTCGCTGCGGCATACCAGGCCAGCCTTGCATAGTTGGTCGAGCAGGCGCACCAGCGACGGGCTTTCCAGGCCGGCGGCCTGGGCCACGGCCACCTGATGCACGCCGTCACCCAGGCGCACGATCATCAGCAACGGCGCGGCGCAGGCCTCGGAAATGCCGTAACCGGTCAGGGCGGTATGGCAGATGCGCCGCCAATGGCGGGCAGCAACCACCATGCCACTGCTGACTTGCAGGCGCAGGAGATCAAGGGACATGACAGAAACCAAGGATATTCATAGTTTGCTAACTATCAATATACGCCTGTGCCTCCCCCTTTCGTCAACCGGGGGTGACGGATAGCCTGGGTGAAATGTTGTTCATGCTTTTGTCTTACTGGCCCTTTCGCGGGCTTGCCCGCTCCCACAGGGACCTCACAGGACCTGAAGTTTGTGCAATTCCTGTGGGAGCGGGCGAGCCCGCGAAAGGGCCCGGACAAGCAGCAGCAAATTCAGGGCTGTATCTGGTCTTCCAGCTTCATGGTCAAGGCCAATGTACTGCCCATCTGCACCGCCCGGTCACGCCACTCCTGGTAGCGGCCCTCGTCACGGCTGCTGAAGTGTACCGCCAGCTCTTCGGCCGCCTGCACCACCCCCGCAGCTGCCGCCAGTTCCAGCCAGTACAGTGCGGCCTTGAGATCAGCCTCCACGTACAGCCCGTGCATCAACCGGTAGCCCACCTCGAAACGGCAGCGTGCCTCGCCCTGCTCGGCCCCGCGCAGGAACCACTGGTAGGCCTGTACAAGATCTACCTGCCACTGCAGGCTGCCATCGCACACTTCTTCCTCGTACAGGTCACCCAGCGCAGCAGCGGCATGCAGCATGCCCCGCTCGAAAGCCTGCCGGTAGCACTCCGCCGCCTGTAGATAAGAGGGTTCGATACCTTTGCCGAAGTAATGTTGCTGCCCAAGGTTGAACCACGCCGCGGCATTGCCTTGCAGGGCCGCCATGCGCAACAGGTGGCCGGCCAACACGGTGTCAGCACGCCAGTATTTGCCGTTGAGCCAGATCCAGCCAAGGTCGTTGAGCGCCGTCACATTGCCTTGCAAGGCCTGACGGCGCAGGTCGACGTAAACCGTCTGCAAGTCGCTGGCTTCGTCCAGGCGACTGACCAGCAGCGAGCGCTGGCTGGGCAACCCTATCCCGGCAAACAGTCGCTGTCGCCTCCCGACAGCGGCCGGTGGGGCAATGACCCGCTCGGGCAAAAGGCGGGCAAGCAGCGAATGGATATTGCTGGCAGCAGACATGTTCATCCTCATTGAACGACACACAACCCCAACCTTCGGCTGTGATGAGGCGTGATTCTGCGTGACGTAACGTCAAAACCTGTCGCGAACGATTCGGCACCAGGCAACCAAATGCGACTTCCTTGATCTGAGCAGGCTGTGGCCAATTGCCATGACCCACGCCTGCCGCCATCCTATTGCGGCAAGCCTAGACAAGGACGTTATCTTTTGCCGTTCGCCACCACTCGCGCCACCCTCAGCCGACAGTGGGCGCTGCTGCGCCAGCTGCCCAGCCGTTCCCCTGGCATTACCAGCGCCGAATTGGTCTGGCGCCTGCGTGACGTGGGCTTCACGGTCAGCAAACGCACTGTCGAGCGTGATCTCAATGAGCTGTCGCTGATATTTCCGCTGGAGCGCAATGACAAGAGCATTCCGTTTGGCTGGCACTGGTCGGCGAACGTTGCTGGCGAGTTGCGTGGGAATTTCGATCTGCAGGGTTTTTTGCGCGGTGGTTCGCTGCAGCCGGCGCAAGGTGAAGGGGTCGAGCTACAGGCCTGGGTCAGCGACCTGCTGGCTCGACAGTTGCGCGAAGCGCCGTTGAGTGTCGATATGCAGCTGACAGCGCTGGAGCAGGGCCATCGGCTGCGGGCCACCGTGGAGGATGGCTGGGGGTTGCGCTGGTGGGTGCTGAGCCAGGGAGCAGGCGTGGTGATCGAACAGCCCAGCCAGCTACGCATGGAGATTGCCAGGACACTCGTTGAAGCGGCTGCACAGTATCAGGATGGCCATTGAGCTTAAGGCTCACCCACCAGCAAGTCTCGATTTCCCATGGCTAAGAACCTGGCCTGCAATTGCGAGATGAAAGTAGAGCACAAGCCGCTTATAGCAAAGTGGCACTTTACCCCTCCAATTAATAATAAATTAAGCCGATAGAATCAACTGGGCAAGCTTAAAAGCTTCAGAACATTATGGGCAACAACAAAAATAACCGTAGAAGTCATTAGCCCTCCCCATGAAACTAGAATTTTAATTTTCAGATCCTTTGGAAAGCGCAATATTTCGGAAGCATCCGCAACACCTTTGCTAACAAAGACACCGGGCATCATAAGCATATTTGCGGCCAGACAGATGCGCAACACTCTACCTAGCAAACCCGCTGATGAGAAACTTAACCGATTATCTCGTACATAACTGCATCCCGACAGGTTCGATTCAACCAAATCAAGATATCGGCAGGCTAGGTAAATCATAATACCCACACTGATCATTATCCAGAATAACAACATGGACATCCCTATTACTTCAGCTGTCGATTTCATTCAATCCTCTTTCCACACACTCGCCTCCCAAGCTGGTCAAACCAACAACCGTGTTGCTCCCATCTTCCCGGCAAGCTTCCTCAGACAAGGCGAAATTGAGCACCGCGTATCACACTGCAGCCTGCGCGCTTCCTCCAAACACTTTCTTAAAAAGACCCGAGCGCGAGGAATGCGACTGAAGAAATACACATTGTGCACCACGTTACTATAAGCAGTCTTTTCATACGCGCCGGAAAGTTCTGCAGTTGCGCCTCGTCAACCAATCCCTTGCGAGCAAATAGGTATGGCGTGCTCAGAAGTGTTGATATGGTACAGATACGCATAATTTTACCGAGGATGCCCGCATGCAAATAAAGTTTCCTATTCCCCGATACAAAATCACTTTTCCATAGCAGCCCTTCAATCTCATCAAGATATCTTATGGCGATATATATTTGCACTAAAAGCGCGACTATACCCAAGAAGAAAAAACAAATCGCAACCACATTCATCTCAAATGAGCTCATGGCTTAATGCTCTCGTAGAGAATTTCCCCAAGCCACTCACCACCCTCTTTACCATTTTCACCACCAATCTTTCCACCTACGGCTCCACCGACCACCGCGCACGCTAATGCACCGGCCCCTCCACTAGGTATTCCGAGTACTACAGCGCATACAAGGGTACCTGCGGCACCTCCGACAGCCCCCATTACGGTGCTTCCACTCAAACCTCCGACCAAACCACTTCCCTCCACATATTTGGCCTTTCTACATTCTTCTTCTCGGCCAATGGTGCACGCCTTATGAATGGACAACCCTGTCGCCGCCACATCCAATGCAACCCCAATGTAGGCCCCTTTCTTGATCAGATTCGCAGCCTTCGCCACTCCCGTTACCTTCTCTGCATACCCGGAAATCTCCCCGGTACTCAGATAACGCTTGGTAGAAAGCTGCAGCATCCGCTTGATCGATCCTTGATTTCGTAATCCAGAACCGTAAGCGGCGGTCCTCCCCAGCTGTTCGTCCAACGTCCTGAACAGCTCCACACGCTTGGCATAGAACTCTTCCCGCGCCCTGAACGCACCACCACTCATATGCTCGCGGTGCAGTTGCTCGATCTGTTCCAGCGTCTTCTTGATTGCATCCAGATACCTGGCCCAGCCATCGCTCGCTGCCCCTGCCCCCATCGATGCATGGCCCAGTAGACTTTGCAGCATCTCGAAGTTATCCAGCATGAAACCGTCAACACCGCCCCCGTTGAGCATGATGTCGCGGTGGATGCCAGCCGCCTTGCCCATGAGAAAGGCTTCATGGCTGGTGCAGGAAGAAGTATCGGGGTCACCGACGATCACCAGTTCGCCGGCCAAGACCACGGTGTTGACGATATGCCCATTGAGCACATCGAACTTGGCCTGCTGGTTGGCGTTCATCGGTGTACCGTTCTTCAGCGTCGCGTAATTCTGTGCCTTGGGATTTATAAAGCTGCGTGCCTCGGACATGGTCGGTCCTCACGCAAACTTCTTGTTGGCAATCCGGTCCCAGCCACCGGTCACATTGCCGCCGGCACTACCATCGACACGCTGCTGCCGGGTGTAGGTGGTCTTGATACGGCCGTAGTCGAGCTGAATTATTTCAGTCGGTACGCCGGCATGCGCGCTTTGTGCGTAGTCGGCGATGATCACTTCTTCGAGCACCACTTCGTAGTACTTGAGTTTATCGCCGCCAGCGCGGCAAACGACCAGCCTCACCTCTTTCAGGTGCTGCCCGGCGCAACTGGCTTCGAGCAGTTTGCAACTGGCGTTGTCCAGGTACTTGGTGAAGGTGAGGTTGCTCAGGGTGGTACGCCCGGAAGTGGCGCCGCCTGCGGAACTGGCGGTGGCGGAGGCGCTTTGGCTGCTGCCGAACGTGTAGCCGAGGATTTCGATCCAGTTACTGTACTGCTCGTCCTTTGCTTCGCCAGCGATTTCCGCGATTTGAATATAAGCGTCGAAAGCCATGGTTACTGTTCCTTGTAAACAATTGAGCGGAACAGGCTAGGCACGGAAAAACTCCAACGCAATCGTTCTGCGGAGATCGATGCTAAATTAGGAGTTTTCTTACAAGTTATACGACAAGTCGGCTTGAAAATATTTGAAAGTGTTTCAGAGCTACGCCATTTGGGCCGACAACATCAGCCCGATCACCGGCAAGCCGACGATCGGGCCAACCAAGCACATGCGCGTCAGCGCTGCATCCCCCAGCGGCGAACGGTCAACCGCTCCAGGGTATTGAACACCAGCCCTTCCACCAGCAAGCCGATCAGGATCACCACCGCCAACCCGGCAAACACCTTGTCGGTGTACAGCTCGTTGCGGTTCTGGAAGATGTACCAGCCCAACCCGCCTTTGCCACTGCTGGCCCCGAACACCAGCTCGGCAGCGATCAGTGTACGCCAGGCGAACGCCCAGCCGATCTTCAGCCCCGACAGGATCGACGGCAGCGCCGCAGGGACAAGGATATGCAGCACCAGCCGCAGCCCCTTCAGGCCGTAATTGCGCCCGGCCATGCGCAGGGTTTCCGACACGCCGAGAAAGCCCGCATAGGTGTTCAGCGCCAGCGCCCAGAGCACCGAGTGCACCAGCACGAAGATCAGGCTGTTGTCGCCCAGCCCGAACCACAGCAAAGCCAGCGGCAACAGAGCAATCGCCGGCAACGGGTTGAACATCGAAGTCAGAGTGCCCAGCAGATCGCGCCCAAGCTGGGTCGACACCGCCAAGCTGGTGAGGCCGAAGGCCAGGATGATCCCCAGCAGGTAACCCTTGAGCAGAATCACCAGCGACACGCCAACCTTGGCCGGCAACTCACCGCTGACCATGCCGTCCCACAACGCCGTGGCCGTCTGCAGGAAGGTCGGTAGCAGCAGATCGTTGCCCTGGTAGCGGGCAATGGCCTCCCACAGTACGGCGATCACCAGCAGGATGACCGCCTTGCGCAACCAGCCGTGCTGCCACAGGCGCTGAGCCAATGGCAGGTTGCGTTCCACAGGCACACTGAGCAAAGGCTCCAGCTGCACCTCGTATTCCTGGCGTACAGGTGTAGTGGTCATGGCTGAAGCTCCTGTCAGTAGGCGATACGGATATCGTTGAAACCAAGATCGTCGGGCTGTTCGGGGGCATCCGCCTCATCGAACAGCAAACGATGGATGCGCCGGGCACTGGCCTGGAAGTCGCTACCACCCAGGCTGCCCAAGTCGTACTGGTGGCTGTGCACTTCGGCCCGCACCCGCCCCGGGTGGGGCGACAGCAGCAGGATGCGGTTGCCGACCACCAGTGCTTCTTCGATGGAGTGGGTAACGAACAGCAGGGTAAAACGCACCTCCTCCCAAAGCAGCAGCAATTCTTCCTGCATCTTGCGCCGGGTCAGCGCATCAAGTGCCGCGAACGGTTCGTCCATCAGCAGGATCTTCGGCTGCGTGGCCAAGGCCCGGGCAATCGCCACGCGGGCCTTCATACCGCCCGACAGTGTGTGTGGGTAGGCATCGGCGAAGGCGGCCAGGCCGACTTTTTCCAGGTAGTGCAGTGCCCGCTCCTCGGCCTCGGCGCGTTTCAGCTGGCCCGACACCAGCAGAGGGAACATGACGTTCTGTTTCACCGTCTTCCATGGCGGCAGCTGGTCGAACTCCTGGAACACCACGATGCGGTCGGGGCCCGGACCGCTGACTGGCTGACCTTGCAGCAGAATCTGCCCCTCCTGGGGCGAGATGAACCCGGCCACGGCCTTGAGCAAGGTGGACTTGCCGCAGCCGGAGGGGCCGAGCAGCACGAAGCGGTCGGCACGGTCGACTTCGAAGCTGACCTGGTGGGTGGCCCGCACCACGCATTGCGCGGTGCGGTATTCGAGGCTGAGGTTATCCACCTTGAGCAAAGGTGGCGTTGCGACACGGCTCAGGTTGCTGGCCGTGTGGCCTGGCAATGGGGCGGTCATGATCGGTCAGCTCCCCTGCAGCGGGCGTTCATCCTGGAAGAAGTAGTCCTTCCACGATTCCGGCTTGTGCTTGATGGCGCCTACCCGATAGAGGAAGTCGGCCAACTTGTAGGTGTTCTTTGGCGTGACGGTGAATTCGTACTGCGGGCTGTCGATCAGCTTGATCAACGTATCGCGGTCGATCTTGGCCTTGGTCACGCGGATGTAGGTGTCGGCGGCGGCCGCCTTGTCCTTCTGGGCGAAGTCCGCGGCTTCGGCCAGCGCATCGACGAAGGCCTTGTAGGTCTTGGGGTTGTCCTTACGGAATTTTTCAGTGGCGAACAGCAAGGTCGGCGAGTTGGGGCCGAGCAGGTCGTAGCTGTTGAGTACAACGTGCACGTTCTTGTTGGCGAGCACCTGGTCCTGGAACGGCGGGTTGGAGAAGTGTCCGTTGAGTTCGGTGCCGCCGGCCAGCAGCGCGGCAGTTGCATCCGGGTGCGGCACGGCCAGGGTGTACTTGTCGAGGCGGTTGTATTCCTTGTCGCCCCATTGCTGGGCGGCGGCGTACTGCAGGAAGCGCGACTGCACCGAAACGCCTACCGCCGGTACGGCGATGCGGTCCTTGTCGGAGATGTCGGCAATGGTCTTCACATTGGGGTTGCTGCTGACCAGGTAGTACGGGAAGTTGCCCAGCGAGGCCACGGCCTTGACGTTCTGTCGGCCCTTGGTACGGTCCCACACGGTCAACAGCGGGCCGACGCCGGCACCGGCGATGTCCACCGAACCGGACAGCAGTGCGTCGTTGATAGCCGAACCACCCGACAGCTGGGCCCAATCGACTTCGATGTCGATGCCCTGCTCCTTGCCATATTTTTCGATCAGATGCTGGTCACGCACTACGTTCAGCAGCAGGTAGACGATACCGAACTGTTCGGCGATGCGAATCTTGCCTTCTGCTTGCGCCGTGGCGGGGGCCGCCAGGCTGCCGACGACAAGGCTTGCGCCCAGGCCGATGCTTGCCGCCAGGCGGCTGATGGATTTACGCATGATGAGTTTCCTCAGTCGTCAGAACGGGGCATCGCCCTGGATGGTGGTGCGATACAGCTTGCGCCGCAGGTGTGCGGGGCAGCCAGTGGCTAGGTGGATCAGCGAGCGGTTGTCCCAGAACACCAGGTCGTGAGGCTGCCACTGGTGGCGATAGATGTTCTGCTCCAGCACGCTCAGGGCATACAGCTGTTGCAGCACGTCGCGGCTTTCGTCACTTGGCAGGCCGACGATACGGGTGGTGAAGCCTTCGCTGACGAACAGCGCCTTGCGGCCGTTTTCCGGGTGGGTACGCACCACCGGATGGATGACTTCCTGTACCTGCGCCAGCTGCTCGGCGGTCAGGGTCGGGCGCCAGTTGCCTTCGAACTTGGTCTCGGCGTAACGGGCGGTGTAGGAGTGAGCGGCACTGCGGCCCTCGACCACCTTGCGCAGGGCCGCGGGTACAGCGTCCCAGGCCTTGTGCATGTCGGCGAACAGAGTATCGCCGCCCTCGCCGGGCAGTTCCTGGGCATGCAGCATGGAACCGAGGCTGGGCAGTTCCTTGTACGACAGGTCCGAGTGCCAGAACTTGCCGGCATCACCCAAGCCGATGTTCTGGCCATTCTCGATGATGTTGGAAACGATCAGGATCTCGGGGTGGCCGGCGAGCAGGAACTGCTTGAGCACATGGATCTGCAATGGACCAAAACGGCGGCTGAAGGCGATCTGCTGGTCAGGGCTGATGCGTTGGTCGCGAAACACCAGCACATGGTGGTCGAGGTGGGCGCGATGGATACGGGCAAAATCCACAGCGTTGACCGGCCTGGCCAAGTCCAGGCCGATGATCTCGGCACCTACAGCACCGGAAAAAGGGCGGATTTCGAAGCGTTGCGGCAGTGCGCTGTCGATGATCGACAAGGCGTTCGAGGCGGCTGACATTTTTCACTCCCACGCAGTGCGCGACTTCAATGGCGCGCAACGATCAGAAACGCACGGGGATTTCCCGTGTGGGTTCAAGTCGTGCGGCGCATCGATTGGTCGACGGGTACGCAGTGGAAGCGACTATAAAGTCATAAGAGTTTTAATTTAAATACCGTTAAAGAATAACCATAGCACTACTGTCAGGGACGCTAAGCAATCAGATCAACCCTCCCTGCTCTTCCTCATCGATGAGGTTGTTCAGGCTGCTGAGCGCCTTGCGCGCTGTCGAACGGTTGAGCAGCTTGGCCTGCGCACCCGGGGGCAGGTCTGTGATCTTGAACACACCCTTGGCGGTCAGCACATCGATCAAGTCCTCGAGCACGCGGATCATGTCGAGATCGCTTTGCTTGAGCTGGTTAAGGCTGTTTTCCACGACGTCATCGGCAAACCATTCCTGAATATCGGCATGGTCGGCGGGGAGCATTTCGGTGAACTGGTCAAAAGCGGCTGCTTCGACCCGCTGCAACTGGCCAGCGGCATCGCGTTGCACGTAGAACATGGCGGTGTCCCTCGTCACATTGGTTCCTTGGTGGTAGACAGCAGCATAGGCAAAGATCACCGGGCACGCAGACCCGGCGCCAGAGTATGCGCTGTCGCAGGATGCCAGGAAAGTGCCATGGCCGCTGAGCGGCCAATCGCCAGCAAGCCAGCTCCCACAAGAACCGCACAACTCTCCCGAGCTGCACAGTTACTGTGGGAGCTGGCTTGCCGGCGATCGGGCTGCAGAGCAGCCCGCTAGCGCATCAGTAATCAACTGTCCTTGTTGTGGATGATGATTGTCGGGTCAGCACCGCTGATCAACGAGTTGATCGTGGTGTTGGACCAGTTCACCCCTTCCAGCTTGATGGTCACGTCGGCGTTGGCGATACCACCGGCGGCATTGAGCTTGCCTTCGCTGCTGACCTGCAGCGTCGTCGTGCCTTCCACCGTGGTGAGCTTCAGGTAGTTGTCGATGGTGCTGCCCTTCTCGCCCTGAAGCAGATCTTTCAGGTCGATCCGGTCGCCTTCGGCCACCTTGAAGTCCTTGATAACGTCATTGCCGGTATCGCCGGCCTTCCACACGAAGGTGTCGCTACCGCTGCCGCCAATCAGGATATCGTTACCCTGGCCACCGATCAGGGTGTCATTGCCAGTTCCCCCCAGCAGAATGTCGTTACCTTTACCACCATCAAGCGTGTCGTTACCGCCCTGACCGAAGAGAATGTCGTTGCCATTGCCGCCGGACAGGAGGTCATGGCCATCGTTGGCACCGGAGATATCGAACTCGGTGTAGTGCTCGGTAATGTACTGGTGGACATTGTTGGTGGTGATTGAGCTGGCTTCGACACCGCTCTTCTGCGCCACGTACGTCTGCAGCGCCTGGTAGCCCTCGCTGACGACACCGTTGAGAGTGATCAGGTCGCCGAAGATGATGTCGTTGCCGTTTCCGCCATCAATACTGTCAGCACCCGGCAGAATCGCCTCGGAATGACCGAGAATCGCCTTGGCCAGATCGGACGGGTCAATGCCTGCCTGCGGTTTGCCTGCAGAGTCGTACGGCTTCAAGTCGTTCAGTGTGACATCGTTGTTCAAGCCGATGGCTTGTACTTTGCTCACGCCATTGGTGCCACCGAGCAGGTTGAAGCTCGCGGTAGTACCTGCTGCCGATTCCTGATAGTTCCAGTACTCACCGTAGCCCGAGCCGTCCAGGCTGGAGAACTCGTAGGTGCCGTCGCCCTGGGCATGCAGGGTTCCGACAGTGTTGGTTGACTGCAGCACCAACTCACCTTTCTTGTTCTCGCTGTAGGTCAGCACCTTGACCGTTCCACTGCTGCTGATCTCGACCTTGTGAGTCGCGTCGGCCCACACGCTGAAGGTGTCGCCGAGCTTGTAGTTGTTGACGTTGACCACGTCATCCAACGACTTGCCGTTGGTCCACAGTCGCGGGTTGGTACTCTCCCCGCTCTGGTAGTAGGTCGGCTTGCCGTCAGTGATGAAGTAAGTCAGGTTCTCCGCATTGGCGTTACTGCTGGCCATGGTGCTCTTGAAGAAGTTGGCCGTGGCCTTGAACACGTCTTCGTAGTTGGTACCGCCACCGCTTGCCATGGAGTTGAGCACTGACTGCAGCTTGCTCAAGGCATTCGGGTCTGCAAGGTTCACCGCCACGTTCTGCTTGACTTGGGTGTCGAAGTCCACCAGGAAAATGTTGACCGTACCCGAGGTGTCGGAGCCCAGGCTGGCCTTGAGCGTGTTGAACACCGAAGCCAGCTGCGTTTTCGCGTCCGAAATCGACTTGTCGCTCATACTTCCCGAGCTGTCGACAATAAAGGCAATGTTGTAGTTCTTGCCCTGGACCACGTTCAGGCCAGACACGTCGGCGACGATGATGTCGTTGCCTTCGCTACCACTCAATGTATCGCTGCCCGATGTACCCACACTGGCCTTGTAGGTCGCTGGGTATACGGTAACCGGGATATTGCCGGTGGTAATGGCCGAACCGCCGAGGCTTTCAGTTGCAACCGAGGTGACGGTAACGTCGAACGACCCTTTGTAATAGGCCGGTGGTGTCAGGGTCAGGCTGCTCAGTTTCCAGCCTGTCACATCGACTGGTCCAGTGCCGACCGTGACAGTGTTGCCTGCACCATCGCTCAGCACGGTACCTTTCGGAATACCGCTGAGGGTCACGGTCAAACTCTCGGATCCATCGGTGTCGGTCAAAGCGGTAGAAATGCTGACCAGTTTCACCGAGCCACCTTCCGGCCCTTCATTGAGCTTGTAGCCGTCGTAGTAGCTCTGGCCATTGACGGTGTGCAGGTCGGACACGCCCAGGCCTGCGTTGGCCATCTCGGTCACGTTCTGGTACATCTTGATGTTCGAGCTGCTCAGGTCGGTGACAGCACCCGAGCCGACCTGGATGTTCAGGTCATAGCTACCTGGCCCGGACTGGTTGGCATGATAGACCTCGATCGGGTAGTAGCCACTGGTGTTCGGGGTAAAGCTGCCCGAAACCTGTCCACCCGCGCCCCAGGTGGCCGTGACCACAGTCTTGCCACCGATGGTGACCACGAAGCTGTCGTCAGCGGTGCCACTGAAGTTGTAGGTCTTGCCGGCTTCCAGATAGATCAGACCCGAGGTTTTCGAGCCGGTCCCAGCACTGACGCTGCCATCGGACTGAACGTTGGAGGTGCTGCTGCTGGTGTTGGCATTGCCGGAGTTGGCAAAGACCGTCTTCAGGGCATCGCCGGTAATACCACTACCGTCGGTACCCAGGCCTTTGAGGCTGGTCCACACTTCCTTGGTCAGGCCTTTGGACTCGACCTCGGCACTACCGAAGCTCAGGGTTGGCTTATCGGCCACCGGACTGATGTCGACCTTCATGGTCACTTCAGTGCCCAGGTTGGTGCCATCGTTAGGTTTGAACTTGAACTGCGCGTAGTCGGCCTGCTGGTTACCCACGCCATTCCCGCCATAGTTGTCCGCACCCGACTGATTGAGAGCCGGGACGAACTTGAGGTTGTTGGCAGTAATATCAGCCTGGCTGACAACCTGACCGACGGTCACATTCACCCACGTAGTCCCGTTGAAGAACTGCAGACTACCTGCGGCCGGGAGCGAGGTAATGGTCACGGACAAGCCAGTGTTGGTATCGGCATCGGTGACCTTGAAATCACTCCAGGCAAACACGTAACTGGTGTCTTCCACACCAAAGACTGCACCGCCCGGCGAAACTGGCAAGTGGTCATTGTCGAGGATGGACGTGGTCACGCTGGCATTGCTGCTGTCGACCTTCAGATTTTCGAAGCTGCCACCAGTGGCACTTTCGATCTTCACGGTGAAGTTCTCGGTAGCCTCGACCAGTTTGTCGTCGATGGTAACGATGTCAAATGTGGTGCCGGTGCTGTTGGCCGGGATCTTCACGGTGGCGACACCGGTGAAGTCCTCGCCATTCATGGCGGTGCCAGTGTAGCTGAGGGTAATGGTGACCTCAGACTTCGACGGGTTGCTCAATGTCAGCGTGTAGTGGCCGGTTTCACCTTCGGTCAGCGATGTGCTACCGCTGATGCCGACTGTGGTGACATCACCTTGGTTACCAGTCCCCGGCACACCCGAGCCAGGCTCGTCGGTGACGGTGGTGCTGACCGGCGTCTTGTCCAAGGTCAGTTGCTCGAACTTGCCGACACCAGCGCCGCTGACCGAAGCGATCGATTTGACCACAGCGTCGTTGGTGCCGGTGTAGACGTTGTCCGGGGCAGTGACGGTAACCGAGCCGGTGGTGCCATTGGCAGGCACGGTGATGACAGTGGTGCCATCGCTCAGCGTGAAGGTCAGGGCACCGTGATTGTTGATCGGCAGACCGTCTTTGTTGGTCAAGGTCACGGTGTAGGTGATCTCGCCGCCTTCGGTCACCGAAGGAGTCGCGGTCAGCTTGGCCACTACTTCGTCGGTGGTATCGGTCACCTGAACCGTGGCGTTGCCGCCCAGTTGCAGGTTCTCGAAGGTACGACCATCAACGTCTACAGCCGAGCTGATGCCCAGGCTGATCTGGCCGGCGTCGTTGTAGACGTCGTCGCCCTGCGCCGCGTGGGTGTACGGGGCGCTGGTATCCCCCGCCTTGATGGTGACCTGGGCGTTGTTGCTCAGGGTCACGACCAGGTCGTGGTCCAGTGCCTGGTTGAGGTGCACGGTGAATGTCGGTTTGACGTTTTCGGCCACCGATGCCTGGTCGGCGGTGATGGTGACTTGTACCAGGTCGCCCTGGTTACCAGTCCCCGGCACACCCGAGCCAGGCTCGTCGGTGACGGTGGTGCTGACCGGAGTCTTGTCCAGGGTCAGTTGCTCGAACTTGCCGACATCAGCGCCGGTGACCGAAGCGATCGATTTGACCACAGCGTCGTTGGTGCCGGTGTAGACGTTGTCCGGGGCAGTGAC
>NZ_JBKGFP010000117.1:0-43041 GCF_046557535.1 Pseudomonas sp. S1(2024)
TCCTGGGCCAGCACCCGGGCATCGCCGCGGCCGCGGGTGAGGTACGACACGATCGCCCCCAACAACAGCAACACGACTTCCACATGGCCTTGGGCAATCTGATGCGTGGCCCGGGATATCGCATAGGGGTCGTCCCGGCAGAACGGGCCCGTGCCTTCATTGCCGCAGGTGCCTTCCCAGGCGAAGCGAATGCCGTCGACGTAGTACTCGCCGATACGCGGCAAGCCCTCGATGAAGAACTCGGCGATGGAGGCCAGCCCCAGCGCGCCGAGGATCCAGCCACTGACCTTGAGGCCCATGGCCGCGCCCGCGCCGGCGAACGGAATGGTTCCGGCGCCGCCGGCGAATGCGCCAACCCCCGCACCAATCAGGCCACCGGTAATGGTGCTGCCGGCGACGATCATCGCCATCTGCCGTACGACCATCAGCAGTTCGTCGACGATGCTGTTGATGTCAAGGTCGGCGAAGCGCTGGCGCAGCATGTGCGCCGCCTGCCATTCGGCGTGGTAGAAGGCTGTGCGGACAGCTTCTATACGGCGCAGGTTGAGGCCCAGCGAGGCGACTTCTTCATTGAGGCTGGTGCGGAACTGGCCACCGCTTTGGTAGCCCACCATGGCGATGACACGTGACTCGATCTCGTGCCAGGAGGGCACGAGGTAATCCAGGTACATGAGGTGTCTCCCTGACAGCGTGTGCAGGGGAAAATCTCACCATGGATTCGGTTCGGAAGTTTCTGAGCCGGTTGTAGGAAAATGCGACTTCGTTTCCGGTAGGTTCGGCGAAGTTCAGGTGAACATGGCGGCGAAGAGGTGGGCCGGCGTCAATGGGGTAGGGTGATGACTGAATAGTCGCGACATGGATTCGCCTCGGTGCTTGCCGCCGAAAGCAACAAGCCACAGAGCGGCCACTAAAGCCTTGACCGTGCCCATCATGTACAGGTGCCAAGCGCCTGACGGCGCTTGGTCCGTGATAGTGCTACTGCATTGTTCATTGAGAAAAGATAAGTGAATGGCTGCAGCATCAATCTGGTTGCTTGGAGAAGGGGTAAGGTTGCAGGTCTGTCAGTTGCGCGAGAAAGACCAAGTGCTCAATGGCGCTGACCTTTTGAAGGTGCTGCAGGGAGTCAGAGCCACCCAGCAAGAGTGCGGGGAAAAAGCCGTACATCTCGTCATGTTTAAGTCTGCCAAGCTTTTCTTTGGCGGGATTGAAAAGGTCGTTGAAATCATTTGAGTCGACCTTTCTTGATAGGATAAAGCCTTGAAGTTCGGTGTTGAATTGTTCTTTTGTAAAGTCGGTCTTATGAAAGACGTATCGAGAGCTAATGCTCGTGATTTTTAATGAAAAGCCGGATTTTTCGCCCCATAGGTACAGGTCGCCGAACGCGCTCCGTGCAATCAAGTGATAGTTGTCGTGCGAGCCAAGTGTCGTGCCTGCAATCCAGTAGGAAACCACGGCGTCATATTCTTGTGGGTTGACCAGCCAGAATATACCTTCGCCATAGCCCGACCATCCATGTTCGGACCAGTATTCCAGAAGCTTGGGAGGAAGCTTGTCTCTATATCGATCGATTGTTGATGGGGGTACTTCCCGGCGGTCGATTGGTGGGCCGAAATTTTCAATGAATCTGGCAAAAATTTTATCCACTTGAATTTCCTTGTTTTAGCATTTATGTAATTTTACATTCATGCGTGTTGAGTTTCTAAGGTTCGGCGGCACTGTTTCGGCGGCCTTTTTTAAGTTCGGTATCTTTGTTTTCCATTGTGGGCCAATTATTGAGTTGACTTGGCGATCTCCAAAGTCTGATATCGCGTCTCTGCCTCCTGCTACAAGGTCTGGGTTGTGCAGTGCGGCTGTTACCAGCATGTGATTTTTGGTTTTTTCTATGGCTACTTTTTGTGCCTCGACTGGATGACACGTGACTCGATCTCGTGCCAGGAGGGCACGAGGTAATCCAGGTACATGAGGTGTCTCCCTGACAGCGTGTGCAGGGGGAAATCCCATCATGGATTCGGATCGGAAGTTTCTGAGCCAGTTGTAGGAAAATGCGACTTCGTTTCCGGCGTGTTCGGCGGAGTTAGGCTGTCGGGGTGTGCCTTGGGTGGGGCTTCAAATGTTTGTCGCTCCCGGGAGCATGTGGCAATTGCGCGGCGCTCGTTGCCGCAGGCGCCACACATCCCTAATCCCCCACAAAAGGTCCATAATCCCCCCTTAATCCGCCCAAGGTGCAATGCCAGCTACACCATTCCGGGAGCCCCACCATGCACGTTCTGCTCTGCGAGGACGACGACCTGATCGCCGCCGGCATCTGCGCCGGCCTTACCGCCCAGGGCCTGACCGTGGACCGTGTGGGCAACGCCGCCGATGCACGGGCAATGCTGCAGGCCGCGCAGTTCGACGTGATGATTCTCGACCTTGGCCTGCCCGACGAAGACGGCCTGAAGCTGTTGCGCCGCCTGCGCGAGAAAGGCGAGACGCTGCCAGTGCTGGTGCTCACTGCCCGTGATGCGGTCACCGACCGGGTCGATGGCCTGCAGGCCGGCGCCGACGATTACCTGCTCAAGCCGTTCGACCTGCGCGAGCTGGCTGCTCGCCTGCACACCCTGCTGCGGCGGGTGGCCGGGCGGGCGGTGAATGTGATCGAACACGGCCCGCTGCGCTACGACCCGAGCAGCTGCGAGGCAACCCTGGCCGGCCAGCCGGTCGACCTGTCCCGGCGTGAACAGGCATTGCTCCAGGCGCTGCTGCAGAACCCCGGGCGGGTGCTGTCCAGCGAGCAGCTCAAAGACTGCGTGTACGGCTTCAGCGACGAAGTCGAGAGCAATGCCCTGAACGTGCATATCCACCATCTGCGGCGCAAGCTGGGCAACGGCATCGTCGAGACCGTGCGCGGCCTGGGCTACCGGCTGGGCCCGGCGCAAGCGCCGGAGGAGGCGGCATCATGAGCTTGCGGGTACGCCTGAGCCTGATCCTGGGCAGCGCCTTCGTGATCATCTGGGCGCTGGCCGCCGCGTGGATGCTGCGCGACCTGCGCCAGCAGATGATGTTCTCCCTCGACCAGCGCCTGGTGGCTTCGGCGCGCATGGTCGCCGGGCTGATCGACCAGCTGCCGCAGCCCCTGACCGCCAAGGGTGGGGAGGCGCACTTTTCCGCCGACCAGTTCAGCGTGCCGGACGGCATGGCCTGCCAGGTCAGCTCGCTGCGTGGCGAGATTCTCGCCAGCAACCACAAGCACGATGGCGTCATGGACGATGAACGCAGCGGTTTCCGTGACCAGACCATCGACGACGCGCTGTGGCGCACCTTCACCTACAACCATGGCGATGTGCGTATCACCACCGCCGACCGGCACATGGAGCGCGAGGCGCTGAACCAGTCGATCCTGCTGGCAGCCTCGGCGCCGGTGCTGATGGCCCTGCTTGGCAGCCTGGGGTTGTTGTGGATCGGCCTGGGCAAGGGCCTGGAGCCGCTCAACCGCATGCGCGATGCCCTGCGCCGCCGGCGCGCGGACAGCGTCGAGCCGCTGCAGGTGGCGGGCATGCCCAGCGAACTGCAACCGTTGCTGGAAACCCAGAACCAGCTGTTCCTGCGCATTGCCCAGACCATCGAGCGTGAGCGGCGCCTGACCGACGATGCCGCGCATGAACTGCGCAGCCCGCTGACGGCGATCAAGACCCACCTGCAGGTGGCGCGGATGACCGATGGCGCCGTGCGCGAGCAGGCGCTGGAACATGCCGAGCAGGGCGCCGACCGCATGCACCGCACGCTGGAGCAGTTGTTGATGCTGGCGCGGGTGGAGGGCAGCCTGTCGTTCGAGGATGGCGTGCAGTGCAGCGCCGAGCAGGTGGCCCGGCAAGCGGTGCAGGATGCCGGCGGCGGTGACAACCGGCGCATCGTGCTGCGTTTGCCTGAAGCCGCTACGCAGATCTACCTGGGCATGCCTGCGCCGTTGGCGGTGGCGGCGCTGCGCAACCTGCTGGACAACGCCTTGCGCCATGGCGGCGACGAGGCGGTGGAGCTCGAGGTGCAGATGGCTGACGGCCAGGTGGGCTTCATGGTGCGCGACCATGGGCCGGGGATTGCCGAGGCGGACCTGGAGCACCTGACCGAGCGCTTCTGGCGTAACGGGCAGAGTGGTGGATGCGGGCTGGGGCTGGCGATCGTGCAGGCGATCGTGCAGCGTTGTGCCGGTAGCCTGAAGTTCGACAGCCGCAGTGATGGGTTGCGGGTGTTGTTGCAAGTGCCGGCGCGCTCGGCCAGCTGATCTTCACTGTCTGTGCCGGCCCTTTCGCGGGCTTGCCCGCTCCCACAGGTACTGCACAGGGTCTGAGATGCATGCGATCCCTGTGGGAGCGGGCAAGCCCGCGAAAGGGCCGGCACAGGCAGAGTAAAATACAGTAACAACCGCTAAATCCTCCCCGCACTCAAGCGTTTTCCAAGCGACGAACACCCGCACTTTCGCTTGCTTGCGAGGATTCACCCATGTCCACCGCTTCCTGCCTTGCCCAGGTCCCGCCGGCCAGCGCGCCGCGTGCCTTGTACGAGTTCACCGATTCACCCTTGCTGCAACGCCAGCAACAACAGGAGTCCAACGCCCGCAGCTACCCGCGGCGCATCCCCCTGGCACTCAAGCGCGCCCGTGGCATCCATGTGGAGGATGTCGAAGGCCGCCAGTTCATCGACTGCCTGGCCGGCGCCGGCACTCTGGCGCTGGGCCACAACCACCCGGTGGTGGTCGAGGCGATCCAGCGGGTACTGGCCGATGAACTGCCACTGCACACCCTGGACCTGACCACGCCGGTCAAGGACCGCTTCGTCCAGGACCTGTTCGGCGTGCTGCCCGAGGCGTTACGCCGTGAAGCCAAGGTCCAGTTCTGCGGCCCGACCGGTACCGATGCGGTGGAAGCATCGCTGAAGCTGGTGCGCACTGCCACCGGCCGCAGCACCGTGCTGGCCTTCCAGGGCGCCTACCATGGCATGAGCCAGGGGGCGCTGAGCCTGATGGGCAGCCATGGGCCGAAGCAGCCGCTGGGTGCCTTGCTCGGCAACGGTGTGCAGTTCATGCCGTACCCCTACGACTACCGTTGCCCGTTCGGCTTGGGCGGCGAAGCCGGGGTCAGGGCCAACCTGCATTACCTGGAAACCCTGCTGCTCGACCCGGAAAGCGGCGTGCCGCTGCCAGCGGCGGTGATCCTCGAGGTGGTGCAGGGCGAGGGCGGGGTGATTCCGGCCGATATCGAGTGGCTCAAGGGTGTACGCCGTATCACCGAGCAGGCCGGCGTGGCGTTGATCGTCGATGAGATCCAGAGCGGTTTCGCCCGTACCGGGCGCATGTTCGCCTTCGAGCATGCCGGCATCATCCCGGATGTGGTCACCTTGTCCAAGGCCATTGGCGGCAGCCTGCCGCTGGCGGTGGTGGTGTACCGCGACTGGCTGGACACCTGGAAGCCGGGCGCCCACGCCGGCACTTTCCGTGGTAACCAGATGGCCATGGCGGCGGGCTCGGCAGTGATCGATTACCTGGTCGAGCATCGCCTGGCAGAGCATGCCGAGGCCATGGGCCAGCGCCTGCGCCAGCACCTGCAGCAGTTGCAGCGGGACTATCCGCAGTTGGGTGATATTCGCGGGCGTGGGCTGATGCTTGGGGTGGAACTGGTGGATCCGCAAGGCCAGCGGGATGCGCTTGGGCATCCGGCGGCCAACCGTGAGTTGGCGGCGAAGGTGCAGCGCGAGTGCCTCAAGCGCGGGCTGATCCTGGAGCTCGGTGGGCGGCATGGGGCGGTGGTGCGCTTCCTGCCGCCGTTGATCATCAGTGGCGAGCAGATCGATGAGGTCGCGCAGCGCTTTGCCGAGGCGTTGATCGCGGCGGTCTGATCGATTGCCTGGGGCCGCTGCGCGGCCCTATCGCCGGCAAGCCGGCTCCCACAGGGACTGCGCCGACCGAAAGGCTTGCGCTGTACCTGTGGGAGCCGGCTTGCCGGCGATAGGGGGGCAAAGCGCCCCCTGGCAATCCCGGCTACCAGCCGCGCCCGGAATTCACCCAGAAGTTCACCGACAGCGAGGTGGTCACAGACTCCACCTGGTGGAACCACCCTTCGGGCAGGAACAACAGGTCACCGGCCTGCAGCACCACGCGCAGGAACGGCACCTCGCGCGCCGCCGGGAAGCGCTGGTAGTCCGGGGCGTCGGGGTTGAAGTCGCAGCCGTCCAGGCCGCCCTTGGGGCTGGTCGACCAGGTACCCAGGGCCGGGCGATAGTGCGGCGCGGCAAGGATGAACGACTTCTGCCCCCATACCTGTGCGAACAGGTTGTCGGTGTCGTCGCGGTGCAATGGCGTCAGTGTGCCCTTGGGGCCGATCCAGATGCGCGGCGCAATGAACTTCTCGCGGGCGAAGTACTGCGGGTAGCGAATCAGCGTCAGCAGCTTTTCCGGCACGATGTTGTTGCCCATGTAGGCCGGGGTTTCGCCGGGTTTGGCAGGGGTGTCCAGCGAGGCGATGAAGTCGGCCATGGAAGTGGAACGGAAGTCGCGGTCGGTGGAGAAGGTCTTCTTCACGTAGTCGCCGTGCCGGGTGATGCCCTGCAGTTCGGCGAAATGCTCCAGCGAAGCTTCGCGGCCCATGGTGAACAGCGGCCAGTCCTGCAGGGCATCGCTGATGACCACCGGCGTGCCGTGCGCCAGGTATTCGCCCTGGAAGCGCGCCAGCGGCATGTCGGCGCGGGCAATGCGTGCCACCTCGCGCTGCACCGGTTGCGCGGCCGACACCCGTTCGCTGAGGCGTGCCGGTGTCGGGTAGCGTTGGTTCATCGACACCTTGGTCGCCGGCGCGCCGCGCCGGGCGTTGCTGATGATCTGCGGCAGCAGGGTGGCCAAACCCATGTTGCCGCTGATCTTCAGGCGGGCGCTGGCGAACAGTTCTTCGACGTTGGCGGTGCCGCCCATGATGCCGATGAAGTCACGCTCGGCCACTTCGATGGTAACGTCCGGGGCGCTGTGCCGGCCGGCACCGGTGCGGCTGCTGTCGCGCACCTCCGACCAGAAGGCCCGGTCCTGGCCGAAGACGAACTGGAAAACGCCTTCGATGCCCACGGCATGGGCGTTGGCGAACAGTTTGCTGAGGATGCTCTGAAGGTCCACGGTATGCCTCTGGCGGTCTTTCGTTGTGCAGGGATAACGAGTGCCTGCACCAACGATTTAGCCGTGTGGGCGGGTAATTTTTCGGTGTGCTGCTACGTCCCGTAGGGAGGCTCGAGTCACATTGTTCACCCAAGGAACCCACATGGCACTGCACCCTGATCTGGCGGCATTTCTGGAACTGGTCGAATTTGGCCGGCTGACGGGCAGGAGCCTGCCCATGCACGCGATGGACGTGGCCCAGGCCCGTGCCGAGTTCGAAGGCAGCTCGCAGGTACTCGACCCGAGCCCGCCCGGCAACGTCACGGCCAGCGAGCTGCAGATTACCGCGCGCGACGGTACCCGCCTGGCTGCTCGCCTGTACCGCCAGGGCAATGCTGGAGCTGCCTTGCAGCCAGTGATCCTGTACCTGCATGGCGGCGGCTACGTGGTCGGCAGCCTCGATTCGCATGACTCGGTGTGCCGTCGCCTGGCGGCCCTGGGCGAGTTCGCGGTGCTGGCGGCGGACTACCGGCTGGCGCCGGAGCAGCAGTTCCCGAAGGCCCTGCACGATGTACTGGACGCCGCCAACTGGCTCGCTGAGCAGGCGGCCTCGCTGGGCCTGGACAACCGCCGGGTGGTGCTGGCAGGGGACAGCGTGGGCGCCAGCCTGGCGGCGGTGCTGGCCATTACGGCAGTGGAGCAGCCCGAGGCGCTGGCGTTCAAGCCGCTAGCACAGTTGCTGTTCTACCCGGTGACCGATATCTCCTGCTGGCGTGAGTCCCATCGCGAGCATGCCGAGGGTTACCTGCTGGAGACGCCTACCCTGGAGTGGTTCTACCAGCACTATGCGCCGCAGCGCGAGCAGCGCCTTGACTGGCGGGTATCGCCGTTGCTGTCGACGCTGCGCGAGCCATTGGCGCCGGCTTGCCTGTTCGTGGCCGAGTATGACCCGTTGCATGATGAGGGCGTGGCCTATCGTGACTGGCTGGTGGCGGGTGGGACGGCGGTGACCTTTGCCCGGGTGGAGGGGTTGACCCATGACTTCTTGCGCATGTCGGGGATCGTGGGGCAGGTGGAGGGGATTTACCGGGATGTCGGGGAGTGGTTGAAGTGGGTCGGTGGCCAATCCTGACTTGAGCTCGCCGGGGGCGCGTTGCGCCCCTTTCGCCGGCAAGCCAGCTCCCACCCCGACCGCACCGACTTCAAGCCATTTGCAGTGCCTGTGGGAGCCGGCTTGCCGGCGATAGGGCCGGTACTGGCAACCATCAAGCGCGCAGGTAGCGCTTCAGAATATCCACCAATCGCTCGATCTCCGCCTCGGTATTCAACAGCCCAGGCGCCGTCCGCACCACCGGCCCGACATCCCGGGACACCGCATCGACCACGATGCGCTGGCTGTTGAGATACCGGGCCACCTCGTCAGCATCCTGCCCCGTGACCCGGAAGAAGGTGAACCCCGCCGAATACTGCGTGCTGCGCGGTGTCACCAGCTCGACCCCCGGCAGCGCCTCAAGCCGCTGCCTGAGATAGCCATTAAGCCCATGAATCCGCGCCTGCACCGCCGCCTTGCCCAATTGCAGGTGCAGCTCGAACGCCTTGCCCAATGCCCAGCGGTGCTCGAAAGCGTGGTAACCCCCGGGCGTCATCACTGTGGCAAAATCCTCGTTCTCGGAAAACGTGGCAATGGTCGGGTTCAGCTGCTTCAGTTCGGTGGACGCCGCGCAGATGATCCCGGTACCCCGCGGCCCGAACATCCACTTGTGCGTGCCGGCGATGAAGTAGTCGCAGTTGAGATCGGCAAAACGCATGTCTTCGACGCCGAAGCCATGCACACCGTCGATCACGTAGATGATCTGGTCCTGCTCGTCACGCTGGCGATTGACCTCGCGCACCAGCGCGCCGATCTCGCCCACGGGCAGTTTCACGCCACTGCCCGAGTGCACCCAGGTCATGCCCAGTACCCGTGTTTTCGGCCCGATGGCCGCCGCGATGGTGGCCAGTACCTGGTCGCTGTTGACCTTGGCGGGGTCGTCGAACAGGCGCAACCGGTGCACCGGTGTGCCATCGCGCGTGGTGCGAAAGCCCATGGTATGGCGGGCGGCCGAATGCTCGTGCACGGTGGTGAGAATTTCCTGCCCCGGTGCAATCTTCAGCCCGCCATAGATCAGCCCCAGGCCTTCGGTGGTGCTGCCGGTCAGGGCAATTTGCCGGGGCGTCACTTCGAGGTAGCGGGCTGCCCATTCACGCACGGCGGCCTCGTGCTTCCACTCCGATTGGCTGTCCCAGTCGACCATGCGGGCCGGGTGGTGGTCGAAGCGGGCGCGCAGCGCCTCGATGGCTTCGCGCACGGGCCGTGGGTGCGAGGTGATCAGGAAGTTGGCAAAGTGCGCGTACGCCGGGTCCAGCTCGAACAGGTTGCGAAACCCGGCCCAGTCGCTGGCGGTTGCAGGCTGCGCAGCCGCCGCTTGGGCGGCAGGCAGCAGTGGGCCTGTGAGGGGCAGGGCGGCCGCAAGCAGGCCGGCCTGCTTGAGAAAGGTGCGACGATCGTTCATCAAATGGCTCGCAAGGGTCAGGGGGATGAGGTGGCGACAGGTTGCGCGGCGCGCTGCACCTGCTCCCACACCCGCAGGAAGTTGCCGCCCCAGAGCTTGGCGATATCTGCTTCGGAGTAGCCGCGGCTGATCAGTTCGGCGGTGACGTTGCGTGCTTCACTGGCGTTCTGCCAACCGTCGATGCCGCCGCCTTCGTTGAAGTCCGAACTCAGGCCGACATGGTCGATGCCGACCTTGCGCACGGTGTAGTCGATGGCGTCGCCATAGTCCTTGAGCGTGGCCGGCGGTTCCTCCTCGAGAATGCCGTACAGCGCGTTGGCGTACTGGCCGACCTTCTGCTCGGGCCAGCCGGCGATCACCGGGTCACCGGGCATCAGTGCGTAGTCGAGGTTGGCCAGTGGCGGCAGGTCGTAGCGGGCGCGCAGGGCGTTGAGTTTGTCCTGGGTCTTGCTGCTCAAGGGCTTGAGGTAGGTGGAGAAGGCCACCAGCTGGACCACGCCGCCGCTGTCCTTGATCAGCTGCAGCTCCTTGTCGGAGAGGTTGCGCCTGATGTCGACCATCGCCCGTGGCACCGAGTGCGAGGCCACCACCGGCGCGCGGCTGAGGGCAACGGCCTGGGCCAGCGCCTTGCTGGACATTTGCGACACATCGATGATCACACCCAGGTCGTTCAGCCGCTGCACGGCGCGCTTGCCGACCGGCGACAGGCCGTCCAGGGCATCGGCGGTGTCATTGAAGAACGGCAGCGGACGCGATGAGTCGGCCCAGCTGTTGTTGCCCACATAGCTGAAGCCGAACATGCGCACGCCGCGCGCGGCCCAGCGGTCGAGCTGGTCGATGTCATCGCCCAGCGCATAGGCGTTGAGCATGCTGAGGAACACCGCGAACTTGCCTTCGCCGTGCAGGCGCCGCATGTCTTGCGGGGTATAGGCAATACCCACCTGCTGCGGGAAGTCGCGGACCATGGCGGTGATGGCGTTGTAGCGCACCTCCTGGGTGTGGCGGGCGGCTTCGACGAAGCCTGGGGTCGGGCGGTGCGGGCCGCCGTCTCCGGTCCAGGACTCGGGCCAGGCGAAGATGGTCAAGGCCGCGCCGGACAAACGCCCGCGTGCGGCCTTGGCCAGGTCGAAGCGGCCATCGCCATCCTTGTCGGCCTCACTGCCTTCGGTGCCGAAGGTCAGCGGCAGGGTGACATGGCTGTCGAACGAGATGATGCGTTCCTGCAGGTCGTTGGCCTGGCGGGTCACCTCCCTGGAATAGCCGGCGGGTGTGGCGAAGTAGTGCCAGGCGGCAAACCCGGCGCCAGCGGCAGCCGCCGCGGTCAGGCTGATAAACAGGGCTTTCTTCCAGCGTGGAGTCGTCATCTTGGTCTCAGTAGGTTCACCGTCGAGGGATGGGCACAGAGGCCGCCGCTACCTGCAGTGAACGAGCTCGCAGCCGAGAAATTTAGCGCCTGTCGGGGGCCACCATGCGGCCCAATCGCCGGCAAGCCAGCTCCCACCTCGAGCGCATTGGCCTCAAGCCATGTGCAATCCCTGTGGGAGCTGGCTTGCCGGCGATTGGGGTTTGCCGCCGACCCGAATGCAGCCGGAGCGCCGCTAAATTTCGCCTGCCGTGCAACGTTCTAGCCTTGGACGGGCCGTGCTCCATGGCCGCAATGAATGCACAGGTATGCAATGACGATTTCCCGACGCGGTTTCATCGCCGGTGTGGCACTGACGGGTGTGGTGGTGCCCGGTGCGCTGGGGGCGCTGTATGTGCAGCGCCAGCGTGCCGCCGAGGAATTCCCGGAAACCCCTGGCGAGGCCGTCGTCGAGTTGGCCGATACCCGCCTGCAGCAGTTGGGCGATACCCTGCGCGGCATCTGGCGCTGGACGCTGCTGGGCAAGGATGCGGGGCTGGACGGCCTACCCACGAGTGAACTGGAGCTGTTCCTGGATGTGGCAACCAGCGGACGCGCCCTGCGCGGCTACCTGGATACTCCCGAGCGCCTGCGTGGGCAGGATGAGCCGCGCTACCGCGTGATAGGCGACCTACTGGCGGACAAACCGGGCACCCTGCGCTGGCGCCTGTTTTCGGCCCAGGCCCGCTATGAATGCCATATCGTGCTCGACGAGGTCTGGGGCCGGTTCGGCAACGCCGGGCCGGCCACCCTCAACGGGCGCATTGCACGCCTGGACCGCGCGCTGACTTTGCCTGTGGAGGACAACCAGTTCCTGGCCTTGAAGCGCACCTTCCCCGAGGCGCGCGAGCGTACCCCGCTGAACCCGCAGTTGTTGGCCTGGCTGACCACCCCGGAGCATCGCCTGTTCCACCAGCTGTGGCACTCGTCGCGGGACAAATGGCACAAGCTGGGCAAGGACAAGCAGGGCGCCCTGCGTGGCCTGGGCTGGCAGCCCGGACCACGTGATCGTGAGCGTGACGCGCGGGGCCGGCACAAGGACCGCAACGGCTCGGGAGAAGACTTTTTATTCATGCACCGGCACATGCTTGGCAGGGCCCGTGCCTTGCAGGACTTGCCGTCATGGACGCGCTTCCCGTTGCCGCAGCCGGAACTGGAGCGCGACCGGGCCGGATTCGCCCGCTACTTCGACAACCATGACGGCAATGCCCTGCCGCCCACCTGGCTGGCCAGCGGTGATGCGGAATACACCCAGTGGGTGCGCGACATCAAGACGCCGGATACCTTCCATGGCAACTTCCAGGTCTGGGAGTCACGCTACACCGACCCGGAGTACCTGAGCACCTTGACCCTGGGCCAGTTCGGTTCGGAAGTGGAGCTGGGCCTGCACGACTGGCTGCACATGCGCTGGGCATCGGTGCCGCGCGACCCCTCCAACGGCATGCCGGTGCCGACGGCGCGCACGCCGGATGATTTTGCCGAACGCTGGTTCGCAGAACAGAACGATTTTCTCGGTGACCCGTTTTCATCCCATGTGAACCCGGTGTTCTGGCACTTTCATGGCTGGATCGACGACCGCATCGAGGACTGGTTCCACGCCCATGAGCGGCTGCACCCGGGCGAGGTACGGCGCCTGGAAGTCAATGGTGTGCCATGGTTTGCGCCAGGGCGCTGGGTGGAGGTGGCCGACCCGTGGCTGGGGCCGGATACCCATGGCTGCTCGACGGTGCCGGGTTTGCGGCCCGGGCGCAGTGTAGAGATGGACCCGGAGACCATGAAGCTGGCGTTGCGCATCATCTACAGCGATGACGACCTGCTCGACAAGCTGCGGCCCAAGGTACCGCAGCGGCCGTGGTATGCGCGCAACCTGAAGGTGCGGAATTAGTCGCTGCCTGTACCGGCCCTATCGCCGGCAAGCCGGCTCCCACAGGTACAGCGCATGTCTTGACCCCGGTGGGAGCTGGCTTGCTGGCGATAGGCCGGTACAGGTGACCCTACTGGCTGACCACCCAGCCACCCCCCAATGCCTTGTACAACGCCACGCTACCCTGCAACCGGGCCAGGCGCAGTTGGGCCTGCTGGTCCTGCGCCGCATACAATGTGCGCTGGGTCTCCAGCACGCTCAACAGCGTCTCCGCTCCCGCGCCATAACGCTGCTGCGCCAGGTCGAATGCCAGCCGCGCCTGCGCCACTTCTTCATCCTGCCACTGCCGCTGGCGGTCCACGCCCTGGATCGCATTGAGCGCCTTTTCGACATCGGCAAAACCGGCCAGGATGCTGCTGCGGTAGGTCTCCAGCAACTCTGCCTGTTCAGCCTCCGCCAGTTCACGGGCGGCGCGCAGGCGGCCGTTGTTGAAGACCGGCGCGACCAGGCCGCTGGTGAGGGTGTAGTAGGAGCTGTCGAACAAATGGGCAAAGGTATTGGCGCCAGCCCCCAGGTTGGCCCCGAGGGTGAGCTTGGGCAGCATGGCGGCGCGGGCGACCTGCACATTGGCGCTGGCGGCGGCGAGCCGAGCTTCTGCTGCGGCAATGTCCGGGCGGCGGGTGAGCAGCTCGCTGGGCACGCCGCTGCCAATGGCGGGCCATTGCAGGGTGTTGATCGCGTCCTGGCTGGTGGGCAGCGACTGCACCGGGTCGCCGAGCAGGGTTGCCAGGGTGACCCGGCTGTCTTGCCACTTCTGTTCCAGTAACGGCAACTGACGTTGCTGCGCGGCCACCAGACTGCGCTGCTGGGCCAGTTCCAGGCGCGTGGCGGAACCGCTGCGCTGGCGTGCCTCGACCAGGCCCAGCACGTCCTTGGCATTGCGCAGGTTGAGGCGGGCAATGCGCAACTGTTCCTGCAAAGCCAGGCCCTGCAGGTAACTGTCGGCCACCGCGCTGACCAGGGTCAGCTCCACGGTCTGGCGGTCGAAGCGGCTGGCATCCAGGCTGCGCAGGGCGCTGTCACGGGTCGCTCGCAGGCCACCCCAGAAGTCGATTTCGTAGCTGGCGCTGAGCTGCATGTCGAACGAGGTGCTGGTGGGTTCGCTGCGGCTGACATCCAGCTGGTCGTAGCCGTCACCGTGCAGCAGGCGTTGGCGGCTACCATCCAGGCCCAGCTTCAGCTCCGGTAGCAGCGGCGCGCCGGCGATGACTGCGCGGGCCTGGGCCTGGCGTACCCGTGCCGTGGCAGCAGCCAGGTCGTGGGCATTGTGCAGGGCGTGCTGCACCAGGCGGTCGAGTTCGCGGCTGGCGAAGGCTTGCCACCACTGCGTCGTTGGCAGTTGGGCCGAGGGTGATGCGGCCTCGCCTTGCCAGGCAGATGGCGCGGCAATACCGCTGGCGGGTGTTTGCGGCGTGCTGCAGGCGGCGAGGCATACGCACAGGGGCAACAGGCTGATGCGGCTAGGCAGAGTCATGGGTTATTCGCTGGTAAGGGCTTTGACCGGGTCGAGGCGAGCGGCCTTGCGCGCTGGCATGAAGCCGAACACGATGCCGGTGACGACAGCACAGGCGAAGGCGCCGAGCATGGCAGGCAGGGCAAAGGCCACCGCCACTTCGGCCAGCATCAGGCCGCCACCTATGGCCAGGGCCAGGACGATGCCGGCCAGGCCGCCGACCATCGACAGCATCACCGCCTCGCTGAGGAATTGCCGCAGGATGTCGCGCTGGCGCGCGCCGGTGGCCATGCGGATACCGATTTCACGGGTGCGCTCGCGCACGGTCATCAACATGATGTTCATCACGCCGATGCCACCCACCAGCAGCGAGATCGCGGCGATCGCCCCCAGCATCAGCGACAGGCTGTTCTGCGTGCGCGCCTCGGCCTGGATCAGCGCCGCGTCATTGGTCAGCTCGAAGTCCTGGCGGCCGTTGTGGCGCTGGCGCAGCAGCTTGTCGATGGCCGCTTCGGCTTCGTTGACACGCGTGGAGTCCAGGGCGGCAACGGCGATGTAGTCCGGGTCACGCTGGCCGAACAGGCGGATGGCTGCGGCGGAGTAGGGCACCACGATGCGCCCGTCGCTGTCCTGGTCGCCAGAGCTGGCGCCCTTGCCGGCCAGGATACCGACCACCTGGAACGGCACATTGCCGATCAACAGGTACTGCCCCAGCGGGTCGCGCCCAGGGTCGAGCATCTTTTCCCGCACTTTCTGGCCGATCACCGCCACCGCGGCAGCGTTGGCTTCATCGGCATCGCTGTAGAAGCTGCCTTGCACCGCCGGCCAGTTGAAAATTTCGGGGAACCCGGTGTTGTTGCCACCCACATAGAACCGCTGGCTGTTGTTGCCGTGGCGCACCATCATCTTTTCGCCGATCACCGGCATCACGTGCTTGACCTGCGGCAGTTGGCCGATGGCAGCGACATCGTCGAGGGTGATGGTGCCGGCCTGCTCGCCCAGGCTCGCCGGCTTGCCGTTCAGGTAGAGGATGTTCGAGCCGAAGGCTGCCATCTGCGCCATGACCTGGCGCTTGCTGCCTTCGCCCACTGCCAGCATCACCACCACCGAGGCCACGCCGATGACGATCCCCAGCAGGGTCAGGGCGGTGCGGAAGCGGTTGACCCACATCACCCGCCAGGCCGCCTGCTGGGCTTCGAACAATTCACCTTTCCATGCCCCGTGCAAGGTTGCGCCATGGTCCAGGCGCTGGCGCAGCTGGTCGGCCTGTAGCCCGCGACTGTTTTCGACCATGGGCTTTTCGGCGGCCGAATCGCTGATGATCAGGCCGTCGCGAATTTCGATCACGCGCTGCGCCCGCGCCGCCACGTTGCGGTCATGGGTGATCAGGATGATCACGTGGCCCTGGCTGGCCAGCTCGTCGAGCAACGCCATCACTTCGGTGCCGCTGTGGCTGTCGAGGGCGCCGGTGGGTTCGTCGGCGAGGATGATATGGCCACCGTTCATCAACGCCCGGGCAATCGACACCCGTTGTTGCTGGCCGCCAGACAACTGGTGCGGGCGGTTGCCAGTGCGGTTGGCCAGGCCCAGGCGGCCGAGCAGGGCGCTGGCACGAGCGTGGCGTTCGTTGGCCGCGATGCCGGCATAGATGGCCGGCATTTCGACGTTTTCCTGGGCCGAGCCCGAGGGGATCAGGTGGTAGCCCTGGAACACGAAGCCGAATGCCTCGCGGCGCAGCCAGGCCAGTTCGTCGCTGCCCAGTTCGGCCACATCCTTGCCGGCGAAGCGGTAGCTGCCAGAAGTGGGGCGGTCGAGGCAGCCGAGGATATTCATCAAGGTCGATTTGCCGGAGCCAGAGGCGCCGACGATGGCGACGAACTCGCCGGGATGGATGCGCAAGCTGATGCCATGAAGGATATCGACCTTGGGCGTTTCGATGCCGCCGTAGGATTTACGGATGTCGACCAGCTCGATCAGGGGTGTGCTCATTCAACCTCCGCTGACGCCAGGGGCGCCTATCACCAGGCGTTCGCCTTCGTTCAGGCCGTCCAGCACCTGCACGCGCAGGCGGTCGCTGAGGCCGGTGCGTACCTGGCGCTGTTCCACTTTGCCGTCGCGGGTCAGCACATGCGCCAGGCGCAGGCCATCGCCGTCGTCCAGCGCGGCCAGTGGTACGGTCAGCACCTGGCTGGCTTTGCCGGCGACAAAGAACACCTGCGTGGTCATCTCGGCCATCAGGGCGCCGTCCGGGTTGTCGACATCCAGCAGCACGCTGTACTGCACCACCTGGCTGCCGGCACTGCCATTGCTGACGCTGGCCGGGCTGCCGCCGCCCTGGCTGGCCTGCTCCAGTGGCTTGGGAGGGATCGGCAGCACTTGCCGCACGGTGCTCGTCCAGCGGCGCTTGCCGCCGGCCAGGGTGGTGAAGTAGGCGGTCATGCCCGGGGTGACCTTGCCGATGTCGGCCTCCGACACCTGGGCCCACACTGTCATCGGCGAGAGCTTGGCGATGCGCAGGATCAACGGGGTTTGTTGTTGGGCATTGAGGGTTTGCCCCTCACGGGCGTCCACCGCCACTACCGTGCCGTCCATCGGCGCGTAGATGCGCGTGTAGCCCAGCTCGGCCTCGTCGCTGCGCAGGCTGGCCTGGGCCTGGCGGATCTGCGCTTGGAACATGTCGATGCGCGCCTGGGTGACCTTCAGCTGTGCGGCGGCCGTTTGCACGTCCTCGTCACGGGTGGCGCCAGCGGCGGCCAGCTCCCGTTGGCGTTTGAGCTGCTGCCGGGCCAGTTGGAACTGAGCGCGTTGTTCGGCCAGCTGGGCCTTGAGGTTGTCGATCAAGTAGCGGCCGGCATCCAGCCGGGCCTGCTGGGTCGAAGGGTCGATCTCGACCAGCAGCTGGCCTTTGCGCACCGTGTCGCCGACCTCCACATGCAGGGTGTGGATCTGCCCCGATGCCTGGGCACCGACGTCCACGTAGCGCCTTGGTTGCAGGGTGCCCAGTGCGGTAACGCTGCTTTCGATGTCGGCGCGGGTCACGGCAACCGTGCTGAGCGGCTGTGCGCCGTAGGGCAGGGCCTTCCAGGCCAGCAGGCTGCTCAGGCCGAGCAGGCCCAGGCCGCTGAGCAGGAGCCGGCGACGGGTGTTGGTTAAAGGTCTCATGCAGACATCCAGGCGAGTGGGTGCCAGATAGACGAAAGCGGCAGGAGGGGATTTAGCGAATATTGAGTAGGGGCTGACAGGTGTATGGCGACAGGCGCTAGATAGCCCATGACATACCCTTGTTGCTGAGAATAATTATAATTTGTAAGATCGCACGTTGACATCACTCGGTCCCGCGTTGCTGCCTGAAAGGGCTTTCTGGCATAGGCTGGCAGGACGATCTCAGGTAACGTCGTGGAACATTACTATCGCGAACTGGTGGGTTTCCTTTCTTCGCGCCTGGGCAGTCGTCAGGCCGCCGAAGACGTGGCGCATGATGCCTACCTGCGAGTGCTGGAGCGCACCGACGCCGAGCGCATCGAGCACCCGCGTGCTTTCCTCTACCGCACCGCGCTCAACCTGGTTGTCGACCGCCACCGCCGGCACCAGGTGCGCCAGGCCGAGCCACTGGAGGTGCTGGACAACGACGAGCGCTGGCACACCCCGGCGCCGACCCATGACATGCAGCTCGACCAGCGCCTGGCGCTTATGCAGCGTGCCCTGGATGAGCTGAGCAAGGTCTGCCGCGACTGCTTCCTGCTGCGCAAGCTCGAAGGCTTGTCACACCAGCAGATTGCCGAGCACCTGGGTATTTCCCGCAGCCTGGTGGAAAAGCACATCGTCAACGCCATGAAGCACTGTCGTGTGCGCATGCGCGAGTGGGAATCCTGATCGCCGGGTTGAAGGCAGATGAAAATTCCGTCAGTCGATCACTTGATTTCCACGGCTTTCCCGACTTCTATCAAAGAAGACCCCTGCCAGGCGTAGCCTAGGCAGCAGCCGTTACTGGCGCAGTATGGTCATGGAGCCTAACCGTTACCCAACTGCCCAGGTCCCACCATGGCCAACAAGACCCTGCGCATCCTCATCGCCGATGCACACCCCTGCCAGCGCCTGCAACTGGAGCGGCTGCTCAACGGCCTGGGCTACTACCGGATAGCGCCAGTGGAAAGCTTCGAGGAGCTGCAGCGCCTGGTGCTGAGTGCCTTGCAGCCTTTCCACCTGCTATTGGGCAATATCGAGCTGGCCAGTCATGTCGGGGTCGATCTGGCGCGCTTCTGTCGCGTCAGCACGCAGATCCAGCATGCCCTGCTTTATCACTCCAACCAGTTGCAAGTGCCGTTGGTGCCGCAGGCCGAGCGCCAGGCCGTCAGCATGAGCTTGCCCCAGGTGCCCGACAACGAGGCACTGGAGGCATTCATGGCGATCATCGATTCGCCGCTGCAGGTCGGCAGGCTACCGCTGCCGGGCGCCATGCCGGCTGCCACGGCGCGGCCACGGCCGAAGGCCAATTTCGTCAATACCATGTTCAACCGCTAAAGCCGCAGCGGGCGGGGCAAGGGGGCAGCTATTTGCTATCCTCTTGCCCTTTGCCGATTTGCGGACCCTGCCATGACTGCCATCGATACCGCTCGCCCGCCACGGTTCAGCCGCGGCGACCACCGGACCCTGGGCCTGGCGGCGTTGGGCGGCGCGCTGGAGATCTACGATTTCATCATCTTCGTATTCTTTGCGCTGACCCTAAGCCAGTTGTTCTTCCCGCCCGAGATGCCCGAGTGGCTGCGCCTGCTGCAAAGCTTCGGAATCTTTGTCACCGGCTACCTGGCGCGGCCGCTGGGCGGCATCCTTATGGCGCACTTCGCCGACCACCTGGGACGCAAGCGGGTCTTCAGCCTGAGCATCCTGATGATGGCCCTGCCGTGCCTGTTGATCGGGGTGATGCCGACCTACGCCGACATCGGCTACGCTGCACCGCTGATCCTGCTGGCACTGCGTATCTTGCAGGGCGCGGCGGTGGGCGGCGAGGTGCCGAGTGCCTGGACCTTCGTCGCCGAGCACGCGCCAGCCGGGCGGCGCGGTTATGCCCTGGGCTTCCTGCAGGCCGGCTTGACCTTTGGCTATCTGCTGGGGGCATTGACCGCGACCTTGCTGGCGCAAGTGTTCACCCCGCAAGAAATCCTCGACTATGCCTGGCGCTACCCGTTCCTGCTCGGCGGGGTATTCGGCGTGATCGGCGTGTGGTTGCGTCGTTGGCTCAGCGAAACACCGGTGTTCCTCGCCCTGCGTGCGCGCCAGGAGCAGCCGGTGAGCTTCCCGCTGCGGCGGGTGCTGGGCGAACACCGCCGGGCATTGATCCCGGCGGCGCTGCTGACCTGCGTGCTGACTTCCGCCGTGGTGGTGCTGGTGGTGATTACTCCGACAGTGATGCAGCAGCGCTTCGGCATGAGTGCCGGGCACACCTTTGCCCTTAGCAGCGTGGGCATCGTCTTCCTCAACATCGGCTGCGTGCTGGCCGGGCTGCTGGTCGACCGTGCAGGCGCCTGGCGCGCACTGATGTTCTACAGCCTGTTGCTGCCGGTGGGCATCGGCGCGTTGTATGCCAGTCTGGTGGGACAGTGGGGCGTGACCTGGCTGGCCTATGCGCTGGCGGGCCTGTCCTGCGGCGTGGTGGGCGTGGTGCCGTCAGTGATGGTCGGGTTGTTCCCGGCCGAGATCCGCGTGTCGGGCATCTCCTTCACCTATAACGTGGCCTACGCGCTTTGGGCCAGCACCACGCCGCTGGCGCTGATTGCGCTGATGCCGTGGAGCCCGTGGGTGTGTGTCGGCTTTTGTCTGGTCATGGGTACGGTGGGGTTGCTGACGGCCTTGTATTTCGGGCGTCGGGAGCCATTGGCGTTTGCCGCGGAGCCGATGCCGGTAATGTGTGGTGAAAAATAGTTTTCTGTTGTCTGTTCTGGCCTCATCGCCGGCAAGCCAGCTCCCACAGGGGATCGCGCCAACTTTTAGAATTTGAGCAAGACAGTTGCTCCCACAGGGATAGCGCATGGCTCGAGGTCGATGCGGTCGAGGTGGGAGCTGGCTTGCCGGCGATGAGGTCGGTACAGGTAAAACAAAAAGCCCCCGGCTCGTGAGAACCGGGGGCTTTTTGTTAGTGCAGGGCAGGGGCCTTACATGTTCGGGTAGTTCGGCCCGCCAGCGCCTTCAGGGGTGACCCAGGTGATGTTCTGGGCCGGGTCCTTGATGTCGCAGGTCTTGCAGTGCACGCAGTTCTGCGCGTTGATCTGGAAGCGCTTGCTGCCGTCTTCCTGGGTGACAACCTCGTACACGCCTGCCGGGCAGTAGCGCTGGGCCGGCTCGTCGTACAGCGGCAGGTTGCTGGCGATCGGCACGTTCGGGTCGGTCAGCTTCAGGTGGCAGGGCTGTTCCTCTTCGTGGTTGGTGCTGGAGAGGAATACCGAGCTGAGCTTGTCGAAGCTGAGCTTGCCGTCCGGTTTCGGGTAATCGATCTTCTGCGACTCGGCCGCCAGCTTCAGGCAGGCGTAGTCCGGCTTGGTGTCGTGCAGGGTGAACGGCAGCTTGCCGCCGAACCAGTTCTGGTCCACATAGTTGAATGCCGCGCCCAGCAGCGGGCCGAACTTGTGCATGGCCGGGCCGAAGTTGCGGCTGGCGAACAGCTCCTCGTACAGCCAGCTGGCCTTGAAGGCGCTGACGTAACCGTTGAGCTGGTCACCGCCTTCGCTGCCGGCGATCAGTGCATCAGCCACCGCTTCGGCGGCGAGCATGCCGGACTTCATTGCGGTGTGGCTGCCCTTGATCTTGGCGAAGTTCAGGGTGCCCAGGTCGCAGCCGATCAGCGCGCCGCCGTTGAAGACCATTTTCGGCAGCGAGTTGAAGCCGCCCTTGCAGATGGCACGGGCACCGTAGCTGATGCGCTTGCCGCCTTCGAGGTATTGCGCCATCACCGGGTGGTGCTTGAGACGCTGGAACTCGTCGAACGGCGACAGGTACGGGTTGGCGTAGGACAGGTCGACGATCAGGCCGACCACCACCTGGTTGTTTTCCAGGTGATAGAGGAACGAACCACCAGTGTTGTCCTTGGCCATGACGTCCAGCGGCCAGCCAGCGGTGTGCACCACCAGGCCCTGCTCGTGCTTGGCCGGGTCGATTTCCCAGATTTCCTTCAGGCCGATGCCGTAGTGCTGGACGTCGGCTTCGCTATCCAGGTTGAAGCGCTTGATCAGCTGCTTGCCGATGTGGCCACGGCAACCTTCGGCGAACAGGGTGTACTTGCCACGCAGCTCCATGCCAGGGGTGTACATGCCGTCTTTCGGGTTGCCTTCACGGTCCACACCCATGTCGCCGGTGACAATGCCGCGCACCACTCCGTTTTCATCGAACAGCGCTTCCTGGGCGGCGAAGCCCGGGTAGACTTCCACGCCCAGGTTCTCGGCCTGCTGGGCCAGCCAGCGGCACAGGTTGCCCAGGGAGATGATGTAGTTACCCTGGTTGTGCATGGTCTTGGGCACGAACAGGTCAGGCACCTTGGTCGAACTGCCTGCATCCTTGAGCACGTAGATGTCGTCACGCTTCACTTCGGTGTTCAGCGGCGCGCCGAGCTCTTTCCAGTCGGGGAACAGCTCGTTCAGGGCACGGGGTTCGAACACCGCGCCGGAGAGGATGTGGGCGCCGACTTCAGAGCCTTTTTCCACCACGCAGACGCTGATTTCGCTACCGGCTTCGGCGGCCTTCTGCTTCAGGCGGCAGGCGGCGGACAGGCCCGCCGGGCCGGCGCCGACGATGACCACGTCGAATTCCATGTATTCGCGTTCCACTGGTTCTCTCCTACTCATCAAGGCTCGTGCTGTTGCTTTGTCTTATGGGTGCGCGGGGCATTCGCAGCGGTTCTACGCAACGGCGGAACTGTAGCTGGGCAAATGACGGACTACACCGTTTTGTCTTGGCCGCGCATTATATCTACACCACTTGGCGGGTCCAATACAAACGTTTGTTTGAATTTGCCGCAGGCCAGTAAAATCACAGGAACGCGGCTGGAGGGTGACCGATTTGCCGTATTGACCGGATTGGGTGTTACGGTCAAGATACGAGCGGTTTTACGTTCGCCGTAGGCTTGCAGCCGGGCGCAGGTACACCTCTAAAGACCAGGTGTGGAGCAGGGTTTTGCGGCCTTTGGCCGGTTTGTAGTGGAGTTTACACGCCACGACAGGAAATGACCCGTGAGTATTTGTCGCAAGAGTCCGGACAAGACTGTTCGGTCACTGTGAAGTTACCGCCTCCCGGTACGTTTTTAGAGGTGCCCTTGTACCCACGCGCATCGCAGGGCTCTGCCCCTGGCGACTATCTATTCACCGGAGAGTAACGAGGAATCCATGAAGGTTCTTGTAGCTGTCAAACGAGTGGTCGACTACAACGTCAAGGTTCGCGTCAAGGCGGACAACTCCGGCGTCGACCTTGCTAACGTCAAGATGTCCATGAACCCCTTCTGCGAAATCGCCGTGGAAGAAGCCGTACGCCTGAAGGAAAAGGGCGTCGCGTCCGAGATCGTCGTCGTTTCCGTCGGCCCGACCACTGCCCAGGAGCAACTGCGTACTGCCCTGGCACTGGGTGCCGACCGTGCCATCCTGGTCGAAGCCGCTGACGAACTGAATTCCCTGGCCGTGGCCAAGGCGCTGAAAGCCGTTGTCGACAAAGAGCAGCCGCAGCTGGTCATCCTCGGCAAGCAGGCCATCGACAGTGACAACAACCAGACCGGCCAGATGCTGGCTGCGCTGACCGGCTTCGCCCAGGGCACCTTCGCCTCCAAGGTCGAAGTGGCTGGCGACAAGCTGAACGTCACCCGTGAAATCGACGGCGGCCTGCAGACCGTTGCACTGAACCTGCCAGCCATCGTCACTACCGACCTGCGCCTGAACGAACCGCGCTACGCGTCGCTGCCGAACATCATGAAGGCCAAGAAGAAGCCGCTGGAGACTGTTACTCCAGACGCGCTGGGCGTTTCCCTCGCCTCCACCAACAAGACCCTGAAGGTTGAAGCCCCGGCTGCCCGCAGCGCTGGCATCAAGGTCAAATCGGTGGCCGAACTGGTCGAGAAGCTGAAGAACGAAGCGAAGGTAATCTAAATGACTATCCTGGTTGTCGCTGAATACGAGAACGGTGCCGTAGCCCCGGCCACCCTGAACACTGTTGCTGCTGCCGCCAAGATCGGTGGTGATGTGCACGTGCTGGTCGCTGGCCAGAACGTGGGCGGCGTTGCCGAGTCCGCAGCCAAGATCGCTGGCGTGGCCAAGGTGCTGGTTGCAGATAACGCTGCCTACGCCCACGTCCTGCCAGAAAACGTTGCGCCGCTGATCGTCGAGCTGGCCAAGGGTTACAGCCACGTGCTGGCGCCGGCCACCACCAACGGCAAGAACATCCTGCCGCGCGTTGCCGCGCTGCTGGACGTGGACCAGATCTCCGAGATCATCTCGGTCGAGTCCGCCGACACCTTCAAGCGCCCGATCTATGCTGGTAACGCCATTGCCACCGTGCAATCGAGCGCTGCCATCAAGGTCATCACCGTGCGTACCACCGGCTTCGACGCCGTGGCCGCCGAAGGTGGTTCGGCTGCCATCGAAGCCGTTGGCGCTGCGCACAACGCTGGCATCTCGGCCTTCGTTGGCGAAGAGCTGGCCAAGTCCGACCGCCCAGAGCTGACCGCTGCCAAGATCGTCGTTTCCGGCGGCCGTGGCATGGGCAACGGTGACAACTTCAAACACCTGTACAGCCTGGCCGACAAGCTCGGCGCTGCCGTCGGTGCTTCGCGCGCCGCAGTCGACGCCGGCTTCGTGCCGAACGACATGCAGGTCGGTCAGACCGGCAAGATCGTCGCGCCACAGCTGTACATCGCCGTCGGTATCTCCGGCGCGATCCAGCACCTGGCCGGTATGAAGGATTCCAAGGTGATCGTGGCGATCAACAAGGACGAAGAAGCGCCGATCTTCCAGGTAGCCGACTACGGCCTGGTCGCTGACCTGTTCGAAGCGGTTCCGGAGCTGGAAAAGCTGGTCTGATCCGCCTGCTTCACTTATAAAGAACCCGGCCCTTGTACAGGGGCCGGGTTTTTTTTGGTCTGTACAAGGAGTGAGCAATGGTGCTGCGTAAAGCAGGCGGGGTGCTGGCATGCATGGCGGTGCTGGTTTCGCCGCTGGCCATGGCGGCGGGCAAGTGTGAACGCCTGGTGGCAACCGGCAGCCCTGATTCACCGCCCTATTCATGGCAGGACCCCAACGACCCGAAACACCTGATCGGCGCCAACGTCGACCTGCTGCGCCAGGTGGCTGGCGAGCTGGGTGTGAAAGTTGAGGTGCTGAGCGCCGGCCGTCGTGACCAGGCGCTGGAAGAAGTACGTAGCGGGCGGATGGACCTGCTGCTCGACACCCCCATGCAGGTGGAGCAACTGACCGCGCTGGACTACATCCATCCACCCCTGCAGCTCAACGAATACCTGGTGTGGACGCGCCACGATGCCACACTGGCCTTCGAGGGCCCGGCTGACCTGGCCCAGTACCAAGGCAGTTTGTCCGAGCGCGCGCGGCTTACCCCGGCCTTTACCGCTTTCGCCAAGGCCCAGCTGAAGCTGGTGCCGGCACAGAACCTGACCCAGGCATTCCAGAAGCTGGTGCTCGGCCAGGTGGATTATGTGCTCGCTGGCCGCTATTCGGGCATGGCCATGGCCCAGAGCCTGGGCATGAGCAATGACCTGATCGCCCGCGGCCTGCCGGTGGATCGGCCGGGCCTGTACCTGGCGCTGTCGCACAATTCGGCCTGCAATGACAGCTGGCTGCGTGGGCAATTGGCGAAAAAACTGACAGAATTGCCGATCTCCGGAGCATCCGAGGCCGTGCTGCAACGTAATGTCGAGCGCTGGAAAGCGCAGCTGCAGGTGCCGTCGGACGCCCCCAAACACTAGGAAGATTGCGTGAGAACCCAACCACTAATCCTTGCCCTGGCCGTGCTCGGCCTGGCTGGCTGCGCCAACGATCCGGCCCCTAACGAGCAGATGCGCATTTCCGAACAGGCACTGGAGCAGGCCAGGGCCGTCGGTGCCACCGAGCAGGTCGATGCGCTGAAGCTGGCTGAAGACAAGCTGGCCCGGGCCAAGGCCAACATGCTCACCGAAGACTACCGCGATGCGCGCATGCGTGCCGAGCAGGCCGAGCTGGATGCGCGCCTGGCCGAGGCCCAGGTACTGAACCAGAAGAGCGAAGAGCAGCTGCAACTGCTGCAGTCGCGGGTCCAGCGCCTGCGCAAACAGTTGGAGGTGCAGCCATGATCCGTCGCATGCCATTGGCCGCGCTGGCAGTGCTGGCGCTGGCGGCAGGTTTGCAAGGTTGCGCCAGCCAGCGCAGCAGCGCAGCGCTGGATGATGCCACTGCAGCTTTCCAGAAGGTCAAGGATGATTCCAATGTGCTGCGCAGCGCGCCGCGCGACGTGATTCGCGCAGGCGAGTCGCTGGCCCGTGCCGAGCGCCTGTCCAGCTACATCGGCACCGGTGCCGACGTGCGCCATTACGCCTACCTGAGCCAGCGCTACAGCGAAATTGCCAGCGAGCATGCCAAGCTGGCGTTGAACCAGGAGCGCCAGGCCAAGCTCGACCTGGAGCGCCAGCGCCTGCAGCTGGCCCTGCGCGAGGCCAAGCTGGCCAGTGTTCAGCAGCAGGGCAAGTGGGTCGAGTCGCAGATCGCCGCGCTGGCCTCGGAGCAGGCCGACCGTGGTCTGGTGATGACCCTGGGGGACGTGCTGTTCGACACCGGTCGTGCCGACCTGAAGAACTCGGCCAGCCGTACCGTGCTCAAGCTGGTGCAGTTCCTCCAGCTCAACCCGCGCCGGGTGGTTCGGATCGAGGGCTATACCGACAGCACCGGCCCGGCCGAGGACAACCTGAAGCTGTCGCGTGACCGGGCGCAGGCCGTGGCCGACATGCTGGTAGACCTGGGCATCGACGAGAAGCGCCTGCAGGTCGAGGGGTATGGCGACCAGTACCCGATCGAGGCCAATGCCTCGGAGCGGGGCAGGGCGCAGAACCGTCGGGTGGAGATCGTGTTCTCCGATGACAAAGGCAAGCTGGCGCCAGCACGCTGAATCATGTGAAAGGGGCCGCTTTGCGGCCCATCGCAGGCAAGCCAGCTCCCACAGGTGATGAACAGGGCTTGAGGTCAATGCATCAAGGTGGGAGCTGGCTTGCCGGCGATGGGCTGCGAAGCGGCCCCGCTTTTCGTCGGGCTACCCGGGCTTGATCGTTTCCATGGCTGTCACGCAACTGTATTGTTGACTATCCTGCGATCTGTCCCAGTACACTTTGCAACTGTTACGGTATCCTCTACCGTCAGACACAAGAACAACGAGCCCGTCCGCGCGTCGAGAGCCAGCCATGACCAACCTGCTGTTGTACCAGCGTATCGCCCAGCAACTGGCCGATGACATCCGTCGTGGTGTCTACCAGCCAGGCGAGCGGGTGCCCTCCGTGCGCAAGATGAGCGCCCAGCTCAATGTCAGCCATGCCACGGTGCTGCAGGCCTATGCCAATCTCGAGGACCAGGGGCTGATTCGTGCGCGGCCGCAGTCCGGCTACTACGTGCACCAGACCCCGGCCCTGACCGCGCAGACCCCGGACATCGCCCGCGTGGAGCGCCCCGGCCTGGTCACCCGCGCCAGTATCATCCAGCAGGTACTGACCGAGGCTCGCCGTGATGGCGTGTTCCCGTTCGGCGCCGCTGTGCCGCATGTCGACTACCTGCCGGTCCGTGCATTGCACCAGCAGATTGCCAAGGTGACGCGCTTCCACAGCCCGCGTGCCTTCAGCTACATGTTCAGCCCCGGCTTCGAGCCGCTGCGCCGGCAGATCGCCATTCGCATGCGTGATGCCGGTGTACTGGTCGACCCGCGTGAAGTGATCGTGACCCATGGCTGTGTCGATGCGCTGCAGATGTCGCTGCGCGTGCTGACTCGTCCAGGCGACCTGATCGCGGCCGAATCGCCCACCTATTACGGTCTGCTGCAACTGGCCGACCTGCTGGGCCTGAAGGTGATCGAGATCCCCAGCGACCCGTCCACCGGCATCAGCCTCGAGGCGCTGCAACTGGCGGCCAACCAGTGGTCGATCAAGGCCCTGGTCCTGACCGCGCGCCTCAGCAATCCGCTGGGTGGCACTGTGCCGGAAGAGCGGCAGAAACAGTTGCTGCGCCTGGCGTCGGACTTCGATATCCAGATCGTCGAGGATGACATCTATGGCGAGCTGATGTTCGAGCAGGGCAAGACTAAGGCGCTCAAGGCATTCGACCGGCTGGACAGGGTGATCTATTGCTCGAGTTTTTCCAAGACCCTGTCCCCCGGCGTGCGCGTTGGCTGGATGATCGCCGGGCGCTATCAGGACGAGATCCAGCGCCTGCAAACCTTCACCACCCACTCGGCCTGCAGCGTGACGCAGATGGGTGTGGCGGCCTACCTGGAGAATGGCGGCTACGACCGGCACCTGCGTTACATCCGCCAGGAGTACCGCAAGAACCTCAGTGCCTACCAGCTGGCGGTGCAGCAACACTTCCCCGAGGGTACCCAGATGACCCGGCCGACGGGCGGTTTCATCCTGTGGGTGAGCCTGCCGGGGCGGGTCAACACCCAGGAGCTGCATGTGCGTGCGCTGGAGCAGGGCATCAGTATTGCGCCGGGGCTAATCTTCAGTAACACCGAGCAATTCAACCACTGCATCCGCCTTAATTGCGGCATACCTTGGAACAAGGAAGCCGAGCGCGCGGTGATCACCCTCGGTTTGCTGGCCCAGCAATTGTGTCGGGAGCCAGCGGCGGCATTTTTATAGGCTTGCCACGCGCCTGTGGAACAGGGAGCATACGCACTTTTCCTGCCAGTCTGTCCATTTGCCATGAATGCTCTGCGCCGTTTTGCCCTGATCTTGTGCCTTGTACCGCTCTGCAGCCTGGCTGGTGTTGCCCAGGCTGCGCAGCCGGCAGGCCAGGCGCAGGCGGCCAAGCCGGTGCAGAAGGCCGGAGCCAGGCCAGCGCACACGCAACCAGCAAAAAAAGCCGGTAACAGCAAGGCCAGGCCGGCGCGCAAGCAGGTGAGCAAGGAGGTTGCCAAGCCGCTACCCAAGGCAAAGCTCGACCTCAGCCTGCCGGCCGAGATGGTCGATAACCTTGAGCCAAATGTGGGCAGCCTGTCGCCGATACAGCGTCGCAAACCTCTACTGCCCCCCATGTTCACTGAAAAGCCGGAGACCAGCGACAGCCCGTTCCAGCTCAATGGCCGGTTGATCAGCAATGAAATGCAGCTGCAGCTACGCAATGACAGCCGTCGGGAAGTGGAAGGGGCGGCCATCGATTTCGAGTACCGCCAGTAGCTGGCGAACTGACTGCCGGGTCATGGCAGATTTCATCGTGCCAGCAATTTCAAACGCCTGTTTGAGCGGTTACTATCCAGGGACGTTCGTCCCGTTTTGTTCCAGGGAGTCCTTATTTTGGTGAATAGCCATGAACTGCCGTGAGGGCTGTGGTGCCTGCTGCATCGCCCCGTCCATCACCTCCGCGATGCCGCGCATGCCCAATGGCAAGCCGGCTGGCGAGCGCTGCCTGCACCTGACTGTCGACAACCTCTGCGACCTGTTCGGCAAGCCCGAACGGCCTGCGGTGTGTGGTGGTTTCAAGGCGGATGTCGAGGTGTGTGGCAGTGATCGCGATGAGGCCATAAGGATTCTCGGCTGGTGGGAGCAAATGACGGCGGCGTGACAGGCTGGATCTTCGAAAACAAGGATAAACATGATGAGATCGTTCAAGCGTATTGCTCTGCTGTGTGGCATGGGTGTTCTGCTGTCGCCTGCGGCCTGGGCCGAAAACTGGCAGGTGGCCAAGGACGAGGAGGGGATCAAGGTTTCCCTTAGCGAAGTGGCCGGTTCGAAGTACAAGGCCTATCAAGGTGTCACGGTGATCAAGGCGCCGCTGGCCAAAGTGCAGGCGTTGCAGGAGGACGTGGTCGGGGCTTGTGCATGGATTCACGAATGCAAGTCGCAGAAGCTGCTCAAGCACGAAGGTGACCAGAGCTGGACCTACACCCAGTTCAATACGCCATGGCCGGTGACGCCGCGGGACTCGGTGTTGCATGTGACTACTGTGAAGGAGGCTGATGGCAGCCTGGTGCGCAACCTGAAGGAAGAGCCGACCTATATCCCGGAAGAGAAGGGCTTTGTGCGGGTGGCGAAGGTCGAAGGCTTCTGGAAGCTGGTGCCCAAGGGCGACAGCACGGAAGTGACCTATCAGGTGCACACCGAGCCGGGTGGCAGCGTGCCGGCGATGGTGGCCAACAAGTTCGTGGTGGATGCGCCGTTCAATACCCTGAAAGGGTTGCGGGAGCGGGCTGAGAAAAACTGAGGCTTTTGGGTTGCCTGTCCCGGTCTCTTCGCGGGCAAGCCCGCGAAGAGACCAGCGCAGGATGAATAAAAAAGGCTGCCCGAGGGCAGCCTTTTTGCGTTCGGCTATGGAAGCTTACTTGCGGTCCTGCAGCGCAACGATGTCGCGCTTCTGCTCGCCGGTGTACAGCTGGCGCGGGCGGCCGATTTTGTACGGGCTGGAGAGCATTTCTTTCCAGTGCGAGATCCAGCCCACGGTACGTGCCAGGGCGAAGATCACGGTGAACATGCTGGTCGGAATGCCGATTGCCTTGAGGATGATCCCCGAGTAGAAGTCGACGTTCGGGTACAGCGAGCGCTCGATGAAGTACGGATCGGTCAGGGCGATCTCTTCCAGGCGCATGGCCAGTTCCAGCTGCGGATCGTTCTTGATGCCCAGCTCGCGCAGGACTTCGTCGCAGGTCTGCTTCATCACGGTGGCGCGCGGGTCGCGGTTTTTGTACACGCGGTGACCGAAGCCCATGAGCTTGAACGGGTCGTTCTTGTCCTTGGCCTTGGCGATGAACTTGTCGATGTTCGAGACATCGCCGATTTCATCGAGCATGGTCAGTACCGCTTCGTTCGCACCGCCGTGGGCCGGGCCCCACAGTGCGGCGATACCGGCGGCGATGCAGGCGAACGGGTTGGCACCCGACGAACCGGCCAGACGAACGGTGGAGGTGGAGGCGTTCTGCTCGTGGTCGGCGTGGAGGATGAAGATCCGGTCCATCGCCTTGGCCAGCACCGGGCTGATCGGTTTGATCTCGCACGGGGTGTTGAACATCATGTGCAGGAAGTTTTCCGCGTACGACAGGTCGTTGCGCGGGTACATCATCGGCTGGCCCATGGAGTACTTGTAAACCATCGCGGCCAGGGTCGGCATCTTGGCGACCAGGCGCACCGCGGAAATTTCGCGGTGTTGCGGGTTATTGATGTCCAGGGAGTCGTGATAGAACGCCGACAGGGCGCCAACCACGCCGCACATCACCGCCATCGGGTGGGCGTCGCGGCGGAAGCCATTGAAGAAGGACTTCAGCTGCTCGTGAACCATGGTGTGGTTCTTCACGGTGCTGACGAACTGGGCCTTCTGCTCGGCATTCGGCAGTTCGCCGTTGAGCAGCAGGTAGCAGGTTTCGAGGTAGTCGGATTTTTCAGCGAGCTGTTCGATCGGGTAGCCGCGGTGCAGCAGGATACCTTTGTCGCCGTCAATGTAGGTGATCTTCGACTCGCACGAGGCAGTCGCCATGAAACCAGGGTCGAAGGTGAAGTGACCAGTGGCCCCCAACCCGCGGACGTCGATTACATCAGGACCAACGGTGCCGGTTAAAATGGGCAGCTCGACGGGGGCAGCGCCCTCGATGACCAACTGCGCTTTTTTGTCAGCCATGTGGCCTCCTATTAATGCTTGAAATCATCAGACAGACCCCCCACGCAGGGCCCGCACCACTATAGAGGGATAAATTCAGATGTCAATTTGCCTAAAGGCTTGTTGAAACAGGCATTGAGGCCTGATTTTTCGCGAAATTCTCGCCTATTTACGCCTTTTGTGCGCTAAAGGCAATGCGCTATTTGGGCTACCCCGTCACGTTGTCATAAGCAGCCTAACTGTCTATACTCGCAACCCGACCGCCAGGGGCTTGCAAGCCCGAACTGCTGGGGGTCGCCGTTCCCTGGGTGGTGGGTACCTGACCAGTACACTTACCAACAACTTTGCCCTGATTCGCTAGGGGCTCTTCAGTGTGAAAAAAGCCGTGAAAAGCCAACGACCTGTAAACCTAGACCTAAGGACCATCAAGCTCCCCGTCACTGCGTACACGTCCATCCTGCATCGTATCTCCGGCGTCATCCTGTTCCTCGGCCTTGCCATCATGCTTTATGCACTGGGCAAGTCGCTGGGTTCCGAGGAAGGCTTTGGTGAGGTGAAGGCGTGTCTGACCAGCCCGCTGGCCAAATTCGTGACCTGGGGCCTGCTGTCCGCCCTGCTTTATCACCTCGTGGCAGGTGTTCGTCACCTGATCATGGACATGGGCATCGGTGAGACGCTTGAAGGCGGCAAGCTGGGCTCGAAAATCGTGATCGTCATCTCCGTGGTGCTGATCGTTCTGGTGGGAGTTTGGGTATGGTAACCAATGTCACGAACCTGTCGCGTTCGGGTCTCTATGACTGGATGGCGCAGCGCGTTTCTGCGGTCGTTCTCGCGGCTTACTTCCTCTTCCTGATCGGCTACGTGGTCGCCCACCCAGGCATCGACTACACCCAGTGGCATGGTCTGTTCTCCAACAACGCGATGCGGATCTTCAGTCTGCTGGCCCTCGTTGCCCTGGGCGCTCACGCCTGGGTCGGCATGTGGACCATTGCGACCGACTACCTGACGCCTATGTCGTTCGGCAAGTCGGCAACTGCGATTCGTTTCCTGTTCCAGGCGGTATGCGGCGTTGCGATGTTCGCTTACTTCGTCTGGGGTGTGCAGATTCTCTGGGGTATCTGATCCATGGCTAGCATTCCAACCATTTCCTTCGACGCCATCATCATCGGTGGCGGCGGCGCCGGCATGCGCGCTGCGCTGCAGCTGGCTCAAGGCGGCCACAAGACTGCCGTAGTCACCAAGGTCTTCCCGACCCGTTCGCACACTGTATCTGCCCAGGGCGGCATCACCTGCGCCATCGCTTCGGCCGACCCGAACGACGACTGGCGCTGGCACATGTACGATACCGTCAAGGGCTCCGACTACATCGGTGACCAGGACGCTATCGAATACATGTGTCAGGAAGGCCCGGCTGCGGTCTTCGAGCTGGACCACATGGGCCTGCCGTTCTCGCGTACCGAAACCGGTCGCATCTACCAGCGTCCGTTCGGTGGCCAGTCCAAGGACTTCGGCAAGGGTGGCCAGGCTGCCCGTACCTGCGCCGCTTCCGACCGTACCGGTCACGCGCTGCTGCACACCCTGTACCAGGGCAACCTGAAAGCCGGCACCACCTTCCTCAACGAGTACTACGCAGTTGACTTGGTGAAGAACCAGGACGGCGCATTCGTTGGCGTGATCGCGATCTGCATCGAAACCGGCGAGACCCTGTACATCAAGTCCAAGGCCACCGTGCTGGCAACTGGCGGTGCCGGCCGTATCTACGCCTCCACCACCAACGCCCTGATCAACACCGGTGACGGCGTGGGCATGGCCCTGCGTGCCGGCGTGCCGGTGCAGGACATCGAAATGTGGCAGTTCCACCCGACCGGCATCGCCGGCGCCGGTGTACTGGTCACCGAAGGTTGCCGCGGTGAGGGTGGCTACCTGATCAACGCCCACGGCGAGCGCTTCATGGAGCGTTACGCGCCGAACGCGAAAGACCTGGCCGGTCGCGACGTGGTCGCCCGTTCCATGGTCAAGGAAATCATCGCCGGCAACGGCGTGGGCCCGAACAAGGACCACGTACTGCTGAAGCTGGACCACCTGGGCGAGGAAGTGCTGCACAGCCGCCTGCCAGGTATCTGCGAGCTGTCCAAGACCTTCGCCCACGTCGACCCTGTGGTCGCGCCGGTACCGGTCATCCCGACCTGCCACTACATGATGGGCGGCGTTGCCACCAACATTCATGGCCAGGCCATTACCATGGACGCCGAAGGCAACGACCACATCATCCCGGGCCTGTTCGCCGTAGGTGAAGTGGCGTGCGTATCTGTTCACGGTGCCAACCGCCTGGGCGGCAACTCGCTGCTCGACCTGGTGGTGTTCGGCCGTGCTGCCGGCCTGCACCTGGAGAAGGCGCTGACCGAAGGCGTGGAATACCGCGACGCCAGCGACACCGACGTCGATGTTGCCCTGAACCGCCTGAACAAGCTGAACGAGCGCACCACCGGTGAAGACGTTGCCAGCCTGAAGCGCGAGCTGCAGAGCTGCATGCAGAACTACTTCGGTGTATTCCGTACTGGCGAATACATGCAGAAGGGTATCGAGCAGCTGGCCGGTCTGCGTGACCGTATCGCCAACGTCAAGATCAACGACAAGTCCCAGGCCTTCAACACCGCGCGTATCGAAGCGCTGGAGCTGCAGAACCTGCTGGAAGTCGCCGAAGCTACCGCCATCGCGGCAGAAGCCCGTAAAGAGTCCCGCGGCGCTCACGCCCGTGAAGACTACGAAGACCGTGACGACGAAAACTGGCTGTGCCACACCCTGTACTACCCGGGTGAGAAGCGCGTCGCCAAGCGTGGCGTCAACTTTGCGCCGAAGACTGTTCCAGCCTTCGAACCAAAAGTCCGGACTTACTAAGGGTGGCCGCTATGTTGCAAGTCGAAGTTTATCGTTACAACCCGGACACCGATTCGGCGCCGAAAATGCAGACCTTCCAGGTCGATACCGGCGGCAAGGATCTGATGGTTCTGGACGTGCTGGCACTGATCAAGGAACAGGACGAAGGTTTCTCCTATCGTCGCTCGTGCCGTGAAGGCGTTTGCGGTTCCGATGGCATGAACATCAACGGCAAGAACGGCCTGGCCTGCATCACCCCGTTGTCGGCGGTGGTGAAGGGCAACAAGCTGATTCTGCGTCCGCTGCCGGGCCTGCCGGTCATTCGTGACCTGGTCGTCGACATGAGCATCTTCTACAAGCAGTACGAGAAGGTGAAGCCGTTCCTGCAGAACGACACCCCGGCACCGGCCATCGAGCGCCTGCAGTCGCCGGAAGACCGCGACAAGCTGGACGGCCTGTACGAGTGCATCCTGTGCGCTTGCTGCTCGACCTCCTGCCCGTCGTTCTGGTGGAACCCGGACAAGTTCCTGGGCCCCGCCGCACTGCTGCAGGCCTATCGCTTCCTGGCCGACAGCCGTGACACCAAGACCCAGGAGCGCCTGGCGTCCCTGGATGACCCGTTCAGCGTATTCCGCTGCCGCGGGATCATGAACTGCGTCAACGTTTGCCCGAAAGGTCTGAACCCGACCAAGGCAATCGGCCACGTACGTAACATGCTGCTGCAAAGCGGCACCTGATACAAAGAGTTGTACCTGCAGTAAGCCGAGGTGCGGGTGGTGAGCCCGCACTGAGGTAAAACCCGAACAAGGGCCCACAAAGCCTGCGTTCATTACCTATGAAGATATGAGACCAGCAGGGGCTTCCGGGCTGGTACCCGGAAAATCAGCAGGATCCAAGTGGCGTGGTTCAGTCGCTGTATTCGGACTTTTCCAGGTTTGCTGTGGCTCTCGCCGATCAGTCCCCTAACCGAGGGTGACCAAGCATGCAAGAAAGCGTGATGCAGCGCATGTGGGAAAGCGCCCACCTTTCAGGTGGTAACGCTGCATATGTGGAAGAGCTTTATGAGCTCTACCTGCACGACCCTAACGCTGTGCCAGAAGAGTGGCGCACCTACTTCCAGAAGTTGCCCGCCGACGGCAGCACCGCTACCGATGTATCGCACTCGACAATCCGCGACCATTTCGTACTGCTGGCAAAGAACCAGCGCCGCGCCCAACCGGTATCCGCCGGGAGCGTGAGCAGTGAACACGAGAAGAAGCAGGTTGAAGTTCTGCGACTGATCCAGGCCTATCGTATGCGCGGCCATCAGGCTGCCAAGCTCGACCCGTTGGGGTTGTGGCAGCGTCCTGCGCCCGTAGACCTGTCGATCAATCACTACGGCTTGACCAATGCCGATCTTGATACGACCTTCCGTGCCGGCGACCTGTTCATCGGCAAAGAGGAGGCGAGCCTACGCGAGATCTTCGAGGCGCTCCAGAAGACATATTGTCGCACCATTGGCGCCGAGTTCACCCATATCGTCGATTCCGAGCAGCGCAGCTGGTTCCAGCAGCGTCTGGAAAGCGTGCGCGGCCGTCCGGAGTTTTCCGCTGACGTGCAGGCCCACCTGCTCGAGCGCGTGACCGCCGGTGAAGGCCTTGAGAAATATCTGGGCACCAAGTACCCGGGCACCAAGCGTTTCGGCCTCGAGGGCGGCGAAAGCCTGATCCCGATGCTGGACGAGATGATCCAGCGCTCCGGTTCCTACGGCACCAAGGAAGTCGTGATCGGCATGGCCCACCGTGGCCGCCTGAACGTTCTGGTCAACACCTTCGGCAAGAACCCGCGCGAGCTGTTCGACGAGTTCGAAGGCAAGAAGATGAACGAGCTGGGCTCCGGTGACGTCAAGTATCACCAGGGCTTCTCCTCGAACGTGATGACCCCGGGTGGCGAAGTGCACCTGGCCATGGCGTTCAACCCGTCCCACCTGGAAATCGTCTCGCCAGTGGTCGAGGGTTCGGTGCGCGCCCGTCAGGACCGCCGCAACGACACCGTTGGCGACAAGGTACTGCCGATCTCGATCCACGGCGACGCAGCATTCGCCGGCCAGGGCGTGGTCATGGAAACCTTCCAGATGTCGCAGACCCGCGGTTTCAAGACCGGCGGCACCGTGCACATCGTGATCAACAACCAGGTTGGTTTCACCATCAGCAACCCGCTGGACGCGCGCTCCACCGAGTACGCCACCGACGTTGCCAAGATGATCCAGGCGCCGATCCTGCACGTGAACGGCGACGACCCGGAAGCCGTGCTGTTCGTGACCCAGCTGGCCATCGACTACCGCATGCAGTTCAAGCGTGACGTGGTCATCGACCTGGTCTGCTACCGCCGCCGCGGCCACAACGAGGCCGACGAGCCGAACGGCACCCAGCCTTTGATGTACCAGCAGATCAGCAAGCAGCGCACCACGCGTGAACTGTACGCTGAGGCACTGATCCAGGCCGGCCGCATCGATGCCGAACGCGCCCAGGCCAAGATCGACGAGTACCGCAACGCGCTGGACAACGGCCTGCACGTGGTGAAGAGCCTGGTCAAGGAGCCGAACCGCGAGCTGTTCGTCGACTGGCGTCCGTATCTGGGCCATGCCTGGACCGCGCGTCACGATACCCGCTTCGACCTCAAGACCCTGCAGGAACTGTCGGCCAAGCTGCTGGAGATCCCGGAAGGTTTCGTCGTCCAGCGCCAGGTCGCCAAGATCTACGAAGACCGCCAGAAGATGCAGGCCGGTGGCTTGCCGATCAACTGGGGTTATGCAGAGACCATGGCCTACGCCACCCTGCAGTTCGAAGGTCACCCGATCCGCATGACCGGCCAGGACATCGGCCGTGGCACCTTCTCGCACCGTCACGCGGTGCTGCACAACCAGAAGGACGCCAGCACCTACGTACCGCTGAAGAACCTGTTCCCGGGCCAGCCTCAGTTCGAACTGTACGACTCCTTCCTGTCGGAAGAAGCGGTACTGGCCTTCGAATACGGCTACTCGACCACCACGCCGAACGCGCTGGTGATCTGGGAAGCCCAGTTCGGTGACTTCGCCAACGGTGCGCAAGTGGTGATCGACCAGTTCATCACCAGCGGCGAGCACAAGTGGGGCCGTCTGTGCGGTCTGACCATGCTGCTGCCACACGGTTATGAAGGGCAGGGCCCGGAGCACTCCTCCGCGCGCCTGGAGCGTTACCTGCAGCTGTGCGCCGAGCACAACATCCAGGTCTGCGTACCGACCACCCCGGCCCAGATCTACCACCTGCTGCGTCGCCAGGTCATCCGTCCGCTGCGCAAGCCGCTGATCGTGCTGACGCCGAAGTCGCTGCTGCGCCACAAGCTGGCCATCTCGACCCTGGAAGACCTGGCAGAAGGCTCGTTCCAGACCGTGATCCCGGAAATCGACAGCCTCGATCCGGCCAAGGTCGAACGCCTTGTCCTGTGCGGCGGCAAGGTTTACTACGACCTGCTGGAAAAACGCCGTGCCGAAGGCCGCGAAGACATCGCCATCGTGCGTATCGAGCAGCTGTATCCGTTCCCTGAGGACGACCTGGTCGAAATCCTGGCGCCTTACACCAACCTCAAGCATGCGGTCTGGTGTCAGGAAGAGCCGATGAACCAGGGCGCCTGGTACAGCAGCCAGCACCACATGCGCCGTATCCTGGGCCGCCACAACAAGGCACTGGTCCTGGAATACGCCGGCCGCGACGCTTCCGCCGCGCCAGCCTGTGGTTACGCATCGAAGCACGCCGAACAGCAGGAAAAACTGCTGCAAGACGCCTTCACTGTTTAATGCCTTCGCGCACCTGAAACCGAATTTAAGGAAACACAGATAATGGCTATCGAGATCAAAGCCCCAACCTTCCCGGAATCGGTTGCCGATGGCACCGTTGCCACCTGGCACAAGCAGCCGGGCGATGCCGTCAAGCGTGACGAGCTGATCGTCGACATCGAGACCGACAAGGTCGTCCTGGAAGTACTGGCCACCGCCGACGGCGTGCTGGGCGCCATCGTCAAGGGCGAGGGCGACACCGTCCTGTCCGACGAAGTACTGGGTTCGATCGTTGAAGGCGGTGCTGCCGCCGCTGCACCAGCTGCCGCCCCGGCCGCTGCTGCCCCGGCTGCCGCTGCTGCCGACGCTGGCGAAGAAGACCCGGTTGCCGCCCCGGCCGCGCGCAAGCTGGCTGAAGAGAACGGCATCGACCTGGCTGCCGTTGCCGGCACCGGCAAAGGTGGTCGCATCACCAAGGAAGACGTCGTCGCTGCCGTCGCCAACAAGAAGTCGGCGCCTGCTGCAGCTGCCAAGCCTGCCGCCGCTGCCGCTGCTGCCCCGGTTGTCGTTGCCGCTGGCGACCGCACCGAGAAGCGCGTGCCAATGACCCGCCTGCGCGCCAAGATCGCCGAGCGTCTGGTCGAAGCCCAGTCGAGCATGGCCATGCTGACCACCTTCAACGAAGTCGACATGACCGAAGTCATGGCCCTGCGTTCGAAGTACAAGGACCTGTTCGAGAAGACCCACAACGGCGTGCGCCTGGGCTTCATGTCGTTCTTCGTCAAGGCTGCCACCGAAGCCCTGAAGCGCTTCCCGGCTGTCAACGCCTCGATCGATGGCAACGACATCGTCTACCACGGCTACGCCGACGTCGGCGTAGCCGTGTCCAGCGACCGTGGCCTGGTGGTACCGGTACTGCGTAACGCCGAGTCGATGAGCCTGGCGGAAATCGAGAACGGCATCGCCACCTTCGGCAAGAAGGCTCGTGATGGCAAGCTGGCCATCGAAGAGATGACTGGCGGCACCTTCACCATCACCAACGGTGGTACCTTCGGTTCGATGATGTCGACCCCGATCGTCAACCCGCCGCAGGCTGCCATTCTCGGCATGCACAACATCATCCAGCGCCCGATGGCCATCAATGGTCAGGTTGTGATTCGCCCGATGATGTACCTGGCGCTGTCGTACGATCACCGCCTGATCGACGGCAAGGAAGCGGTAACCTTCCTGGTCACCATCAAGAACCTGCTGGAAGATCCGTCTCGCCTGCTGCTGGACATCTAACCCTCTGGCTGCGTACCGTGCCGGCCCTGGCTTCGCAGGAAGCCATGCCGCGCGGTCCGCGGCTTGTAGCTTGTAGCTGATAAGGAATCTTTTATGACCCAGAAATTCGACGTAGTGGTGATTGGTGCAGGTCCTGGCGGCTATGTTGCTGCCATCAAGGCCGCACAACTTGGTCTGAAGACTGCCTGTATCGAGAAGTACACCGACGCCGAGGGCAAGCTGGCCCTGGGCGGCACCTGCCTGAACGTAGGTTGCATTCCTTCCAAGGCGCTGCTGGACAGCTCCTGGAAGTACAAGGAAGCCAAAGAGAGCTTCAACGTCCACGGTATCTCCACTGGTGAAGTGAAGATGGACGTCGCCGCGATGGTTGGCCGCAAGGCTGGCATCGTCAAGAACCTGACCGGTGGCGTTGCCACCCTGTTCAAGGCCAACGGCGTTACTTCGATCCAGGGCCACGGCAAGCTGCTGGCCGGCAAGAAAGTCGAAGTCACCAAGGCTGACGGCACCACCGAAGTCATCGAAGCCGAGAACGTGATCCTGGCTTCCGGCTCGCGCCCGATCGACATTCCACCGGCTCCGGTCGACCAGAACGTCATCGTCGACTCCACCGGCGCCCTGGAATTCCAGGCCGTGCCGAAGCGCCTGGGCGTTATCGGTGCTGGCGTGATCGGCCTGGAGCTGGGCTCGGTATGGGCTCGCCTGGGTGCTGAAGTCACCGTCCTGGAAGCCCTGGACACCTTCCTGATGGCTGCCGACACCGCCGTGTCGAAAGAAGCCCAGAAGACCCTGACCAAGCAAGGCCTGGACATCAAGCTGGGTGCGCGCGTCACCGGCTCGAAAGTCAACGGCAACGAAGTCGAAGTGACCTACACCGACGCCAACGGCGAGCAGAAGATCACCTTCGACAAGCTGATCGTCGCGGTCGGCCGTCGCCCGGTGACCACCGACCTGCTGGCTGCCGACAGCGGTGTGACCATCGATGAGCGTGGCTACATCTTCGTCGACGACTACTGCGCTACCAGCGTGCCTGGCGTGTACGCCATCGGTGACGTGGTGCGCGGCATGATGCTGGCCCACAAGGCCTCGGAAGAGGGCATCATGGTGGTCGAGCGCATCAAGGGCCACAAGGCCCAGATGAACTACGACCTGATTCCGTCGGTCATCTACACCCACCCGGAAATCGCGTGGGTCGGCAAGACCGAACAGGCCTTGAAGGCCGAGGGCGTTGAGGTTAACGTGGGCACCTTCCCGTTCGCGGCCAGCGGCCGTGCGATGGCTGCCAACGACACCGGTGGTTTCGTCAAGGTCATCGCCGATGCCAAGACCGACCGCGTCCTGGGTGTGCACGTGATTGGCCCATCGGCTGCCGAACTGGTGCAGCAGGGCGCAATCGCAATGGAATTCGGCACCAGTGCCGAGGATCTGGGCATGATGGTCTTCAGCCATCCGACCCTGTCCGAAGCGTTGCATGAAGCAGCGCTGGCAGTGAATGGCGGCGCCATTCACGTGGCCAACCGTAAGAAGCGTTAATTATAAGAAACCACGGCGGGCTGCCCGTCGTGAGTCTTGCGTGCATGACTCACCGCGGAAAGTCCGCCGGACCGGATCACACGGGAAAACCCGGGGTCAACGGTCACAGGTGGTGCGGCGCCAGTGATGGCGCAGCGCCGAAGCGCAGTACCTAACGAAGACGGTAAAAAGCATGAATCTTCACGAGTATCAGGGTAAGCAGCTGTTCGCTGAGTACGGCCTGCCAGTTTCCAAGGGTTTCGCTGTCGATACCCCTGAGCAAGCTGCAGAAGCCTGCGACAAGATCGGCGGGAACGAGTGGGTGGTAAAAGCCCAGGTTCACGCGGGTGGTCGCGGTAAGGCGGGCGGCGTCAAGCTGGTTCGCAGCAAAGAAGACGCCAAGGCGTTCGCTGCACAGTGGTTGGGCAAGAATCTGGTTACCTACCAGACCGATGCCAACGGTCAACCCGTCTCCAAGATTCTGGTCGAATCCTGCACTGACATCGCCAAAGAGCTGTACCTGGGCGCTGTAGTCGATCGCTCGAGCCGCCGTATCGTGTTCATGGCTTCCACCGAAGGTGGCGTGGACATCGAGAAAGTCGCTCACGAAACGCCTGAGAAGATCCTCAAGGCCACCATCGACCCGCTGGTCGGCGCTCAGCCGTTCCAGGGTCGCGAGCTGGCATTCCAGCTGGGCCTGGAAGGCAAGCAAGTTCAACAGTTCGCCAAGATCTTCGTTGGTCTGGCCAAGCTGTTCAAGGATCACGACCTGGCCCTGCTGGAAGTGAACCCGCTGGTGATCAAGGCCGACGGCGACCTGCACTGCCTCGATGCCAAGATCAACATCGACGCCAACGCCATGTACCGTCAGCCGAAGCTGAAAACCTTCCACGACCCGTCGCAGGACGACGCCCGTGAAGCCCACGCTGCCAAGTTCGAACTGAACTACGTTGCCCTCGAAGGCAACATCGGCTGCATGGTCAACGGTGCCGGCCTGGCCATGGGTACCATGGACATCGTCAACCTGCACGGCGGCAAGCCGGCCAACTTCCTCGACGTTGGCGGTGGTGCTACCAAAGAGCGCGTTACCGAAGCGTTCAAGATCATTCTGTCCGACAGCAATGTCGCGGCTGTACTGGTCAACATCTTCGGCGGCATCGTTCGCTGCGACATGATTGCCGAAGGCATCATCGGTGCAGTGAAAGAAGTCGGCGTGAAAGTTCCGGTCGTCGTTCGCCTTGAAGGCAACAACGCCGAACTGGGCGCTAAAGTACTGGCAGAAAGCGGTTTGAACATCATTGCGGCAACCAGCCTGACCGACGCTGCTCAACAAGTTGTCAAAGCTGCGGAGGGCAAGTAATGAGCGTCCTGATCAATAAAGACACCAAAGTCATCTGCCAGGGCTTCACCGGCTCGCAGGGTACTTTCCACTCCGAACAGGCCATCGCCTATGGCACCAAGATGGTCGGCGGCGTAACCCCAGGCAAGGGTGGCACCACCCACCTGGGCCTGCCAGTGTTCAACACTGTGAAAGAAGCTGTGGAAGCTACCGGCGCTGACGCTTCGGTCATCTACGTTCCGGCTCCTTTCTGCAAGGACTCGATCCTGGAAGCTGCCTTCGGCGGCATCAAGCTGATCGTGTGCATCACCGAAGGCATTCCTACCCTGGACATGCTGGATGCCAAGGTCAAGTGCGACGAGCTGGGCGTGACCCTGATCGGCCCTAACTGCCCAGGTGTCATCACCCCGGGCGAGTGCAAGATCGGCATCATGCCAGGCCACATCCACCTGCCAGGCAAGGTCGGTATCGTTTCGCGTTCCGGCACCCTGACCTACGAAGCTGTGAAGCAGACCACCGACGCCGGCTTCGGCCAGTCGACCTGCGTCGGCATCGGCGGTGACCCGATCCCGGGCTCCAACTTCATCGATATCCTGAAGCTGTTCCAGGAAGACCCGAAGACCGAAGCGATCGTCATGATCGGTGAGATCGGCGGTTCGGCTGAAGAAGAAGCTGCGGCCTACATCAAGGCCAACGTCACCAAGCCTGTCGTTTCCTACATCGCTGGTGTTACCGCACCTGCGGGCAAGCGCATGGGCCACGCTGGCGCCATCATCTCCGGCGGCAAGGGCACTGCGGACGAGAAGTTCGCGGCCCTGCAGGACGCTGGTGTGAAGACCGTGCGTTCCCTGGCTGACATCGGCAAGGCCTTGGCCGAGCTGACTGGCTGGGAAGTCAAGAAGTAATACTGCTACACCCCCCACGCGCACAGAGGCCACCTTCGGGTGGCCTTTGTCGTTTCTGGGGGGAATTCCTGTGCCGGCCTCTTCGCGGGGTTG
>NZ_JBKGFP010000118.1:0-6757 GCF_046557535.1 Pseudomonas sp. S1(2024)
GGGTGTGTTTGTTTTTGGGGGAGCGGGCGAGCCCGCGAAAAGGCCAGTACAGCCAATGCAAGGCTTACAGGCTGAAATCACCCTCGGCAGCCAGCTCGCTCAGTGGCTTGCGCGGGCTCGGGACTTCACGCGCCTGCAGCGCTTCGTTCAGGCTGGCCTTATCGCCCAGCTTGCCGATTGCCACCATGGCATGCAGCACGTAGCCTTCAGGAACCTTCAACTCCTGACGCGCCAGCTCCTGGTCGAAACCGGCCATGCCATGGGTATGCCAGCCGCTGATGCTGGCTTGCAGGGCCAGGTGCCCCCAGGCGGAGCCGGTGTCGAAGGTGTGCCACAGCGCCGGCTTTTCTTCCGTGGCGCCCGGGGCGGCGTAGGTGGTCTTGGAAATCACCAGCACCAACGCCGATGCCTGTTGCGCCCAGCTGCGGTTGGCCGGCACCAGCAGGTTCAGGTAACGCTCCCAGTTCGGCGTGTCACGGCGGGCATAGAGGAAGCGCCAAGGTTGCGAGTTGTTCGCCGACGGCGCCCAGCGTGCAGCTTCGAGGAAGCTCAGCAAGGTTTCCTCGCTGATCGGCTCGGCGGTGAAGGCACGTGGCGACCAGCGGTTGATGAACTGCTCGTTGATGGCGTAATCGGCAATGCGGGGGGTGGCGCTCATGGCGGCTCCTGCAAAAGGGCGGTAAACGCGCACGCTACTGCGTCGCGTCGCGACTGACAAGCGGTCTGGCTTTGCCGAAGGCCAGGCTCTAGACTGGCGCCGCCGCGCGCCGTGGCCCCAAGATGAATGCAGGAAACCCGTGTCATGATCGCTGAAAACGCGCCGTTCTGGCAGCGCAAGACCCTCGAGCAACTCAGCCCGCAAGAGTGGGAGTCGCTGTGTGATGGTTGCGGCCTGTGCTGCCTGCAAAAGCTCGAGGACGAGGACGACAACAGCGTCTATTACACGCGCATCGCCTGCAAACTGCTGGATCTGCACACCTGTCAGTGCAGCGATTACCCCAACCGCTTCGCCCAGGTACCTGACTGCATCCAGCTCACCCCGGGCAAGGCCGACCAGTTCAAGTGGCTGCCGAGTACCTGCGGCTACCGCCTGGTCAGTGAGGGCAAGGACCTGCCGGCCTGGCACCACCTGGTCTGCGGTGATCGCCAGCAGGTCCATGAACAGCGCATTTCCCAGTCGGGGCGCATGCTCAGTGAACACGATGTGCACGAAGACGACTGGGAAGACCACCTGATCTTCCGCGCCAGCTGACCGGCGCGGCCCGCTGCCACGGGGAAACAAGGAGTTTCTGTATGCGTTGCCAGCTGTTGTTGCTGTTGGGCCTGATGGCCAGTTCGCCGGCCTGGGCGAAAAAGGTCGACCTCGACTATCAGGTGCGCCTGTTGCCAGCCAGCGGCCAGGCGGAGGTCCGCCTAACCTTGGCCGAAGGCAGTGCCGTGCGCAGTCTGAATTTCGACCTGGGCAAGGCTGGGGCCTACAGCGGCTTCCAGGCTGATGGCCAATGGCAGTTGCAGGGCCAGCGCGGCGTGTGGCAACCGGCGGCCGGCAAGACCAGCCTCAGCTACCGCGTGCAGCTGGACCAGAAACGCGGCAGCGGCGCCTATTCATCGCGCATCACCCCGCATTGGGCGCTGTTCCTCGGCGACCAGCTGGTGCCGCCTGCGCGCCTCGACCAGCAGGATGGCACCGAACTGGTGGCGCGGCTGGCGTTCGACCTGCCGGATGGCTGGAAGAGCATTGAGACCTCCTGGCCGCGCATCGGCAAGGACAAGTTCCGCATCGACAACGTTTCGCGCCTGTTCGACCGCCCCACAGGCTGGATGCTCGCCGGCGACCTGGGCAGCCGCCGCGCCCGCCTGGGCGAAACCGAGGTCACCGTGGCCGCACCGGTGGGGCAGGGTATGCGGCGCATGGACAACCTGACCATGCTGACCTTTGTCTGGCCGCAATTGCAGGCGGTTTTCCCGCGCAACCCGCCGAAGCTACTGTTGGTCGGCGCTCGCGACGGCATGTGGCGTGGGGCGACTGCCGCGCAGGGCTCGTTGTACCTGCACAGTGCCCGGCCGATGGTCAGCGAGAATGGCAGCAGCCCGTTGCTGCGCGAAGTGGTGCAACTGTTTGCGCAGATCCATGGGCGTGATGGCAGTGACTGGCTGGTGGAAAGCCTGAACGACTACTATGCCAGCGAGTTGCTGCGCCGCTCGGGCGGGGTGAGTGACGACCGTTACGAGGCTTGGCAAGCGCGCCTGAGTAAGCAGGGCGCCAAGGTCACCCGGCTCAAGGGCGAGCATGCCACCCCGGCGCAGGTGGCGCGCGGGGTGATGCTGTTGCAAGCGCTGGACAAGGAAATCCGCATCCACACTCAGGCCAAACGCTCGCTGGACGATGTAGCACGCGGGTTGATGCGCCTGCCCAGCGTCAGCACCGAAGACTTCGTGCAGATCAGCGAGAACGTGCTGGGGCGGCGCTCAGAGGTGTTGCAGAGCAAGGCGTTGCGCTAGGCCTCTCTATTGCCAGTGCTGACCCTTTCGCGGGCACGCCCGCTCCCACAGGTGCCGCGCAAGTTTCGAAGAGGTCGGCACAGGCCAGTGATGTTCCGACAGCCATGAGGTCCCTGTGGGAGCGGGCGTGCCCGCGAAAGGGCCGGCACAGGCAGTGCAAAACTCAACTGCCAGCCAACGGATCCTTCCCGGTTACCGTCACCCCCCGCGTCGCCGCCTCGGCACTGGCCTTCAACGCCTTCAGTTCCGCAGCACTGCGCTCGATGTCCGAACGCAAGCGGTGATACTCCTGCCGGTGCCGCTGCCACCAGGCCTTGGTCGCACAATGCCCGCTGAAGCCCCGAGCCAGTGCCAGGCCGCCAACTGCGATCTGCAACAACCCGACCAGGCCGCCGTGGCGCAGCCCCTTGCTGACCATCAACGCGCCGCCAGCCAGCGAGCTGGCGCGCTCCAGGCCATGAACGTTCTTGTCTTGCGATGTCGCTGCCGAATGGATATCAAGCATGGCAAGGTCTCCGTCTGAAGTGTATGCAGGTGACCTGTTGGCCGCCGCCATCGTTCAGTCGGCTATTTGAACCTGGGCCCCGAACGGGTATTCAGCCCCTTGGCCATGCGGTCATACAGCACCACATTCACCGTCGCTGCGAGGTTCATGCAGCCCTCGGTCGGAATGTAGATGGTCTCTTCGCACCATGCCCGCACATCGGCACTGAGGCTGCCGTCTTCCGGCCCGAAGATGTAGATGGCCCGGTCCGGGTGGGTGTATTCCGGCAATGGCCGCGCGCCCTCCACCAACTCCACGGCCACCGGCGTGCAGCCCAGCGGGATGATGCGCTGCAGGTCATCGATGCCGATCAGCGGGATGTCGTAGTGCACGCGCTTGGTGTCGGTGACGAAGTCACGCGCACGCTCGTAGCGTTTGCCGGTGTAGAACACCGAATTGACGCCGTAGCAACCCGCGGCGCGCATCACCGAGCCGACGTTTTCTGCTGACTTGGGGTTGAACAGGCCGATGCAGCTGTATCGTTTGTTTGCCACGTACCGGGGCCCTTCGCGAAAAAAAGCGCGATTATACGGGCTGCCCGGTAGCAACGGGGTGGTGAATCGATGGTCAGTCTTTCTTCAGCATGCCCGCCAGCCCGGCGAACGGGTTGTGGGTGGCCTTGGCGATGCTCGGGGTGCTGGTGGAGCCTTCGCTGAAGTACTGCTGGTCGGTATAGCGCGAGTGCTCGTTGTCGTGGCAGTACAGGCACAGCAGCTCCCAGTTGGAGCCGTCCTGCGGGTTGTTGTCGTGGTTGTGGTCGCGGTGGTGCACGGTCAGCTCGCTCAGGCGCTTGCCGGAGAACTCGCGGGCGCAGCGGCCGCAGACGTGCGGGTACATTTTCAGGGCCTTGTCGCGGTAGCCCATTTCCTTGTCGCGCTTGGCATCGGCCAGGATGCGGTCCAGGCGCGCGGTGGCGGCGGCGGAAGAGGTGGAGCTCATGGTGTTTCCTTTGTTCTGATCAGGCAAATGACGGTTATGCGCTGAGTCTAGCGCGCTTGCGGGGCAGGCGGACAGGCGAAAGCTTTGATTTAGGCGTAGCCTGTAGGAAGGTTCCCGACAGGAGGTTGCTGATGTTTCGCGCGATCCTCGTTGTGCTGTTGTTGGCCGGCCTGCCCATGGCCGAAGCTGCCAGCACGCCACCCCGGTTGAGCACGCCGGTGCCCGGTGCACCGGGTACGCCTACGCCTACGCCATATCCGCAGATTACCCCGAGTACGCCGCCCAAGGCCTATGACAGCCAGCCGGGGGCGCCACTGTTACCGCCGATGCCGGTGCCCGGGCCACCGAAGGACCAGCCATTGCCGGGGTTGCGCCAGGACCCGCCGAAGCCGGCGGTGCAGGATGATTGAATTCAGCCGGCCTGCCCCGGTTTTCTGTGGGAGCGGGTTTACCCGCGAAGCAGGCGCCGCGGTGGATGGCACGGGCTTCGCCCGTGTTCGCGGGTAAACCCGCTCCCACAGGGATCGCGCAGGATTCAGGACATGCGCGATCCCTGTGGGAGCGGCCTTGTGTCGCGAAAGGGGCGCAAAGCGCCCCCGGCTCTCTCAAGCCAGACCTAGCTCACCAAACACGAACGCATATTCCAAGGCCACATCCTTGAGCCCCTGATACCGCCCGCTCATCCCGCCATGCCCAGCCCCCATCTCGGTCTTGAGCAGCAGCAGGTTGTCGTCGGTCTTGTGCGTGCGCAGCCGCGCCACCCACTTGGCCGCTTCCCAGTACTGCACGCGGCTGTCGTTGTAGCCCGCCACCACCAGCATCGCCGGGTAGGCCTGTTCCTTCACGTTCTCGTACGGTGCATAGGCCTTGATCCGCTCATACACCTCCGGCTCCTCAGGGTTACCCCATTCGTCGTACTCGGTCACGGTCAGCGGCAGCTCGGGGTCGAGCATGGTGTTGAGCACGTCGACGAACGGTACTTCGGCAATCGCACAGCGGAACAGCTCGGGGCGCAGGTTGAGCACAGCGCCCATCAGCAGGCCACCGGCGCTGCCGCCACTGATGGCCAGGCGGTCGGCAGCCGTGACACCCTCGGCGATCAGGTGCTCGGCACAGGCGATGAAATCGCTGAAGGTGTTGTGCTTGTGCTCCTGCTTGCCGGCGCGGTACCAGGCTTCGCCCAGTTCGCCACCACCACGCACATGAGCGATGGCAAAGGCCACGCCGCGCTCCAGCAGGCTCAGGCGCGCGTGCGAGAACCACGGGTCGAGGCTTTCGCCATAGGCGCCGTAGCCATACAGGTACAGCGGCACGGTCTGGCCCAGGTCCTGGCGGCGGCGCACCAGGCTGATCGGCACCCGGGTGCCGTCCGCTGCGGTAGCCCACAGGCGCTCGCTGACATAGTCGTCGGCATCGAACGGCCCCAGCACCGGGGTTTGCTTGAGCACCGCCTGGGCACCGCTGGCCAGCTCCAGCTGGCGTACCTGGGCTGGGCGGTTGAGTGCTTCGTAGCGCAGGCGCAAGCGTGGGCTGGCGAATTCCAGGCTGTCCTGCACGTACAGGCTGTAGGCCGCGTCGGGCAGTTCGACGCGGTAGGGTGCCAGGCCCTGCGGGCGTACCTCGATGATCGGCAGGCCGCCTTCGCGCAGGCTCAGGGTCAGCGCGCCGGCATTCAGGCTGAGGCCTTCGAGCATGATCGCGTCGCGGTGCGCTACCAGTACCTGCCATTGCTCACGGCTGGGCACCGGTGCGACTGGGGCGTGGTACAGGGCGAAGTTGATGCCGTCCTGGTTGGTGCGGATGAACCAGCGCCACTGGCCGTCGAGCTGGCCGTGGTCGGGGAAGTACTCGTGGCCCTCTACGCGTGGCGCCAGGCAGGTGAACGGAGCCTGCGGTGTCTCTGCATCCAGCACCCAGGCTTCGCTGGTGGTCTTGCTGTTGAGCAGCAGCACCAGCTGGCGTTCGGAGCTGGTGCGGTAGCAGTGCAGGAAGAAGCGCCCGTCGGGCTCCTCGAACACGGTCTGCGCGCCGTCGTTGCCCAGGGTGTGGCGACGCAGGCGCCACGGGCGGTGGGTCTCGTCCAGTTCGGCGAAGAACAGCGTCTGGCTGTCGTTGGCCCAGGTCAGGCTGCCGTCGCAGTCGTCGAAGGGCAGGGAGGTGACGCTGCCACTGGCCAGGTCCTTCACGTACAGGGTGAAGATTTCGTCGCCACTGGTGTCCAGGCTGTAGGCCAGCAGGCGGTGGTCGGGGCTGACGTTGAACGCGCCGAGGGACAGGAAACCGCCATTGGCCAGGGCGTTGGGGTCGAGCAGCAGTTGCTCCTGGCTTTCATCGACCGTGTTGGAGTCGTCGGCCGGGCGCGGGCAGCGGTAGTGGCGCGGGTACTCGTCGCCCGCGGTGGTACGGGTGTAGTACAGGTAGGGGCCCCAGGGCGCCGGCAGCGACAGGTCGGTTTCCAGGATGCGGCCCTTGATCTCTTCGAACAGTTGTTCGCGCAGCGGCGCCTGGTCGGCCAGGCAGGCTTCCTGGTAGGCGTTTTCGGCCTGCAGGTAGGCAAGCACCTCGGGGGTGTCACGCTGTTGCAGCCAGGCATACGGGTCGGTGGCCTGGGCCTGGCGGGCAATCGGGGGTTGGGGCTTGGTTGGCATTGAGGATCTCTTGATTGGGGTTGCCTGTGCCCGGAAAAGTGTTTATCATAGGCATCTCTTTGCCTGGCTTGCACGAACACCATGACCGAGAACGACTACACCCTCGCCTGGGGCCTTTACGCTG
>NZ_JBKGFP010000119.1:0-36272 GCF_046557535.1 Pseudomonas sp. S1(2024)
TTGCCCGCTCCCACAGGTTCACCACAGATCTTGAAACTGTGCAGTGCCTGTGGGAGCGGGCAAGCCCGCGAAGAGGCCGGCACAGGCAAACGCTGTCTGCGCCCGGAAAAGTGTTTATCATAGGCATCTCTTTGCCTGGCTTGCACGAACACCATGACCGAGAACGACTACACCCTCGCCTGGGGCCTTTACGCTGTTGCCGCCCTGGGCTGCCTGATGGTGGGCTTCAAGCTCACCGGCTGGATGTGGCGCTGGCTGCGCGAACCGCTGCGGGTGGTGCTGGCGGTGCTGCTGCTGACCCCGACCATCGTCGACCCGGTCAAGGACAGCTTCGCCCCGGCGATTGCCATCACCGCCCTCGACGTCGCCTTCAAGGTCGGCAACAACGCCTGGCGCGCGGTTTCCGACTTCGCCATGTACGGCATGGGCGCGTTTTCCCTGTATTTCCTCTTCGTGCTGCTGCGCTTTCCGCTGGAGAAACGCGCCCGCGAGCGCCGCGCGCAGGCCGAGGCTGCTGCCCAGCGCCAGGCTGCCGAAGATGACCAGCTCGGCGCCCAGGCCCCGCTGGCAGCAGAGCGCCGCGACCGTTACCGTGATGCGCCACCCCCTGTCGCCCCAGCCGTCTCCCGCGGCAGCGGCCGGGTCGAGCCCCGTCTGTAAGCGGAGACACGCATATGTGCGAACTGCTGGGCATGAGTGCCAACGTCCCCACCGATATCGTCTTCAGCTTCACCGGCCTGATGCAGCGCGGCGGCCGTACCGGCCCGCACCGTGACGGCTGGGGCATCGGCTTCTACGAAGGCCGTGGCCTGCGCCTGTTCCAGGACCCGGCCGCGAGCAGCGAGTCGGAAGTGGCCAACCTGGTGCAGCGTTACCCGATCAAGAGCGAAGTGGTCATCGGCCACATACGCCAGGCCAACGTCGGCAAGGTGTGCCTGTCCAACACCCACCCGTTCGTGCGGGAGATGTGGGGCCGCAACTGGTGCTTCGCGCACAATGGCCAGCTGGGCGACTTCAAGGGCCAGGCCAGTTTCTACCGGCCGGTGGGCGACACCGACAGCGAGGCGGCCTTCTGCGACCTGCTCAACCGCATTCGCAGCGCCTTCCCCGAGCCCGTGCCGGTGGAACAGCTGCTGCCGGTGCTGGTCGAAGCCTGTGCCGGCTACCGCGGCCAGGGCGTGTTCAATTGCATGCTCAGCGACGGCGATTGGCTGTTCTGCTTCTGTTCGACCAAGCTGGTGCACATTACCCGCCGGGCACCTTTTGGTGCGGCGCGGTTGAAGGACGTCGACCTGATCGTCGATTTTCACACCGAAACCACCCCTAACGACGTGGTCACGGTGATCGCCACCGAGGCCTTGACCGAGAACGAGACCTGGCAGCGTTACGAGCCGGGTCAGTGGGCCCTGTGGCGGCACGGCGAGTGCGTGGCGCACGGCCAGAGCTAAGGACGCGGCATGTTCAGAAGTTACCTGCGGTTGCTGTTGTTCACCTTCGGCCTGCTGGCCGGTATCCAGGTCCCGGGGCTGGTGAAGGACTACAGCCAGCGGGTCGAGGCGCACCTGTTCGAATCCCGCGAGGCGCTCGACGGCTTCCGGCAGACCGCCGAACGTTTCTTCAATGGCGACCTGCAGGCGCTGCTGCGGCATTACCGCAGCAGCGACGACCCAGTGTTCAACAGTGATGCCAACAGCATTGAAAGCCTGATGATCCGCAACGAACTGCTGGAAAACGAATGGCAGGCGCTGCAAGCGCCATGGGCGCAACGTACCTGGCACGTGCTGGTACAGGCCGACCCGCAGTTGCGTGAAGAAACCCTCAATGGCTACAGCTACCAGATCCTGCTGGTGCCCGAGGCGGTTGGCTGGGGGCTTGGTGCAGGGTTTGTGCTGGCATTCGTGATCGAGAGCCTGTTGCTGGCAATTGGCTGGGTGATCCTGGGCGGGCGGCGTGGGGTGGTGAAAGAGAGCTGGCGCTGATTTTTGCAGTGCCTGTGCCGGCCCTTTCGCGGGCTTGCCCACTCCCACATGATCATCACAGGCCTTGAGAGCCATGCAGTACCTGTGGGAGCGGGCAAGTCCGCGAAGAGGCCAGCACAGACAAAGCCAATCAGTCAGACCAACACAATCCGCTGCCCACCCACATCCCGCGCATACCGCTCCAGCACCTGCCGGCAAACCCCGACCACTTCATCCACCAACGCCACCCCGGTCTGCCAGGCCACTACCAGCTCCAGGCTCGGCGGCGGTTGCAGCCCCTGCAGCAATACCAGCTCACCCCGGCTCAACTCGGCATCCACCAGCGCCGGCGGCAACGCACCAATGCCAAAACCGTCACGCAACAGCCGGGTAATCGCCGCCACCGAGTTCACGCAGTTCAGCCGTGGCGTTTCGGCCCCCGCGCCCTGCAGCAGGCTCAGCACTTCCTGGTGCGGCCGCGAGTTCTTCGAGAAGGTGATGATGCGTTCCCGCCCAAGCTCGGCCAGCGAGGCATAGTCGCGGTGCTGGTGCGAGCCGGCGGCCACCACCCAACCCATGGGGTAGCGCGCCAGGTCCAGGCTGCGGATCGATTGCTCGCGCAGCAGGTCGGTCTGCAGGATCACGTCGAGAAAGCCCTTCTGCAATTGCTCGCGAAGGTTCAGCGCAGTGTCGGCCACCAGTTCGATCTCCACCTGCGGGTAACGCTCGGTCAGCTCCGCTACCAGTGCGCTCATCCAGGTGTGGATCACCGTGTCCATCACCCCGATACGGATGCGCCCGACCTTGGCCCGGTCGCTGTCCAGCGACTGCTTCATGGCCTTGGCGGTTTCCAGCATGCGCTCGGCATATTCCAGCACCTTGCCGCCTTCCGGGGTCAGGCTGACGCCACGTGAGTCGCGCAGCAGCAGCTTCACGCCCAGGTCGGCCTCCAACGCGGCGATGCGGCTGGAAACCGAGGCCTGGGTAGTGAACAGCTTTTCCGCGGTCAGGCGGAAGCTCTTGAGCCGGGCGACCCAGACGAAGGTTTCGAGGAAGCGAAGGTTCATGATCAGTTTTTCTTGTTCCAGACCGGCGGTTTTTCTCGTTGGACGCAAATGGTGCGGCCTCTGAACAATGGCAGCCAGGCCGCGACTCATTGTCGCCCATAAAACAATACCAACAAGCCGAGGCAAGCATGAACCCCACCGGCGTGCAGCAGCAGGTCAGTTCCCCATCTTCGTCCGGGCCTTTCGCCTGGTATCGCGACATCGACTCACAGCAGCGCCGCACCTTCTGGAGCTGCAAGATCGGCTATGGCCTGGACGGCATGGACACGCAGATGCTCAGCTTCGTCATCCCCACGCTGATCATGCTGTGGGGCATCACCACCACCGAAGCCGGGTTGATCCACACCAGCACCTTGATCGCCTCGGCTGTGGGTGGCTGGGTGGCCGGCATTCTCTCCGACCGTATTGGCCGCGTGCGCACCCTGCAACTGACGGTGCTGTGGTTTGCCTTCTTCACCTTCCTCTGCGGCTTCGCCCAGAACTACGAACAACTGCTGATCGCCCGTACCCTGATGGGCTTCGGCTTTGGCGGTGAGTGGACCGCCGGCGCGGTGCTGATCGGCGAGGTGATCCGCGCCCAGGACCGTGGCAAGGCAGTGGGCATGGTGCAGTCTGGCTGGGCCCTTGGCTGGGGCCTCACCGCCATCCTCTACGCGCTGCTGTTCTCCTGGCTGCCGGCAGAGCAGGCCTGGCGCGCGCTGTTCCTGCTGGGCCTGGTACCGGCGATCTTCGTGATCTTCGTCCGTCGCCTGGTCAAGGACCCCGAGGTATACCGCGAGGCCAAGGCGGTGGAAAACGCCGAGGCACCTGCGCAGTTCTACGAAATCTTTGCCCCAGGCATGCTCTGGACCACCGTGCGGGCTTCCCTGCTGACCACCGGCGCACTGGGCGGCTACTACGCCATTACCTCGTGGCTGCCGACCTTCCTCAAGAACGAGCGCGGCCTGAGCGTGCTGGGTACCGGTGGCTATCTGGCCATGGTGATCGTCGGCTCCTATGTCGGCTATGTGGTCAGTGCGTACCTGTCCGACCTGCTGGGGCGCAAGAAAAACTTCATCCTGTTCGCCGTGGGCTCGTTCGTCATCGTGCTGCTGTACACGCAAATGCAGGTCAGCGACGGCGTGATGCTGTGGCTGGGCTTCCCGCTGGGCTTCTTCGCCTCGGGTATCTTCAGCGGCATGGGCGCGTTCCTCACCGAACTGTTCCCCACGCGTATCCGTGGTTCGGGGCAGGGCTTCTGCTACAACATCGGCAAGGTCATCGCGGCACTGTTCCCGCTGCTGATCGGCGTGCTCGGCCAGAAAGTACCGCTGGGCCTGGGTATCGGCGTGTTTTCCGCCGTGTCCTACGGAGTGGTGATCGTGGCGGCGCTGAGCCTGCCGGAAACCCGCGGCAAACAGCTGCAGGCGCGTTAAGGTAGGCATATGAACAACGACAACGGAGGCCGTGCAGTGGAACGCCTGCTACTCAATTGCGACATGGGCGAGAGCTTTGGCAGCTGGCGCATGGGCCTGGATGCCGAGGTCATGCCCTACATCGATTGCGCCAACATTGCCTGCGGTTACCACGCCGGTGACCCCGGCATCATGCGCCGGACCGCGGCCCTGGCACTGGAGCACGGGGTGACCATCGGCGCGCACCCGGCCTACCCGGACCTGGTCGGCTTCGGCCGCCGCTCCATGGCCTGCAGCCCGGAGGAAATCCGCGACCTGCTGCACTACCAGATCGGTGCGCTGGACGGCATCTGCAAAGTGTTGGGCGGTCGCGTGGCCTACGTGAAACCCCATGGTGCGCTGTACAACGACATGATGGCCGACCCGCTCAAGCTGCGAACCGTACTGGAGGCTGTGGCGGCCTATGGCGCAGAACTGCCGCTGATGCTGATGGCCACCGCCGACAACCGCGCCGCCCAGGCCCTGGGTGATGAGATTGGCGTGCCGCTGTGGTTCGAAGCATTCGCCGATCGCGCCTACACCGCCAGCGGCCATCTGGTGTCGCGTCGCCTGCCCGGCGCTGTGCACCACGACCCGGCGCTGGTGGTGGAGCAGGCCGTGCGCCTGGCCCGCGGCGATACGCTCGTCGCGGACGATGGCAGTGCACTGAGGCTTGCGGCCAGTACTCTGTGCGTACACGGTGACAACGACAGTTCGGTGGCGGCTGTGCGGCAGATTCGCCAGGCTCTCGATGCCCTGGAGTCGCGATGAAACCCCGTATTGAAGTCGTGGCCATCGACAGCCTGATGGTGCGCCTGTTCGATGGTATCGACGAGGGCAACATGCCGTGGATGCTTGCCGCCAGCCAGCGCTTGCACGCGGCGTTCGGCAAGCACTTGCTGGACCTGGTGCCGTCCTACACCACGCTGATGGTGCAGTTCGACCTGCCACCGGGTGAGGCGAGGGCACTGATCATCCGTGCGCTGGAGGGCTTGCAGCCAGACACGGGCAGCGGTGGCCGCCGCCATGAGATCCCGGTGTGGTACGACGCCAGTGTCGGCCCGGAGCTGCCGGTGATGGCGGCCCGCAGTGGCTTGAGTGAAGCAGAGGTGGTCCGCTTGCACAGCGAGCGCGAGTACCCGGTGTTCGCCCTGGGTTTCGCCCCCGGTTTCGGCTTCATGGGCCTGGTGGACGAACGCCTGGCCAGCCCGCGCCTTAGCACCCCGCGCAAGCGCGTGGCGGCCGGCAGCGTCGGCATTGCCGAGCGCCAGACGGCGGCCTATCCAGCGGTATCGCCGGGTGGCTGGAACCTGATCGGGCGTACCCCGGTGCGCCTGTTCGACCGTGAACGCCAGGGCTATAGCCTGTTGCAACCCGGTGACCGGGTGCGCTTCGTGCCGGTTTCGCGCAGCGAGTTCGTGGCGTTGGGCGGTGATGTGGAGGCACAAGCATGAAGCAGTTGAAGATCGAGGCCAGTACTCCGCTGTGCCAATTGCAGGATGCCGGGCGCTTTGGCGTACGCCATTTGGGCGTGACCCAGGGCGGGGCGCTGGACTGGGTGGCGATGCACTGGGCCAACTGGCTGCTGGGCAACCCGTTGGCGGCGCCGGTGGTCGAGGTGGCGCTAGGTGGTTTCTGTGTGGTCGCAGAGCAGGATTGTGTGCTGGCCCTGGCCGGTGCCGACCTGGATGCGCGGGTCGATGATCAACCGCTGGCGCCCTGGCGCAGCTTTGCATTGGCCAAGGGGCAGCGGTTGACCCTGAAACAGCCTAAGCAAGGTGCGCGGGCGTACCTGGCAGCACCTGGCGGGTTCCTGGGCGAGGATGTGCTGGGCAGCCGTGCCACGGTCGTGCGGGAAGAACTGGGCGGTATCGATGGCCAGGGCTCTGCGCTCGGCAAAGGCCAGCTGCTGGCATTTTCCAGCGCTTCAGCGACCTTGCGTGAGGTACCGGCAGCGCTGCGGCCACAGTACGCACAAAAGCCAGTGCTTGACCTGGTGATCGGCGCACAGATCGGTGACTTCAGCGGTACCAGCCTGTTCGAGGCGTTCAACCGCGAGTGGACGCTGGACAGCCGTGCCGACCGCATGGGCATCCGCCTGCTGGGGCCGCAGCTGGTCTACCAGGGCGCGCCGATGATTTCCGAGGGGATTCCGCTGGGGGCGGTGCAGGTGCCGCCGGATGGGCAGCCGATCGTGTTGCTCAATGACCGGCAGACCATCGGCGGCTATCCGCGGCTGGGGGCATTGACGCCGTTGGCGCTGGCGCAACTGGCGCAGTGCATGCCGGGGGCGGTGGTGCGGTTCCGGGCGGTGGTGCAGGATGAGGCGTGGCGGGAGCAGCAGGTATATCTGGACCGTTGGCGTTAAGGCTGCCGGCCTCTTCGCGGGTAAACCCGCTCCTACAGGTACGGCGCAAGCCGGGAGGCCTGTGCGGGACCTGTAGGAGCGGGTTTACCCGCGAAAGAGCCGGCTCTGGCAAAATCACTTGGACAGGTAACGCATCCCTTCCTCCAACCCCTGCAAGGTCAGCGGGTACATCTTGTCTTCGATCAAGTCCCGCACCAGGTGGGTCGATGCGGTGTAGTCCCAGGCCTGCTTCGGGTATGGGTTGATCCAGATGATCTTCCTGAATTTCTCCATGAAACGCTGCATCCACACATACCCGGCTTCTTCGTTCCAGTGCTCCACGCTGCCACCCGGCTGGGTAATCTCGTAGGGCGCCATGGCCGCGTCGCCGACGAACACAACCTTGTAGTCATCGCCGTACTTGTGCAGCAGGTCGAAGGTGGAATAGCGCTCGGAGGTACGGCGCAGGTTGTTCTTCCACACCGACTCGTACACAAAGTTGTGGAAGTAGTAGTACTCCAGGTGCTTGAACTCGGTCTTGCACGCCGAGAACAGTTCTTCGCAGACCTTGACGTGGGCGTCCATCGAACCACCGATGTCGAACAGCAACAGCAGCTTTACCGTGTTGCGTCGCTCGGGGCGCATCTGGATATTCAGCAGCCCGGCATCCCGCGCGGTGTGGTCGATGGTGCCGTCGATGTCCAGCTCTTCGGCGGCGCCTTCACGGGCGAACTTGCGCAGCCGGCGCAAGGCCAGCTTGATGTTGCGCGTGCCCAGCTCCACCTGGTCGTCCAGGTTCTTGTATTCGCGCTGGTCCCAAACCTTCACCGCCTTGCCCTGGCGTTTGCCGGCCTCGCCCACGCGGATGCCCTCGGGGTTGAAGCCACCGGAGCCAAACGGGCTGGTGCCGCCGGTGCCGATCCATTTGTTGCCGCCGGCGTGACGCTCCTTCTGCTCTTCGAGGCGCTTCTTGAACTCCTCGATCAGCTTGTCCAGGCCACCCAGCGACTGGATCTGCGCGCGTTCCTCGTCGGTCAGCGAACGCTCGAATTCCTTGCGCAGCCAGTCTTCGGGGATCAACGCTTCGATGTGCCGGTCCAGGTTCTCCAGGCCCTTGAAGTAGGCGGCGAAGGCGCGGTCGAACTTGTCGAAGTGGCGCTCGTCCTTCACCAGGATGGCGCGGGCGAGGTAGTAGAACTCGTCCATGTCGGCGAACACCACGCGCTTTTGCAGGGCCTGGTGCAGGTCGAGCAGTTCGCGTACCGACACCGGCACCTTGGCCGTGCGCATTTCATTGAACAGGTTGAGCAGCATGGCCCGGCTCCCGTCAGCGGTTGCCGCGCCGGCTCATGAAGGCCAGGCGCTCGAGCAGTTGTACGTCCTGCTCGTTCTTCACCAGCGCGCCGGCCAGCGGTGGAATGGCCTTGGTCGGGTCGCGTTCGCGCAGCACCGCTTCACCGATGTTGTCGGCCATCAGCAGCTTGAGCCAATCGACCAGTTCGGAGGTGGACGGCTTTTTCTTCAGGCCTGGTACCTTGCGCACGTCGAAGAACACGTCCAGCGCCTCGCTGACCAGCGACTGGCTGATGTTCGGGTAGTGCACGTCGACGATCTGCTGCAGGGTGGCGCGGTCGGGGAAGGCGATGTAGTGGAAGAAGCAGCGGCGCAGGAATGCGTCCGGCAGCTCCTTTTCGTTGTTGGAGGTGATGATGATGATCGGGCGCTGTCTGGCCTTGATGGTCTCGTCGATTTCGTAGACGTAGAACTCCATCTTGTCGAGCTCTTGCAACAGGTCGTTGGGGAACTCGATGTCGGCCTTGTCGATTTCGTCGATCAGCAGGATGACCCGTTCCTCAGCCTCGAAGGCCTCCCACAACTTGCCCTTTTTCAGGTAATTGCGCACATCGTGGACCTTGTCCACGCCCAGCTGCGAGTCCCGCAGGCGGCTGACCGCGTCGTACTCGTAGAGGCCCTGGTGGGCCTTGGTGGTGGACTTGATGTGCCAGGTGATCAGGCGCGCACCGAACGAGGCCGCCAACTGCTCGGCAAGCATGGTCTTGCCGGTGCCGGGTTCGCCCTTGACCAGCAAGGGGCGTTCGAGGGTGATGGCCGCGTTTACCGCCAGTTTCAGGTCGTCTGTGGCGACGTAGTCGCGGGTGCCTTCGAACTTCATGGGTCTGTCCTCTGCCGTATGCCTGTCAGGGCCTCTTCGCGGGCACGCCCGCTCCCACAGGAATTACACAAACTTCCGGATCTGTGGGGTACCTGTGGGAGCGGGCGTGCCCGCGAAGAGGCCCAACACCTGTTTTCGATTTGTCACCGACTATAACGCGGGGTTCGCCGACTGGAAACGCAGACCAGGTATTCAGTCCCTGAATGCCCCGTCACTCGATCCTAGTCGGAATCCGGCGCATCACGCTCATACCGCGCATTGAACGCCTCGATGAACCCGTTGCGCAGTATTTGCAGAAACGCCTCGAAGGCGCTGATATCCTGTTTGTGCACGCTGCCGCTGAGCTCTACCCGGGTCGCGAACTGGTTCTTCGGCTGGTTCTTCAATACTGTCTCGGTTGCACCTACCAGCGCTTCCCAGACCGAGCGGAAGAAGCCTTTGTCCTTCTCCTGCACATCCTGCTGCCAGTCGAACACATCCACATCCCGCAACAGTGGCTTGATATACCCGTTCAATCGCCCGTTGGTCGCCTCGGCCTCTATCACCACATCGCCGTGCCCGGCATTGAAATCGAACTTGCCGTAGGCGCTGGCGAAGTCATTGAGCTTGCGCAGCTCGATACCCGTGGCGCGCAGGCGGAACTCGAAGTCGTCGAAATCGCTGAACGGGTCGAAGGTGGCGCGACTTTCCACCTTGGCATCGCCTACGATCAGCGCCGTGCCATCGAAGCTGGCATCACGTCGGCCCTTTTCGTCACGAATGTTGGTGAGGTTGCGAATACTGGCATCGAGCTGAGTGGCCTTGAGGTTGACTGGTGGTTTGGAGTTGAAGTTGCGGAAAGTCAGCACGCCGTTGTCGATGCGAACCTCGTTCAGGGTGATCGGCAGCAGTTTTTCCAGTTGCTGGCGCCAGTCGGTGCCCTGACCGGTCTGCGAGTTCTGTTTGTTGCCGCCATCGACGAAGTTGAGTTCCGGCCGGTCGAATATTACTTCGGCAACCACTGCGCGGTCGTACCAAAGGGCGTGCCAGCTCACCGACAGGTCGATCAGCGGTGCATCGAGAAACGGTACCGGCACCTTGCCGGTGGTCTTGACGATCTTCAGCCCGTTGATCTGGTACGCGCCGCGCCACCAGGCCAGGTCCACATCGGCCACCTGGCCACGGTAGTCGCCCATGTCGGCCAGTTTGTCATTGAGGTAGTCGCGCACCAGATAGGGCAGGGCCAGGTGCAGCGCCAGCAACAGCACGATCAGGCTGGCCAGGCCGATCAGCGGCCAGCGATAACGGGCTCTCATCGAAGTGTCTCCAACGCAGGATATGCGGTTGACCGCAACGAGTCCGCGTGAGTTCGAACAGGCTTTACGGGCCACCGGCCCGGGCTTACCCTTGAGGTCTTTCCCTGCTTTTTTTCATGCCAAGGACCCCTGCCATGAGCCGTATCTTTGCAGACAACGCCCACTCCATCGGTAACACGCCGCTGGTGCAGATCAACCGCATTGCCCCGCGCGGCGTGACCATCCTGGCCAAGATCGAAGGGCGTAACCCGGGCTATTCGGTCAAATGCCGCATCGGCGCGAACATGGTCTGGGACGCCGAAAGCAGCGGCAAGCTCAAGCCGGGCATGACCATCGTCGAACCGACCTCGGGCAACACCGGCATCGGCCTGGCCTTCGTCGCCGCAGCCCGTGGCTACAAGCTGATGCTGACCATGCCCGCATCCATGAGCCTGGAGCGCCGCAAGGTGCTGAAGGCTCTGGGCGCCGAGCTGGTGCTGACCGACCCGGCCAAGGGCATGAAGGGCGCCATCGAGAAGGCCAATGAAATCGTCGCCTCCGACCCGGCCCAGTACTTCCTGCCGGGCCAGTTCGAAAACCCGGCCAACCCGGCGATCCACGAAAAAACCACCGGCCCGGAAATCTGGAACGACACCGACGGCGCGGTCGACGTGCTGGTGGCAGGGGTCGGCACTGGCGGCACCATCACCGGTGTTTCGCGCTACATCAAGCATACGCAGGGCAAGGCGATCCTGTCGGTGGCGGTGGAGCCAGTGGCCTCGCCGCTGATCAGCCAGACCCTGGCCGGCGAAGAGCTCAAGCCCAGCCCGCACAAGATCCAGGGCATCGGCGCCGGCTTCGTGCCGAAGAACCTCGACCTGTCGATCGTTGACCAGGTGGAAACGGTGACTGACGAAGAGTCCAAGGCCATGGCCATCCGCCTGATGCAGGAAGAGGGCATCCTCTGTGGCATTTCCTGTGGTGCGGCGATGGCGGCGGCCGTGCGCCTGGCCGAAAAGCCGGAAATGCAGGGTAAGACCATCGTCGTAATTTTGCCGGACTCCGGCGAGCGCTACCTGTCGAGCATGCTGTTCAGCGACATGTTCAGCGAGCAGGAAAACCAGCAGTAATCGGCCTTGCCGCTGATCCCGCGCAACGTTCGGCGGCTTGGTTTATTGCAAAATCTTCATGATTGAGTTGCTGCCCGGGCTGTTTTTACCCTGGCGGCATCAGTTTATGATGGCAGGATGATTTATCGGAGAGCAGGGCGCGCAGCCCTGTTTCTTCCTCAAGGAGTGAAAGCATGACCTTTTCCTTTGCAGCCAAGGCGGGTGTCTTGCTGGTGTTTTTTGGCAGCGTGCTGTTCGTGCACCTGCGCGGCAAGGCTCGCTTGCCGGTGTTGCGCCAGTTCGTCAACCATTCGGCGCTGTTCGCCCCTTATAACAGCCTGATGTACCTGTTCTCCGGCGTACCGTCCAAGCCCTACCTGGACCGCCAGCGCTTCCCCGAGCTGGACGTGCTGAAGGACAACTGGCAGGAAATCCGCGAAGAGGCCATGCGCCTGTTCGACGAGGGCTACATCCGCGCCGCGGAGAAGGATAACGACGCCGGCTTCGGTTCGTTCTTCAAGAAAGGCTGGAAGCGCTTTTACCTGAAGTGGTACGACAAACCGTTGCCTTCTGCCGAAACCCTGTGCCCGCGCACCGTCGAGCTGGTCAGCAGCATCCCCAACGTCAAGGGTGCGATGTTCGCCCTGCTGCCCGGCGGCAGCCACCTGAACCCGCACCGCGACCCGTTCGCCGGCTCCCTGCGCTACCACCTGGGCCTGTCCACCCCCAACTCCGATGCTTGCCGCATCTACGTCGATGGCGAGGAATATGCCTGGCGTGACGGCGAGGACGTGATGTTCGATGAAACCTACGTGCACTGGGTCAAGAACGAGACCGACGTTACCCGGGTGATCCTGTTCTGCGACATCGAACGCCCGCTGAGCAGCCCGCTGATGACTCGCATCAACCGCAAGGTCAGCGCCTTCCTCGGCCGTGCCACCGCGCCGCAGAATACTGATGACGAGCGCGTTGGCGGGATCAACCAGGCCTACGCCTGGAGCAAGCGCTTCAGCAACCGGATCAGTAGCCAGGTCAAGCAGTTCAAGCGCGCCAACCCCAAGGCCTACCGCGTGCTGCGGCCGGTGCTGGCGGCGGTGGTGGTGTACCTGTTGTATCACTGGTTGTTCTGATTTCTGCCTGTTGGGGCTGCCTTGCAGCCCATCGCGACACAAGGCCGCTGCTACAGGTGATTGCGTACTCCTGTAGAAGCCTTGTGTCGCGATAGGGGCGCAAAGCGCCCCCGGCATCCTCTCAGAAAACCACTCAGGCAAGACCTTCCAGCAAACCGTCCGCTCGCACGATATCGACTATCACCTGTTCATCTACCGCGTACACCCCCCGCGATGCTTTCCACACCAGGTTCTTGTCCTGCAAGGCGATGAGCGCTTGCTGCACCCCCGGTACCTCGGCCTTCACTTCGCTCGCATCCACGCCAGCCTGTTCCATCGCTTTGGCGTAAAGTGCCAGGGTCGGGGCCTCGAACGGTGCGTAGTCGTTCCCCTTTGCGCACATGACACGTAGAACCGCAGCCTGGATAGGCGTGAGGCTGTGGATCACCTTTTTCAGGTTTGCGTTCAAGTCATTGGCTTGTGCCTGAACAAGCTCTCTGAAGCGTGCCGGAATGGCCTCGGGTTCAATGCCGAAGTCGAAGCGGATTTCATCCGCGGCCGCACCCAATAGCTCTGGGCGATAGCCGCTTTCCTTGAAGAGCTGAAACACCTCCGTTGAATCGAGTGCGCATGGCAGGTCGATATTGGCGCACAGCCAGTCGATGAAGTCCTGGTCCAGGGTCGGGAACTGCACCATGGAGGCGCCGAAGAACGCCTGGTCCTTGCTGTTGCGCAGCATGGCCAGCTTGTCCCGGTTTGAACCGGTGCAGACGATGCGCAAGCCATGGTGCTTCGAACTGTTGAGTTCGTCTCTGGCTGCCTTGAGGGCGAACAGCGCCGCTATTCCTTGCTCGGTCGTGATTGCATGCTGTGCTTCGTCGATGATCAGCACGATGATCTTGCGGGACTCATCGGAGAGCGCCGCCAGGGCGGTGGTCAGGTCGACATCTTGCCCCAGCCCGATCTTGTCCACGCTGAAATTCAGGCCGCCGACAGTGACCTTCTCCATGCCAGATGACTTTGCCAGCCGCGTGATGAAGCCTTCGTTACGCCCGACCGCCTCACGCACCGCTTCTACGATGACTTGCCCGGGATCTTTGGTCAGGTCTTTCCACAGATCGGCATACAGCACAATGGCCCCGGCTGTTTCGAGGGCCGGGCGCAGGTCTTCGCGGGCAAAGGTGGATTTCCCGGTACGTCGTGGCGCAGCGAGAAACACACCAGAGCTTGCTGCGCTGCCCACGGCGACTTGCAGGATCAATTTCGACAGGCGGGACGCAAGCGCCGGACGGTGATAGACAGTTTCAGGCATCTCGGCCCCTCCGTTTCAATTTATAGTCGATTATAGATTGATTATAGAGGCATTATAGATCTGACAGGGGCGGTGTTTATAGGGAATTATAGACAGACTATAGAGCGATTATAGATCGTGTTTGATGAGGGGGCGCGCAGCCCCCCCTTTGCTGCTTCAAGCCGGCTCCAACGCCTTCACCACTTTCCCCCGGCTAAGGTGCACCACCTTGTCCGCCGTATCGAAATACCGGTCATCATGCGAAATCACGATGATGGTCTTGCCCAAACGCTTCAGGTCCGGCAGCAGCTCGGTGTAGAACACCCGGCGGAAGGTCGGGTCCTGGTCCGCCGCCCATTCGTCGAACACCAGCACCGGTCGCCCGTCCAGCCAGGCATTGACCAGTGCCAGGCGCTTGCGCTGGCCGGTCGACAGGTCGGTGGTGGTAAAGGCACCATCGCGCACGCTCACCTTGTGGGCGATCTCCAGCCGCTCCAGGTAGCGCGTGGCATCGCTGGGCAGGCTGTGTTCATGCTCGGGCAGGTCGTCGAACAGGTAGTAGTCGGCGAACACCGTGGTGAACAGCTGGCGATAGTCATCCAGCCCCTCCGGGCCGACGGCCTTGCCGTTCAGGCGCACTTCGCCGCGTTGCGGGGTGTACAGGCCCAGCAGCAGCTTGATCAGCGAAGTCTTGCCGCAGCCGTTCTCACCGACGATGAACAGGATCTCGCCCGGTTCGATGCTCAGGTTCACCGGCCCCACGCGGAACGGCTCGTTGCCGTCCACCGGCGGGTAGGCGTACTCGACGTTGTGCAGTTCCAGATGCGCGCTGGCCGGGGCAGGGCGCTTGACTGGCGGCTCCAGCAGCAGGTGCGGCTCGGGGGAGGAGAAGCGCTCGGACAGGTCGGCAATGCGGCGGAACGCCACCTGGGCGCGGCCAAGGATAGGCAGGTTGCCGATCAAGGTTTCCAGCGGGCCTTTCATGTACAGCAGCACCAGCACGAAGCCGCTCATCACCGCCGGGTCGTTGCTCGGCCATAGCGATTGCAGGGCCAGGGTCAGGCCGATGACCACGAAGAACAGCATCGACCCCAGGCTCTTGGCCGCGACGAAGATGTTGATGGCGCGGATATGGGTGTTGGCGATGAAGTCGGCGGTGCCCTGGATGTTGCGGGTCAGCATGGCATGGCGGCGGCGGCGGTCGATGCGCAGCTCCTTGGCGCCCTCGGCGATGGCCGAGTAGTGCTTCTGCAGGTTGTCTTCGGCATCGCGGGCGGCGTTGAAGCCGGCCACCCCTTTTTGCCTGGCCACGTACTGAATGCCACTGCCGATGCCGATGGCTGCCAGGGTGATCAGGAATATCGGCCACGACAGCCAGGCCAGGTAGGCCATGCAGCCTGTCACGGTGGTGAGCGAGATGGCCAGCGGGGCGAAGGCGAAGGCAAAGTCGCTGATGGTGTCGACGTCGCGGGTCAGCACCGGGATCAGGCGATGGGTGCGGTAGCGCTCGATCTGCTCGATCGGCGCCGACAGCACCTTGGCGCCGAGGTCCTTGCGCAGCCTGGCGATGACTTTCTGCCCAACGTAGTTGGTGCCGCTGTCGGCCGCCACGCTGCTGACCAGGGCCAGCACGCACAGGCCGGCGAAGGCCAGGATCACGCCCTGGCTCATGCCGCCAGCGGCATGCAGGCCCTGGTTGACGGTGGCCAGCAGGGCGGTCACGGCAAGGCCGCCGAGCATGCCCAGCAGCACCGAGACGATTACCGCCGGGCGGTAGGGTTTCAGCAGGCCCAGCAATTCGCGGATGGCCCCGGGGGAGGAGGTTTTCATGAAGCGTGATCTCGCTGGTGAGGTGGGGGCGGGGTCAGCTGCCTAGGGTCAGGGAGCCTTTCATCAAGGTGCCGTGGAACGGGAACGAGCAGTAGAAGCTGTACGCGGTACCTGCCTTCAGCGACCGGACGTCGAGGCTGATGCTGTCTGTTTCACCGCCGCCGATCAGGCGGGTGTGGGCGATCACCCGGGTGTCGCCGGGCTTCACGTAGTCCAGTGCCTCGCCGGCTTTCTGGCCGTCGTCGAGCACGCCTTGCATGTCGGCCTGGGTACTCAGCACCCAGTTGTGGCCCATCACGTTCTTCGGCATGTCGCCAGGGTGGGTGAGCGTGACGGTGAACACGGCGCAGGCCTTGGGCACGGTGATGGCGGCCTTGTCGAAGGTCATCTGGTCGGTGCCATGAATTTCCACGGCGCATGGCTGCGCCGACCAGGCGGCAGGGGCCACGGCGAGCAGGGCGAGGAGCAGAAGCTGGCGAGTCATGTACGGTTCCTGGGCGATAGAAGGGTGCACATCGTTCAGACGAACCGGCGCGCGCCGGCTTTACCTGTGTGTGCGGCCCAGGTGAATTTCCCCATCGCCCGCTCGTTCATTCAGTCAGGCGCCGACATGGCGCACATCCCGATTTCGCCGCCTATGCGGCCCTGGCCTGAGGTGACCGGACATGAGTGAACTGCTGAGCTTTGCGATCGAACCCCTGGACGCTGCACGCGGCAACCTGCCACTGCTGGTGCGCGCGCCGGAGCCGGGTATCGACCTGCTGGAAGCCTTTGCCGAGTTGCAGCCGCTGGTGGACCGGCACCTGCTGCAGGCTGGCGGCATCCTGTTTCGCGGCTTCGAGGTGGGTGGCGCCGAAGCTTTCCGCCAGTTCGCCGCTTCCTTCGGTCACCCGCTGCTCAACTACGAGTTTGGCTCCACCCCGCGCAGCAACGTGACCAAGGGCGTGTACACCTCCACCGAGTACCCGGCGCACCAGAGCATCCCCCTGCACAACGAGCAGGCCTATACCCTGGAATGGCCGATGAAGATCTGGTTCTACAGCGTGATCCCCGCCGAGACCGGTGGCGAGACGCCGATTGCCGACAGCCGCGAGGTGTACCGGCGCATGCCGGCGCGCATTCGTGAGCGGCTGGTGGAGAAGGGGCTGATGTACGTGCGCAACTACGGCAACGGCCTTGATGTGGAGTGGTCGCAGGTGTTCAACACTGAAGACCCGCGCCAGGTCGAGGCCTATTGCCGGGCGCATGCCATCGAGTGCATCTGGAAGGATGACGGCGAATTGCGCACCCGCCAGCGCTGCCAGGTGGTGGCGCGCCACCCGGTGACCGGGGAGGATGTGTGGTTCAACCAGGCGCACCTGTTCCATGTGTCGAACCTGCAGCCAGAAGTGCGCGAGTCGTTGATGGACATCGTCGAGGAAGAGGACTTGCCGCGTAACGTGTACTACGGCGACGGTACGACCATCGAGGATTCACTGCTCGATGAAGTGCGCGGGGTGCTGGATGAATGCACCATTAGCTTCCCTTGGCTGGAGAACGATGTGCTGATGCTGGATAACATGCTTGCGGCGCATGCGCGGTCGCCGTTTACCGGCAAGCGCAAGGTGGTGGTGGCGATGGCGCAGGGGTATAGCGAGGTGTTGGGCTGACAGGTGCATGCCTTGGGTTTTGCAGCGCCTGTGAGATCGAGCGCCGCCCGCGCGGCGCTTCGCAGCACAAGGCTGCTCCTACATCTGTTTCGGGCCAGTAACGCCTGTGCCAGTGCACGCGACCGCCTTGTTTTTCTGACACGATATCGAGGTGAACGCCAAGGGGCCGCGTGCTTGTATCGCAGGAATAACTGGCCCGAAACAGATGTAGGAGCAGCCTTGTGCTGCGAAGCGCCGCGCGGGCGGCGCTCGATCTCATAGGCGCTGAACCTGTCATGGCGAACACCTGTCAGCCCTGACGCATTCTCAAGACATGCCCCCAGCAACCTACAACAATCCCAGACTCTTCCTACGCCTCGGGACTGGCAACTCCACCCCCTGCGAAATACCCTACAACCTCTGTCGACACGCGTCTGATTGTTCCTGCAAATCCCGCACTCTAGGCTTTGCCCGTCGCTGACGGTTCAGCGATCGGGTGTGGAAACCTGCAGCAAGCATTTCAGGTTATGTCGTTCATGGCGGCTGTACCCGGGAGGCCTCGTGCCTACCGAGTTTTCCTTGAATGCACTCGGGTTTCCACCCCGTGTACAGCCGCCACCCTTCCTGTGGAAACGGAAGAGGCGGTCACCGAGCATTCAGGAAAAACAATGACCGACGAAACCCAAACCACCCCCGGTGTCACCTACTTCTACCAAGGCGAAGGCCAAACCCATCCGCTGTTCCGTATCGCTGAGGGCATCCCCTGCCGCAGCGCCCGGGAGCAAGCCTCGGAGTTGATGGGCTATGCACGCGACTTGTCACTGACCGGTTTGATGGACGGCGATCAGCAGATGCTCTGGGCTTCGCATTACTTTGCAGCCATGGCCAAGGCGCTGCTGGATGATGCCGAGTTGGGTTTGCTGCGCTGATCCTTGTATTGGCTGGGCTGGCCCTTTCGCGGCTAAAGCCGCTCCTACAGGGATTGTGCATGCCTCAGGTTAAGCAGAATGCCGCAGGGTATGCACAACTCCTGTGGGAGCGGGCGTGCCCGCGAACACCGGCGGAGCCGGTGCCAGCCACCGCGTCGCCTGTTTCGCGGGCATGCCCGCTCCCACCGGGAATGTGACACCCTCTCGAACCTTGTTCCCTATGTGACTGCGCAACCCGAAGAGCTGGGCAATCTCCCTGCGCGGTCGGTGTGGGAGCTGGCTTGCCGGCGATCACCGGCGCAGCCGGTGCCATACACCGCGTCGCCTGATTCGCGGGCACGCCCGCTCCCACAGGGATGGTGCTGGGCCTAAGGTTGGCGCCACTAAATCAACCCCCCACACCTTCGTCTGACAGTTACCGCTCGACTGCCAGGACACCGCTCGACATGAATGCCGACCAAACGCTCAAGCTCGCCCGCCGCTTCATCGAACTCAGCCCCGACAAGCGCCGCCTGTTCCTCAAGGCGCTGCAGGGCGAGGGCATGGATTTTTCCGTGCTGCCGATTGCGCCCGGGGTTCAGGTGGCCGAGCGTGACCAGCTGTCGTACGCCCAGCGGCGCATGTGGTTCCTCTGGCAGCTCGACCCGCAAGGCGCGGCGTACAACCTGCCCATGGCCGTGCGCCTGAATGGCGCGCTGAACCTGGCCGCCCTGCAGCACGCCTTCGATGCCCTGGTGGCCCGCCACGAAACCCTGCGCACCCGCTTCGTCGCCGACGGCGATGACGTGCGCCAGCAGGTCGAGGCCAGCGCCGCCCCGTTGCAGCTGCACCAGGATGCCTTGGCCGGCCTGGACGAGGGCGCCCGTCAGGCCGCCATCGAAACCATCGCCGAAGCCGAAGCCCTGGCCCCCTTCGACCTGGCCAGCGGCCCGCTGCTGCGGGTGCGCCTGCTGCAACTGGCGGCAGAGGAGCACATCCTGCTGCTCACCCTGCACCACATCGTCGCCGACGGCTGGTCGATGAACGTGCTGATCGACGAATTCCTGCACCTGTACGACGCCGCCGTGGCCGGCAGCGAAGCCCACCTGGAACCGCTGCCGATCCAGTACCGCGACTACGCCCTGTGGCAGCGCAGCTGGCTCCAGGCCGGTGAGCAGGAGCGCCAGCTGGCCTACTGGCAGGCGCGCCTGGGCGATGACCATTCGCCGCTGGAGCTGCCACTAAACCGCAGCCGCCAGGGCCGCCCCAGCTATCGTGGCGCGCGTCACGAGTTCCCCATCGCAGCAGATGTCGCCGAGCGGCTGCGCGGCCTGGCACGCAAGCATAACGTCACCCTGTTCATGGTCCTGCTGGCCGCCTTCAAGCTGCTACTGCAGCGCTACAGCGGCCAGTCGGCGATCCGTGTCGGCGTGCCCATCGCCAACCGCAACCGCGCCGAAAGCCAAGGGCTGATCGGCTGCTTCATCAATACCCAGGTATTGCACACCGAAATCGACCCACTGCTGGACATCACCGGCCTGCTCCAGCGCGTGCGCGAAACCGCCCTAGGCGCTCAAAGCCACCAGGACCTGCCGTTCGAGCAACTGGTCGAAGCCCTGGACCTGCCGCGCAGCAGCGAGAGCCCGCTGTTCCGTGTGCTGTTCAACCACCAGGCGCAGGTGGCGGATGTGCAAGCCATCGAGACCCGCTCCGGCCTGAGCCTGGCGCCAGTCGTGCTGGCAAAGCACAGCGCCCGCTTCGACCTGGCGCTGGATACCCATGAGCGAGCGGGGCAGCTGCATGCAGCGTTCACCTATGCGACCGACGTGTTCGATACGGCCACCGTCGAAGCCCTTGGCGAGCAGTGGCTAGCCCTGGTGCAGGCATTGGCCGACGAAGCGGGTGGCGCAGTTGGCGAGTTGCCATTGCCAGGCCTGGCCCCTGCCATTGGCGCGCCTGCGCAGGCTGACGCAACGCTGCTGGTTCACCAGCGCTTTGCCGCCGCCGCCAGCCGCCACCCCAAGCGCACGGCGGTGATGGCTGCGGACGAGCAGGCCAGCTTCGCCGAACTCGATGCCCGCGCCGAAGCCATTGCAGGCCGGCTGGTGGAAGCCGGAGCAGGGCCGGACACACTGGTCGGCGTGCTGGCCGACCGCAGTGTCGGCATGCTCGCCAGTATCCTCGGCGTGCTCAAGGCCGGTGGCGCCTACCTGCCACTGGAGCCCGAGCAGCCGGCCGAACGCTTGGCCTACATGCTTGCCGACAGCGGCACGCGCCTGGTACTGGCGCCCGGTAACTGGCAGGCCGAACTGCCCGAGGGCGTGCAGCGCCTGGACTGGGCGCAAACCGGCAACGGCAGCGCCGCCCGCATCGCCCCGGCGCCGGCCAACCTGGCCTACGTGATCTATACCTCCGGCACCACCGGCCAGCCCAAGGGCGTGGCGATCAGCCACGGCGCCCTGGCCAACTACGTCGAAGGCATCGCCGCGCGCCTGCCGGTCGAGCGTATCCGCAGCATGGCCCAGGTCTCGACCCCGGCAGCCGACCTTGGCCACACCATGCTGTTCGGCGCCTTGTGCGGCGGCCACACCCTGCATTTGCTGCTACGCGAGCAGGTGCTGGATGCCGAAGGCTTCGCCGCCTACCTGGCCGAGCACCAGATAGACGCGCTGAAGATCGTACCGTCGCACCTGGAAGCCATGTTGGTGGCTGGCCGCTCGGCGCTGCCGGCACAGTGCCTGGTGCTCGGCGGCGAGGCCATCAGCCCGAGCCTGCTGGGCAAGATCCGCAACCTGGCCCCGGCGCTCAAGGTGTTCAACCACTACGGCCCGACCGAAACCACCGTCGGTGTGCTGGTCGCTGAACTGAACGAGCAGGCCAGCCTCGGCCAGCCACTGGCCAATACCCGCGTCGCGGTGCTCGACCGCTGCCTGCAACCCCTGCCGGCCAAAGCCAAGGGCGAGCTGTACATCGGTGGCGCCAGCCTGGCCCGTGGCTACCTGAACCGCCCGGCACTCACCGCCGAGCGCTTCGTCCCCGACCCTGACGGCAGCCACGGCCAGCGCCTGTACCGCAGCGGTGACTGGGTTCGCCAAGGCAGCGACCTGCAGTTTGCCGGGCGCATGGATGGCCAGGTGAAGATCCGTGGCTATCGCGTGGAACTGGCCGAAATCGAAAACCAGCTGCGTGCCCTGGGCGGTGTCGCCAATGCCCTGGTGCGCGTGCATGGCCAGGCGCCGCAACTGCAACTGGCTGCCTGGCTGGTGCCCAGCCAGATGCCGGCCGACAGCCTGGCCTGGCAGGAATCGGTCCGCGCCAGCCTCAAGAGCCTGCTGCCCGAGCACATGGTGCCGACCCACCTGATAGTGCTGGAGCACCTGCCGGTCACGGTCAACGGCAAGGTCGACGTCAAGGCGCTGCCGGAACCCGTCGCCACCCAAGTGGCCTATCAAGCGCCGCAGACCCCGCTGCAAGCGCAATTGGCACAGATCTGGGCGCAAGTCCTGCAAGTACCGCAGGTAGGCCTGGGCGACAACTTCTTTGCCCTTGGCGGCCATTCGCTGCTGGCCACCCAGGCGGTATCGCGGATACGCAAGCAGCTGGGCGTGGATATTCCGCTGCGCAGCCTGTTCGACACCGTCGACCTGCAGGCCTTTGCCCAGGCAGTGGCCGAAGGCGAGCAGGGCGCAGGCCTGGACATCGAGATCCTCGACCGCCAGCAACCGCTGCCGGTGTCCCGCTCGCAAAACCGCCAGTGGCTGTTCTGGAAGCTCAACCCCGAAAGCCTGGCCTACAACACGCCGATGGCCGTGCGCATGCAGGGCCACCTCGACCACTGCGCCGTGCAGGCTGCGCTGGATGCCTTGGTAACCCGCCACGAATCGTTGCGCACGGTGTTCGTCGAGGCCGACGGCCTGCCCTGGCAGCGCATCCTGCCGGCCGCCACGGTAGCGATCGGTTTCGAAGACCTCACTGGCCAGGACCACGCCGCGCAGATGCGCAAGCTGGAAGCCGAAGCCTTCGTCCCGTTCGACCTGGAGCACGGCCCGCTGCTGCGCGCACGGCTGTTCAAGGTGCATGCGCAGGAGCACCTGCTGTCATTGACCTTGCACCATATCGTCTCCGATGGCTGGTCGATGAGCCTGCTGGTGCGCGAGTTCGCCGCTGCATACAACGCCGCCGCCACGGGCCAGGCGCAAACCATCGAGCCACTGCCGGTGCAGTACGCCGACTTCGCCGCTTGGCAGCGCAAGTGGCTGGCCGAGGGGCAGATGCAGGCGCAGATCGACTACTGGAAGGCCCGCCTGGAAGACGACTTCGAAGTGCTGGAACTGCCTGCCGACCGCATTCGCCCGCAGGTCAAAAGCTACCAGGGCAGCCGCTTCGACGTGCGCCTGCCACAGGCCCTCACCGAGCGCCTGCGAGCACTGGCGGTGGCATCCAACGCCACGCTGTTCCATGTGTTCCTGGCAGCCTATGCCATCGTGCTGTCGCGCTACAGCCGCAAGGGCACGCTCAACATCGGCGTGCCGGTCACCAACCGCAACCGCCTGGAGCTGGAAGGGCTGATCGGCTTCTTCATCAACGTGGTGGTGGCCCGTATCAGTGTCGATGGCAGCCAGCCTTTCGCACAGTTGCTGGCGGCAATCAAGGAAACCACCTTGCAGGCCCAGGCCAACAAGGACGTACCGTTCCTCGAGGTAGCCGAGGCGCTGTACCCCGACCGTGGCCAAGGTGTGAACCCGTTCTTCCAGGTGCTGTACAACCACCTGCGCGACCTTGGCCAGCAGGTATCCAGCGATGCCCTGCACGGCCTGCAGGTCAAGGAAGTGGACCTGCTGGAGCCGGGCGCGCAGTACGACATTTCGCTCAATACCCTGGAGCGCTCCGACGGCGTGACTGCCTCGTTCAACTATTCCACCGACCTGTTCGATGCCGCACGTATCGAGCGCATGGCCGGGCATTGGCAAGCACTGCTGGAAGCCATCTGCGCCGAGCCACAGCGCTGCATTGCCGAGCTGGACTTCCTTGGCAGTGCCGAACGCCAGCAGCTGACCCACGGCTGGAACCCGGCGCCCCAGGCTGGCAGCGGCTTTTGTGCGCACCAGCTGCTGGCGCGACAGGCCCACGAGCGGCCGGATGCGCTGGCGCTGATCTTCGACGACCAGCAGATGACCTACGCCGAACTGGACCGCAGCAGCAACCAGCTGGCCCACCGCCTTCGGGCGCTGGGTGTGGGGCCGGACTGCCTGGTTGGCGTGGCTGTCGAGCGCGGCCTGGGCATGGCCCTGGCGCTGATCGCCATTCACAAGGCGGGTGGCGCCTATGTGCCGCTGGACCCGGACTACCCGCAAGAACGCCTGGCCTACATGGTCGAGGACAGCAATATCGGCCTGCTGCTGGCCGACGCGCCCTCGCGTGAGCGCCTGCAACTGGGCAAGCAACTGCCCTGCGTGGTACTGGAGCCGGGCACCGAGTGGCTGCAAGCCTGGCCCGCCGAACCGCTGGCCAACCTGGTGGCACCGCACAACCTCGCCTACGTCATCTACACCTCCGGCTCCACCGGCATGCCCAAGGGCGTGGCCATCGACCACCAGGCCCTGTCGCTGTTCTGCCAGGTGGCCGGCGACTATTCGCGCCTCACCCCGGACGATCGCGTGCTGCAGTTCGCCACCATCAGCTTCGATGGCTTCATCGAGCAGTTCTTCCCGCCGCTGGCCCAGGGCGCCTGTGTGGTGCTGCGCGACCTGCGGCTGTGGGACACCGCCACCCTGCTGGACGAGATCAACCGTCACGGCGTGACCGTGGCCGACCTGCCGGCGGCCTACTGGCGCCTGCTGGCGCTGGAGCGCCGCGCCCCCGAGGCCTATGGCCGGCTGAAGCAGATTCACGTGGGGGGAGAAGCGGTGCCGGAAGATGCCCTGCGCGCCTGGCTGGCCGATGGCCCGCCAGCAGTGCGCCTGCTGAACACCTACGGCCCGACCGAAGCCACCGTGGTCGCCACCACCTACGATTGTTCGCAGATGACCGTGGAGCAGATCAGCCTGGGCGGCGTACCGATCGGCCGTGCCTTGCCGGGGCGTACCCTGCATGCTCTGGACGATGGCCTGGCGCCGACGCCGGTGGGCGTGCCCGGCGAGCTGTTCATCGGCGGGGCAGGGTGCCTGGCGCGCGGTTATCACCAGCGGCCGTCACTCACCGCCGAGCGTTTCATCCCCGACCCGTTCGACCCGGTTGGCGGTGGCCGCCTGTACCGCACCGGCGACCTCGGCTGCTACGACGAAAACGGCCAGCTGGCCTATCGCGGCCGGGTCGACCACCAGGTGAAGGTGCGCGGCTTCCGTATCGAGCTGGGCGAGATCGAGCAGTACCTGCGGGCGCACCCGGACGTTCGCGAAGCCACCGTGCTGGCCATCGACCTGCCCGGTGGCAAGCAGCTATGCGCCTATGCGGTGCCGGCCGAAGGCTACCGCGGCGATCTGCGCCAGGCCCTGAAGCAGTACCTGAAGGCCAGCCTGCCGGACTACATGATCCCGGCCTACCTGGTGACCCTGCCGAGCATGCCGCTGACCCCCAGCGGCAAACTCGACCGCAAGGCGCTGCCGCTGCCCGACCCGAACCAGCCACAGCATGACTACCAGGCGCCGCAGACCGAGCGGCAGCAGCAGCTCGCGAACATCTGGGCGCAGTTGCTTAACGTTGCCCGGGTCGGCCTGAGCGACAACTTCTTCGAACTGGGTGGCCACTCCTTGCTGGCGGCCCAGGCAGTGTCGCGGATCAACGTCGAGCTGGGGCTGGACATACCCCTGCGGCTGATCTTCAGCCACCCCGAACTACGCGCGTTCGCCCAGGCACTGGACGAGCAGGGCCTGTCGCTCTCCGACGATGGCCTGAGCGATATCGAACACATGATGAATGCATTCACAGAGGCCTGACATGGAACTCACTGCCGCACAACGTATCGCCCAACGTTTCGTTGGCCTCCCTGTGGAGCAACGCCAGCAGATCCTGGAAAAGATGCAGGCCACCGGCCAGAGCTTCCGCCTGCTGCCCATCGTGCCCGCGCGCCAGGGCCTGGCGCGTATTCCGCTGTCGTACGCCCAGCAACGCCTGCTGTTTCTCTGGCAACTGGAGCCTGACAGCCCGGCCTACAACGTACCGATGGCGGTACGCCTGAAGGGCGCGCTGGACCAGGCAGTGCTGCAGCAGGCGCTGGATGCGCTGGTGCAACGCCACGAATCGCTGCGCACGCGCTTTGCCTCGGAGGAGGGCGAGTTCTACCAGGAAATCCTCGAGCACTGCCCGCTGGCGCTGGAATTGCTGATGCTCGACGGTGCCGCCGATGAGACAGCGCTGAGCGTGGCCGTGGACGCCGCCCTCAAGCAGCCCTTCGACCTGCTGAGCGGCCCGCTGCTGCGGGTGACCCTGCTGCGCGTGGCCGCCGATCACCACGTGCTGGCGCTGAGCATGCACCACATCATCTCCGACGGCTGGTCCAGCGATGTGCTGGTGCAGGAATTCATCCAGCTGTACAGCGCCCTGGCCGAAGGCCGGCAGGCCGAGTTGCCGGTGTTGCCGATCCAGTACGCCGACTACGCCATCTGGCAGCGCGCCTGGCTCGAGGCCGGTGAAGCGCAGCGCCAACTGGCCTACTGGCAGGCCCAGTTGGGCGGCGAGCAGCCGGTGCTGAGCCTGCCGCTGGACTTCGAGCGCCCGGCCACGCCCAGCCAGCGTGGCGCGGTGGTGCGTGTGGACATCGGCGCCGAACAGGCCGAGGCCCTGCGCAGCCAGGCGCGCAAGGGTGGCCACACGTTGTTCGTGCTGGTATTGGCGGCCATGGCGGTGGTGCTGTCGCGCTACAGCGGCCAGGCCGACATCCGCATCGGCGCCCCGAACGCCGGGCGCAACCGCAAGGAGCTGGAAGGCCTGATCGGCTTCTTCATCAACACCCAGGTGCTGCGCGTGCAGGTGGACGAGCGCGCCACCTTCGCCGCACTGCTGGAGCAGGTCAAAGACGTGATCGGCGGCGCCCAGTCGCACCAAGAGCTGCCGTTCGAGCACCTGGTCGATGCCTTGCTGCCCGAGCGCAACCTGGCCCACAACCCGCTGTTCCAGTTCAAGATCAACCAGCACGTGGCCGCCAGCGATGCAGGGCGCAAGCGCCTGGGCGCGCTGGAGGTGGAAGGCTTTGCCCGTGACGGCGGCGATGCCCGCTTCGACCTGGCGTTCGACTTCTCGGACAAGGCCGACGGCATCGAAGGCTATTTCACCTACGCCACCGACCTGTTCGAGCAGGCCACCATCGAACGCATGGCCGCTTCGCTGCGCCAGGTGCTGGATGCGCTGATCCGCGACCCGCAGCAGGCGATCGTCGACAGCCCGCAAGTGGCGACGCTGCTGCCGGCGGCCACGCAGGCCTACCCGCACGGCGACTTCCTCGCTTTGTGGCGCCAGGCAATGGCGCAAGGCCAGGCCCACGGCGGTGTGCGTGCCGGTGACCGGTTCATGACCCAGGCCGGGCTGGAGGCGGCGTCCAACCGCCTGGCCGACTACCTGCGCCAGCACGGCGTCGGTGCTGGCAGCATCGTCGCCCTGTGCCTGCCGCGCTCCATCGAGTGGGTCGGCGCCTTGCTCGCGGTGCTCAAGACCGGCGCCGCCTACCTGCCGCTGGACACCCAGCAACCGCAGGAGCGCCTGCAACAACTGATTGCCGACAGTGGCGCCGCCGTACTGCTGCATGAGCCGGCCGACCAGCGCTTCGCCGGCCTGGACGGCGTGCAGCGGATTGCCTGCGATCACACCGCCTGGGCAACCTGCAGCGACAGCCCGGTCGAGGTGGCCATTGCCGCCGAGCAACCGGCCTATCTGATCTACACCTCGGGCTCGACCGGCCAGCCGAAAGGCGTGGTGGTCAGCCACGGGGCGCTGGCCAGCTACACCCAGGCGGTGCTGGAGCGCCTGCAACTGCCGGCCGCGGCGAGCATGGCGATGGTGTCCACCACCGCGGCCGACCTGGGCCACACCGTGCTGTTCGGTGCCCTGGCCTCGGGCCGCCTGCTGCACCTGCTGCCACAGGAACTGGCGTTCGACCCGGATGGCTTCGCCAGCTACATGGCGCAGCACCAGGTCGGCGTGCTCAAGCTGGTGCCGAGCCACCTGCAAGGTTTGCTGCAAGCGGCCCGCGCCGCCGATGTGCTGCCCGCCGAGGCATTGATCCTGGGCGGTGAGGCATGCAGCTGGGGCCTGTTGGAAAAAATCCGCGAACTGCGCCCGGCCTGCCGGGTCATCAACCACTACGGCCCGACCGAAACCACTGTCGGCGTGCTCACCTTCGAGCCGGGGCTGCCGCTGCCAGGTTGCCGCACGGTGCCGGTCGGGCGCCCGCTGGGCAACGCCTGCGCCCAGGTGCTGGATGGCTACCTCAACCCGTTGGCGGCGCAGGTGCCCGGTGAGCTTTACCTAGGCGGGCAGGGTGTCGCCCAAGGCTACCTGGGCCAGCCCGCATTGACCGCCGAACGCTTCGTGCCGACCGAGGGTGGTGCCCGCCTGTACCGCACCGGCGACCGCGCGCGGCTGACTGCCGATGGCCTGGTCGAGTTCATCGGCCGTGCCGACGACCAGGTGAAGATCCGCGGCTATCGCGTGGAGCCAGGTGAAGTCGGCCGGGTGCTGGCCGGCCTGCCTGGTGTCAACGAGGCCGTGGTACTGGCCTTGCCATTGGAGGGCGATGCCGAGCGCTTGCAGCTGGTGGCCTACGGGGTGGCCGACGCAGGCGTGACCGTGCAGCAACTGCAGGCGCAATTGCAGGCACGCCTGCCGGACTACATGGTGCCGGCGCAGATACTGCTGCTGGAGCGCCTGCCACTGACCGCCAATGGCAAGCTCGACAAGCGCGCCTTGCCGGCACCGGGCGCGGTCAGCCGTGGCTATGTGGCGCCACAAGGCGATATCGAGGAGAAACTGGCCGCAGTGTGGGCCGATGTGCTCAAGCTGGAGCAGGTCGGCAGCACCGACAACTTCTTCGAACTGGGCGGCGACTCGATCCTCAGCCTGCAGATCATCGCCCGGGCCAAACGCCAGGGCATCCGGATCACCCCCAAGCAGCTGTTCGAACAACAGACCATCGCCCAGCTGGCCCAGGTAGCCAAGCGCATCGAGGCCAAGCAAGCGGTTGCGGCCGCAGCCATGGACACCGCCACCAGCGGCGAGTTGGCATTGCTGCCGGCCCAGGCGCGTTTCTTCGAGATGGAGATCGCCCAGCCGGCGCATTGGAACCAGTCGGTGCTGCTCAAGCCGGCCAGCCCGGTGCAGGTGCAACACCTGGAGGCAGCCCTGCGCGCCGTGGTCGAGCAGCATGATGCCCTGCGCCTGCGCTTCAGCCGTGGCGAAAGCCAGTGGCAGGCGCGCTTCCAGCCGCTGGACAATGCACCACTGCTGCGCCAGCGCATCCTGGTAGTACTGAGTGAACTGGACGCCGCCGGCAACGAGGTGCAGGCCAGCCTGAACCTGGAGCACGGGCCACTGCTGCGTGCCGAACTGTTCGACTTCGCCGATGGGCAGCAGCGCCTGCTGCTGGTGGTCCATCACCTGGTGGTCGACGGCGTATCGTGGCGGGTGTTGCTGGAAGACCTGCAAGCGGCCTACCGGCAATTGCTGAACGGCCAGGCCGTGAGCCTGCCCGCCAAGACCACCTCGGTGAAGACCTGGGCCGAGCGCCTGGCCAGCCATGCCGGCAGCCCCGCATTGCAAGCACAGCGCGACTACTGGCTGCAGGCGCTGGCCGGCGACCACGCCGAACTGCCGCGTGACAACCCGCTGGGCAGCCTGGCCAACACCCATGCCCGTACCGCCGCCACACGGCTGGATGCCGAGCGCACCGCCAAACTGCTGAAACAGGCCCCGGCGGCCTACCGCACGCAGATCAACGACCTGCTGCTGACCGCGCTGGCGCGCACCCTGTGCCAGTGGAGCGCACAGGACAACGTGCAGGTACTGCTGGAGGGCCATGGCCGCGAAGACCTGTTCGAAGACCTCGACCTCAGCCGCACCGTGGGCTGGTTCACCAGCCTGTTCCCGGTGCGCCTCACACCCGGCCAGGAGCTTGGCCAGTCGATCAAGGCAATCAAGGAGCAACTGCGCGGCGTGCCGGACAAAGGCCTCGGCTACGGCTTGCTGCGCTACTTCGGTGACGCTGAAGTGCGTGACCAGCTCGAGCGAGCCGCCCAGGCCCGTGTCACCTTCAACTACCTGGGCCAGTTCGATGCCAGCTTCGATGCCGAGGCCGACGCCCTGTTCACCCCGAGCGGGGAAAGCGCAGGCCGTACCCAATGTGCCGGCGCGCAGCTGGGCAACTGGTTGAGCATCACCGGCCAGGTGTACGGCGGCGAGCTGTTCCTGGAGTGGACCTACAGCGCCGACGTTCATCACCCGGCCACCATCGAGAAGCTGGCCCAGGCCTACGGGCAGGCCTTGGCAGAGCTGGTCGAGCACTGCTGCGATGCGCGGCACCAGGGCATGACGCCGTCGGACTTCCCGCTGGCCGCGCTGACCCAGGCGCAACTGGACAGCCTGCCGCTGGAGGCCGGGCAGATCGCCGATGTGTACCCGCTGTCCCCCATGCAGCAGGGCATGTTGTTCCACACCCTTTACGACCAGCAGGCCGGCAACTACATCAACCAGCTGCGCGTGGATGTGGATGGGCTGGATGTGCAGCGTTTCAACCAGGCGTGGCAGGCCACGCTCGATGCCCACGACATCCTGCGCAGCGGTTTCATCCTGCAAGGCGAACTGGAGCAAGCCGTACAGGTGGTTCGCAAGGCCGTCGAACTGCCATGCAGCGAGCATGACTGGCGTGGCCAGCCGGCGTTGGAGCAGGCATTGCAGGCCCTGGCCGAGGGTGAACGCCAGCGCGGTTTCGACCTTGCTGCCGCGCCGCTGCTGCGCCTGGTACTGGTACGCACGGGCGATACCCGCCACCACCTGATCTACACCAACCACCACATCCTGATGGACGGCTGGAGCACCTCGCGCCTGTTGGGCGAAGTGCTCCAGCGCTATGCCGGCCTGGCGCCGCAGGCCCAGGCCACGCACTACCGCGACTACATCGCCTGGCTGCAGGGCCAGGATGCGGCCGTTGCCGAAGCCTTCTGGAAAGCCCAGCTTGCTGCCCTGGACGAGCCGACTCGCCTGGCCCAGGCCATCGCCGGCAGTGCAGGCACAAGCGGTAGCGGTCATGGCGACCACCGCCTGGCCTTCGACCCTGAGCAGACCGCGCGCATCGAAGCCTTCGCCCGGGCCAACCGGGTCACGGTCAACACCCTGGTGCAATCGGCCTGGCTGCTGCTGTTGCAGCGCTGCACCGGCCAGGCCAGCGTGTGCTTCGGCGCCACTGTCGCCGGCCGCCCGGCAGACCTGCCGGGGGTGGAAGAACAGATCGGCCTGTTCATCAACACCTTGCCGGTGATCGGTGCCCCGCGTGCCGAGCAGACCGTGGCCGAGTGGATCGGCCAGGTGCAGGCCGGCAACCTGGCCGTGCGCGAGTTCGAGCACACCCCGCTGTACGACGTGCAGCGCTGGGCGGGGCAGGGCGGTGACGCCTTGTTCGACAGCATCCTGGTGTTCGAGAACTACCCGGTGGCCGAGGCGCTGCAACAGGGTGCGCCCGGTGGCCTGCGCTTCGGCGATGTGGCCGTGCAGGAGCAGACCAACTACCCGCTGACCCTGGTGGTGGAACTGGGCACCACGCTGTCGATGCAGTACAGCCATGACCGTGCGCTGTGGAGCGACGAGAGCATAGGCCGCCTGGCTGGCTACTTTGCCAACCTGCTGCAGGCGCTGGTGGAGAATGCTGACGCGGTGGTTGGCGAGCTGCCAATGCTGGGCCTGCCAGAACAGCGACAGATGGTCGAAGGCTGGAACGAAACCCAGGCGACCTACCCGGACGAGCGCAGCATTCACCAGCTGATCGAAGCCCAGGTGTTCGCCACCCCGGATGCCCCGGCGCTGGCCTTTGGCGAGCAGACCCTGAGCTATGCCGAGCTCAACCGCCGTAGCAACCGGCTGGCGCACAAGTTGCGCGAGCAGGGCGTGGGGCCGGATGTGCTGGTGGGCATCGCCATGGAGCGCAGCCTGGAGATGGTCATCGGTTTGCTCGGCATCGTGAAGGCCGGCGGCGCGTATGTGCCGCTGGACCCGGAATACCCCCAGGATCGCCTGAGCTACATGTTCGAGGACAGCGGCATCGCCTTGCTGCTGACCCAGTCGCACCTGCATGAAGCCCTGCCGATCCCGGCCGGCCTGCGCAGCCTGGACCTGGATATCGAGAACTTCGACGGCTACAGCGATGCCAACCCGAACATCGACGTGGCCCCGCTGAACCTCGCCTACGTGATCTACACCTCCGGCTCCACCGGTCGCCCGAAAGGCGCTGGCAACAGCCATCAGGCGCTGGTCAACCGCCTGTGCTGGATGCAGAAGGCCTACGGGCTGGACGCCAGCGACAGCGTGCTGCAGAAAACCCCGTTCAGCTTCGACGTGTCGGTGTGGGAGTTCTTCTGGCCGCTGATGACCGGGGCACGCCTGGTCATGGCCCAGCCCGGCGCGCACCGCGACCCGCAGTTGCTGGTCGAAACCATCAACCACCATGGCATCAGCACGCTGCACTTCGTGCCGTCGATGCTGCAGGCGTTCATGACCCACGAAGCGGTCGAAAGCTGCGTCAGCCTCAAGCGCGTGGTGTGCAGCGGTGAAGCGTTGCCGGCCGAACTGGCCCGCCAAACCCTGCAACGCCTGCCGGCGGCGGGCCTGTACAACCTGTACGGCCCGACCGAGGCGGCGATCGACGTGACCCACTGGACCTGCCAGCCGGACGAAAGCATCAGCGTGCCGATCGGCCAGCCGATCGACAACCTCAAGACCCACATCCTCGAAGGCAGCCTGCAACCGGCGGTGCGCGGCAGTGCCGGCGAGCTGTACCTCGGCGGTGTCGGCCTGGCCCGTGGTTACCACCAACGCCCGGCGCTGACCGCCGAACGCTTCGTGCCGGACCCGTTCAGCGACAATGGCGGGCGCCTGTACCGCACCGGCGACCTGGCGCGCTACCGCGCCGATGGGGTGATCGACTACGCCGGGCGCATCGACCACCAGGTGAAGATCCGCGGCCTGCGCATCGAACTGGGCGAGATCGAGGCGCGCTTGCTGGAGCAACCGAGTGTGCAGGAAGCCGTGGTGCTGGCCCAGGACGGGCCAAGCGGCAAGCAGCTGGTGGGCTATGTGGTGCCCGCCGACAGCACGCAAGACGAAGGCGCATTGCGCGACAGCCTGCGCGAGGCGCTCAAGGCCGGTTTGCCGGATTACATGGTGCCGGCGCACCTGCTGCTGCTCGGCAAGCTGCCGGTGACGCCGAACGGCAAGCTGGACCGCAAGGCCCTGCCGCAGCCGGATGCCAGCCAGTTGCAGGGCGAGTACATCGCGCCGCAGAGTGATCTGGAGCAGCAGATCGCGGCGATCTGGGCCGATGTGCTGCAGCTGGAGAGGGTTGGCCTGGGTGACAACTTCTTCCAGCTTGGCGGGCACTCCTTGCTGGCCACCTCGGTGATCGTGCGCATCCGGGAGCAAGCGGGGGTAGTGGCCGAATTGAAAGAACTCTTCGAGTTCCCGGTGCTGGCTGACTTCAGTCGCCAGCTGGAGACCAGGGCGCCCATGGTCGATTCCACCCAGGACCAGTTGGCCAGATCCCTGGCGCTGCTCGATAGCCTGAGCATGGAAGAGCTCGATGAGCTGATTTCCTGAGGCCCTGATGTGATCCGTGCATGTGGGTAAACCCTTTCCCACAGATATGAGGCATTCCTTCAGCTGGTGGGGTCCCTGTGGGAGCGGGCATGCCCGCGAAGCAGGCGACGCGGTGGATGGCACCGGCTGCGCCGGTGTTCGCGGGCGCGCCCGCTCCCACAGGTATGGCGCAGGTTTCCGGGTCCCACAGGGGCCCTGCCAATTATTTATGTGCTGTGCCATGGGAAGTGGGTTCGGTGCAGGTTTCAGGGTCACGCTGTACCTGCACCGGGCGCTGCCTCCACCGAATTTCCATCTAAATCCATGCCACCACTCAACCGTCTAACTACGGAGGAAATTGATGAGCTGATTTCTTAGGAGATTCCCTGTGCAAGAGCTGCTCGATACGGTCGTATCGTTGTCCACCCAAAAACGTAAGGCGTTGGCAGCCTTGCTCAAGAAACAAGGCGTGAACCTGTACGGTGTCACGCCGATCTTCCCGAGGGATCCTGCAGAGCCGGTGCTGCTTTCCTACGCTCAGCAGCGCCTGTGGATACTGTCGCAATTGGGCGAGGTGGGCAGCGCGTACAACCTCTCGTCCGTCTTGCGTTTCAAAGGCCACCTGGATACCCAAGCCCTGCAGCGCAGTTTCGAGGCCCTGATCAAGCGCCACGAAACGCTGCGTACCACCTTCCGCCTGGAACGGGAACAGGCGGTTCAGGTGATCCACCCACATGTCCCTTTCGAACTGGCCGTTGAAGTGCTGGTGCAGGCCGATGACAGCTACCTGCGTCAGCGTGTCGAGGCCGAAGCCCACCTGCCTTTCGACCTGCAGCAGGGCCCGCTGTTGCGTGTGCGCCTGTTGCGCCTGGCAGCAGACGAACATGTGCTGGTGCTGACCCTGCACCACATCGTCTCCGACGGTTGGTCGATGCCGGTAATGGTCAACGAGCTGGTGCGGCTCTACCACGGCTACAGCCAGGGCCAACCCGTGGAGTTGCCGACACTGCCGGTGCAGTACGCCGATTACGCCACCTGGCAGCGCAACTGGATGGAGGCCGGCGAGCAGGAAAAGCAACTGGCCTACTGGACCGCGCAACTGGGAGAGGAGCAGCCCGTGCTGGCGCTGCCCACCGACCGCCCGCGGCCCGCCGTGAGCAGTCATCAGGGCGCACGGATAAAGGTCGCGTTGGACCAGCAACTGGCCGGGGCGCTCAAGCAGCTGGCCCAGCAGCAGGGCGTGACGCCGTTCATGCTGTTGCTGGCCAGCTTCCAGACGCTGCTGCACCGCTACAGCGGCCAGCCAGATATCCGCGTCGGTGTACCGGTTGCCAACCGCAACCGGGTCGAGACCGAGCGCCTGATCGGCTTTTTCGTCAACACCCAGGTGCTACGGGCCGAGTTCGACCTGCAGATGACCTTCATTGACCTGCTGCAGCAGGTGAAGCAACGCGCACTGGGCGCCCAGGCCCATCAGGATCTGCCGTTCGAGCAGTTGGTCGAGGCCTTGCAGGTCGAGCGTAACCTGGGCCACAGCCCGCTGTTCCAGGTGATGTTCAACCACCAGACCCAGGCCAAGGGTGAACGTGTTGGTTTGCAAGGGCTGCAGATGGAAGAGCTGGTCTGGGACAACCATACCGCCAAGTTCGACCTGGCCCTGGATACCTTCGAGCACGAGCAAGGCATTGGCGCGGCACTGACCTACGCCACCGACCTGTTCGACGCCGCGACGATCGAGGGCATGGCCCGGCATTGGCTGAACCTGCTGCAGGGGATCGTATGTGAACCTGGGCAGCGGGTTGCCGACCTGCCGCTGCTGGACGAGCCTGAACGGCACATCATCATGCGCGGCTGGAACGCCACCGAAGCGGACTACCCGGCAGGGCAAAGCATCCATCAGCTCATCGAAGCCCAGGTCCTCGCCACCCCGGACGCCCCGGCGCTGGCCTTTGGCGAGCAGACCCTGAGCTATGCCGAGCTCAACCGCCGTAGCAACCAGCTGGCGCACAAGCTGCGCGAGCAGGGCGTGGGCCCGGACGTGCTGGTGGGCATCGCCATGGAGCGCAGCCTGGAGATGGTCATCGGTTTGCTCGGCATCGTGAAGGCCGGCGGCGCGTATGTGCCGCTGGACCCGGAATACCCCCAGGATCGCCTGAGCTACATGTTCGAGGACAGCGGCATCGCCTTGCTGCTGACCCAGTCGCACCTGCATGAAGCCCTGCCGATCCCGGCCGGCCTGCGCAGCCTGGACCTGGATATCGAGAACTTCGACGGCTACAGCGATGCCAACCCGAACATCGACGTGGCCCCGCTGAACCTCGCCTACGTGATCTACACCTCCGGCTCCACCGGTCGCCCGAAAGGCGCTGGCAACAGCCATCAGGCGCTGGTCAACCGCCTGTGCTGGATGCAGAAGGCCTACGGGCTGGACGCCAGCGACAGCGTGCTGCAGAAAACCCCGTTCAGCTTCGACGTGTCGGTGTGGGAGTTCTTCTGGCCGCTGATGACCGGGGCACGCCTGGTCATGGCCCAGCCCGGCGCGCACCGCGACCCGCAGTTGCTGGTCGAAACCATCAACCACCATGGCATCAGCACGCTGCACTTCGTGCCGTCGATGCTGCAGGCGTTCATGACCCACGAAGCGGTCGAAAGCTGCGTCAGCCTCAAGCGCGTGGTGTGCAGCGGTGAAGCGTTGCCGGCCGAACTGGCCCGCCAAACCCTGCAACGCCTGCCGGCGGCGGGCCTGTACAACCTGTACGGCCCGACCGAGGCGGCGATCGACGTGACCCACTGGACCTGCCAGCCGGACGAAAGCATCAGCGTGCCGATCGGCCAGCCGATCGACAACCTCAAGACCCACATCCTCGAAGGCAGCCTGCAACCGGCGGTGCGCGGCAGTGCCGGCGAGCTGTACCTCGGCGGTGTCGGCCTGGCCCGTGGTTACCACCAACGCCCGGCGCTGACCGCCGAACGCTTCGTGCCGGACCCGTTCAGCGACAATGGCGGGCGCCTGTACCGCACCGGCGACCTGGCGCGCTACCGCGCCGATGGGGTGATCGACTACGCCGGGCGCATCGACCACCAGGTGAAGATCCGCGGCCTGCGCATCGAACTGGGCGAGATCGAGGCGCGCTTGCTGGAGCAACCGAGTGTGCAGGAAGCCGTGGTGCTGGCCCAGGACGGGCCAAGCGGCAAGCAGCTGGTGGGCTATGTGGTGCCCGCCGACAGCACGCAAGACGAAGGCGCATTGCGCGACAGCCTGCGCGAGGCGCTTAAGGCCGGTTTGCCGGACTACATGGTGCCGGCGCACCTGCTGCTGCTCGGCAAGCTGCCGGTGACGCCGAACGGCAAGCTGGACCGCAAGGCCCTGCCGCAG
>NZ_JBKGFP010000120.1:0-16495 GCF_046557535.1 Pseudomonas sp. S1(2024)
GTGGGAGCAACTGTCTTTAGAAATTTATTTTCAAGCGTGCCATTCGGGCAGGGCTTCGCTCGATACCGCGTAGCGGTGTCGTTGGCGAAGCCCGCATTTGTAGAAAATCGATCCTCGTTCGTGATCAGGTTGCGGGTACCTGAGGCTTGAGCTCTTTCCACTCCGTTCCGTCACGCAGCATTGCGTTCAGGCGCACCAGCAACACGCGCATGCACGCCACTGCGGCAACTTTTGCGCACTTGCCTCGGGCTATCAGGTCTTCATAGCGGGTTCTAACTTCTGGGACATGCTGGATCATTGACCAGATCGACATGTAGGCCGCCTTGCGGACTCTGTAACGCCCGCCTTCGATCTTCCTCGGGCCACTCTTCTTGCCGCTGTCTTTGTTGTACGGCGCTAACCCAGCCAAGGCTGCAATTTCGCGCCCCGTCACGCGTCCCAGCTCAGGTAGGTAGGCCATGAAGGTGCCACAACTGATGACGCCAATCCCTTTCACAGACCTTAGCCGCATGGCTGTCGTGCGATCCAGCACGTTCGAGGCGCGCTCAATCGCCTTGTCCAAAGCCTTAATCTGATCATTCAGGTAAGCGACATGCTCGGTATAAACGGTAATGGCCGTAACTGAAGTGGTTTGTTTCATCCGACGCTTGTCATCATCCCGATGCTGGACAAGATTGCCACGGAGTTTGATGAGCTCTCCCAGTTCATCCCGATCTTGATTAGGCTCTATCTGCGGCAAGTCCTCGAAATCCCTGGCAAACCGCGCCAGCATCTGGGCGTCGATCTTGTCAGTCTTGGCAATTTTGCCCATGGCACTCGCATAGTCCCGACAGCGCTTGGGGTTGACCCTGATGACGTTCAAACCCTCCAGTCGCAAGGCTTTGAATACGGCTCGTTCATAGCCACCAGTGGCTTCCAGCAAGACCCGTTCGACCTCAAGCTCGTTCAGGCATGCGATCAGTTGCGCAAAGCCCTCTGGGTCATTCCTGACCTGGAACTGGGGAATACTTTCAGGAAGAAAGCCCACATCCAGAGTCGCTTTCGAAACGTCGAGACCAACGAAGTAGGAAATCATCGCCAAGCCCTCTTACACTCAAGAAGTGAGAGCACTCTGACTTAGCCCTAGCTTGTGACTACGAGTTCGCCACTCATTCAACTGTTCGGGCTTAGGTCAGAGTGAGAGGTGGATGGCGACTAGGCTCCCACTCGTGCTTTAGAGCACATCTGGCTTTCAGTCTGCCATCCACTGCTCTCACCCTTTCGAGTTTAAGAGACCTTGAAGACACAAGCTGGCTTGCCGGCGATTGGGCCGGTAGCCTTCATATAGCGCTTTGTTCTTGCCGCTATCCCCAATCTGTCTTGCCGCTTCGCCTGCCAGGCGCGTAGCGTTTTGCTCCCATCCCCTCGATCCATGGCGCGTTGACCGCCAGAAGGACCTCGGCCGCGCACAACAAGAAGGCGCAGACCATGAGCACCCCTTTGGATACCAATGCCCTCAAAGCCCGCCAGCAAGCCGCGTGGGCAAGTGGCGACTACGCGGTAATCGGCACCACCCTGCAACTGGTTGGCGAACGCCTGGCCGAAGCCTGTGACCTGCGCTGGGACGAGCAGGTGCTGGATGTCGCCGCCGGCAACGGCAATGCCACCCTGGCTGCTGCCCGGCGCGGCTGCTGTGTCACCTCCACCGACTATGTGCCCGAGCTGCTCAAGCGCGGTGAAGAACGCGCGCGGGCCGAGCACCTCAATGTGGTGTTCCAGGTCGCCGATGCCGAAGCGCTGCCGTTTGCCGATGGCGCCTACGATGCGGTGCTGTCCACCTTCGGCGTGATGTTCGCGCCCGACCAGGCCCAGGCCGCACGCGAACTGAGCCGGGTGTGCCGGCCCGGTGGCCGGATCGGTCTGGCCAACTGGACCCCGCAAGGGTTCGTCGGGCAGATGTTCAAGACCCTCGGGCGGCATGTACCGCCACCGACCGGGGCTCTGCCGCCTTCACGCTGGGGTGATGAAGAACAGTTGCGCGTGATGTTCGAGGAGGCGCTGGGCGAATTGAAGGTCAGCCGCCAGCACTTCAACTTCCGCTATCGCTCGGCGGCGCATTTCATCGAGGTGTTCCGCACCTGGTACGGGCCGGTGCACAAAGCGTTTGCCTCGCTGGAGCCGGAAGCGGCCGGGGCGCTGGAGCGGGATCTGACCCAGTTGCTGAACGAAAGCAATGTGGGCGGGTCGTCGTCGTTGGTGGTGCCGAGTGAGTACCTTGAAGTGGTGATCATTCGAGGTTGAGCCCACGGGCCAAGCGCTCAGTTCTTGCACTTGGCCATCACCACCTGGCAAGTCTTCGGTGTGCCTCCTGACCGGCTTGCATAACGCACGCAGTTGTTCAGCGATTTCTGCCGGGCAATGCTCAGCGTATTGCCCCACGCGAGGCCGCCTTCGCCGGTGGTGGGCACGGCCTTGGCGAAGCAGTTGGAGCCCGTTGCCGGCGTTGCGTACCTGGCCTTGCTGGCTTTGCTGGAGCAGCCGGCGGTGAGTGCCAGGCTGAAGGCGAGCAGGGTGGTCAGCGCCCAGGACGTGGAGGGGCGAATCGGTTTACTGCTCATATGCTCTCCTTACCGAGGCGCAGGACTCTGCGATCGCAAGCAAGGTGCTGCCCCTGTGGGAGTGGGTTTACCGAGGCGTCGAACCGCCGCGAACACTGGCAAGGCCGGTGCCATCCTCTGCACAGGATATTGCATTCAAGCGAAGCGGTGAACGCTTGCGTTGCATCAGATGCAGCGCAAGGCCTTGCACCATGGCAAGGCCTTGCGCCTGGGGCAGCGATCAGAACCGGTAGTTGAAGCTGGCTTCCAGCGTGCGCGGTGCACCTGGGGTAATCAGGTCAACCGAACCGTGCGCGGAGGCATAGTAGTCGCGGTCGAACACGTTCTTGAGGCGCAGCGCGGCATCCCACTGCGGCACGCTGTACAGCAGCGCGGCGTCGAAGGTGGTGTAGCCCGGCATCACCACCACGTTGTCGAGTGCGGTGTAGCGCTCGTCGACGTAGTTGGCGCCGGCGGCCACGCGCCATTCCGGGGTCAGCGTGCGCACCAGCCAGACGTTGGCGCTGTTACGCGGCGTCAGGGTAGGAGTCTGGCCTTCGTTGGCCACGCCATTGGTCTTGTTGTTGGACTTGGTGATCTCGGCATCCAGGTAGGCGTAGCCGGCGTAGATCTGCCACTTGTCCGTGAGCTGCCCGCTGACGGTGGCTTCGAAACCGTCAGTGCGCTGTTCCCCGGCCAGCACAGTCAGGTTGGGGTTGGCAGGGTCGGCGGTCTTCATGTTGGTGCGCTCGAGGCGGAATACCGCTGCGGTCACCGACAGGCGGCTGTCGAGCAGGTCCCACTTGGCGCCGATTTCGTAGTTGGTGGTTTCTTCCGGCTCCAGATGCTGGTTGGTCGGGCTGACCGCGAACACTTCGCCCGAAGGCTGGTAACTGCGGCTGACCGACACATAGTAGGACTGGATGTTATCCGGCTGGTACACCAGGCCGGCACGTGGGCTCCAGGTCTTGTCGGTACGGTCGAGGTCGACGTTCTGCGCGCGGTCGTCGTCGTACTCCTGGCCGAAGATGTCATAACGCACACCGACCAGGGCCTTCCAGTGCTCGTTCAGCTCGATCATGTCCTGCACATACAGGCCGGCGGTCTGCTGGAAGTTGGTGCCCTTGGACGACAGGTTGGCGGCGTGCTCCGGCACCGGCACCAGGGCGTCGCGGTACACCGGCACCTGGGCCACGTTGTTCTGGCTCAGCACCCGCTGGTGCTTGTCCTGGAAGCCCACTTCAACGCCATACAGCAGGTTGTGCTGCATGCCGGCAAGCTGCGCCTGTTGCTTGAGTTCGGTCTGGTTGAACATGCCGTACTCGTCGCGGGCGACGTTGCCACGGTTGAGCTTGACCAGCAGTTCGCCGTCAGGCGCGGTGACGAAGCGCGTCGGGCTGCTGTCGGCCAAGGTGTTGTTGCGGTCCAGGTCGTAGCGGTAGTACCGGCTGGTGTTGGTCAGGGTGAAGTCGTCGTTGATGCGGTAGTCCAGGCTGGCAGTCAGCGAGAACACTTCGCTGCGGGCGTAGTCCTGGTCGGCATCGCCGGAGCCGAAGCGCTTGTCGCGGTCCACATCTACCGGGCGGTTGCCCAGCGCCGGGATGCCGAAGTCGATCAGGCGCTTGTCGTACAGGTAGGTGGCGCCCAGGTTCAGTTCCAGGTCGTCGGAGAGGCGGAAGTAGGCCGATGGCGCGATGGCCTTGCGGTCGATATAGCCATCGTCGCGGAAGGTGTCGCTGTCTTCGAAGGCGCCGGTCACGCGGTAGGCCTGGTTGCTTTGCGGGTCGGCCCAGCCGGTGTCGAACTGGGTGCGGCGCTTGCCTTCGCTGTCGAAGCTCATGCCGACTTCGCGCTTGGGCGTGAAGCTCGGCTTCTTGCTGATGCTGTTGATCAGGCCGCCCGAAGAGCCGCGGCCATACAGCACGGCCGCAGGGCCCTTGATCACCTCGACCCGCTCGATGTTGGACAGGTCGCGGAAGTACAGCGCGTCGTCGCGCACGCCGTCGATGTACATGTCGCCAATGGCGCTGAAGCCGCGAATGGTCACCTGGTCACGCTGGCCGTCGCCGTTGGACAGGCCGACGCCGGGCACGTTCTTCAGCACGTCTTCCATAGACTGCGCACCCTGGTCCTTGATCACGCTTTCGGGCACGACGTTGACGGTTTGCGGGATGTCGCGCAGCGGGGCGTCGATCTTCATGGCGCTGCGGCTTTCGCTGGCCTTGTAGCTTTGCTGCTCGTAGGCGCTGGTGACCGCAGTGGCGGGCAAGGCGAGGGAACCCTGCGATTCAGATTGGACCGCGTGAACAGCAGGTACAACCAGAATACCCAGCACGGAAATGGATGCTGGGACAACAGACTTTTTTGCCATTACAGGTGACTCTTTGTTGTATTTGAAGGTCACGAATAGTAATGATTTGCAAATGTAAAGCAAGTGTAAAGAGTTCGTATTTGCTATTGCAAGAATGCAGCTGGCAGAAAAAGCGACAAAACGCGTCGTGAGGGGGAAGGGCCGGCAATGTGTCAGGCAAGGGCTATGCTTGTTGGCGCGTGATGATTTCACGTCCCTACCCGGTCTCGATTACATGGAAGCAGGCCTATGAATCCAATTCGCTCTCTCGCTCGTGCCATTGCCGTTGCCACCCTGGCGTCTGCCTTCAGCTTCACGGTGCAGGCTGCCGGTATTCCCATTGGTAGCGAGGCGCTGGAAAGCCACGTCACCACGCAGGTCACGGCCATCGACCTGGCTAACCGACAGGTCACGGTGAAAGGCCCTGACGCCAAGAAGGATGTGACCTTCCAGCTCACTGAAAAGGCCAAGGCGCTGCCCAACCTCAAGGTGGGTGACCAAGTCGACATCTACGTGACCCGTGCGGTGGCCTATGTGCTCAACCCGGAGGTGGGCGGTGCACCGAAGGCGACTGAAGAGTCCGGTACCATTCGCGCCACGGCAGACAACCCCAACCCGGGCGGCGAGGCGTTCCGCCAGGTCAGGGTGACCTCGCAGATCAAGAAGATCGACCTCAAGACGCATGAAGTGAGCCTGTTGCCGCCGGAGGGCAAGCTGCAGGTGGTCAAGGTCGAGAACCCTGACCTGCAGGCACGCATGAAGAACCTCAAGGTCGGCCAGACGGTCGACGCGATCTACACCGAAGTGCTGCGCGTCGAAACCTCGCGCTGACCATTCATTGGGGCAGGCTACGGGTTGCCCGCGTATGGATCCGCCGTGATGCCTTGCATGACGGCGGATGTCGTTCGAACAGCTGCATCACCCAATCGGGCCGAGTCTTGCTGGCATCGTTGAGCCAATTGGCAACCGAGTCCTGGGCATACTTGTCTGCTTCAGCCAGGCGCGGCACCAACAGTGGCTCGGCCACTTCGGGCGCTTGCTTGAGTGCGGCGATGTGCTCGCACCACACGCCACGTGGGCGCAGCACCTCGATACAGAAGCGTCGTACCAGTGGGTTGCTGTCGCCGGCATGCCGGGCAAGCAGGGCCAGGGCATCATCCAGCGCTTGAGCCAGGCGCGGGCGCAGGGCCATCCAGGCCCATTCGCGCACACCAAAATGTTCATCGCGAGCAAAACGCAGCTGGGCCAGCAATGCGGCTTCGAGATCGACCGTGCGCGACAGGTGCGCCTGGGCGAAGGCCGCCCAGCTGCGCACCGTATCGGAGCTGTGCGCGCTGCACTGCTCCAACACCTGCTGGCGCTGGTGCGCAGGTGCGGGTTCCAGCCACTGCCCAAGGGCAAGGCCGATCCCCGTAATTTTTTTTGACAGGCCCTGCGAGCAGGTTTCTTCGGCGCAGGTAGCCAGCTGTTCGATCAGCGTGTCGGGCAACTGGCCTGCCAGTGCACTGACCAAGGTCCTTTGATCCACTGCCAGGCATTCGGCCAGGTTGCGGGTGGGCAACTGCCCATGGTCGATCAGGGTTGTACGTTCATCTGTCATCGAATGTGCTCCATCACATACGGTTTGGTCTGGCCTCAGCCGTGAGTCCGCCGGTTCGAGCCTTGGGCGCCGAGGCTGGGCAGCATCCTAGCCCAATCGGCTGGTATCCATGCAACGAATAGCATGAGTGCACACTTTCGATTTCCATGGATGAAGGGAATTTCCCGATCATCGCCTGAACATCTGTCACGAATGAGGACTGCCATGTTCAGCAAGACCTTGTGCCTTCTGGTACTTCCCTTTGCCCTGGCGTTGCTTGCCGGTGCCGTGCTGCCGTTCCAGGCTGCGGGTAATGCCGCCGTCGGCCGGGCTCTGGGGCATTGGTTATGGGGCGCGTTCACGTCATTGACGGTAAGTTCGCTGGTAGTGATTTTCGCGCTGCTGATCCTCAGGGTACCGGCGCCGCACATGAGCAAGGCCTTGCAGGGGCCCTGGTGGCTGTGGGTTGGTGGTGTGCTGGGGGCGCTGTACGTGGCCGGTGCTGCTGCGCTCACCCCCCGGCTTGGGGCAGCGGGGTTCCTGGTGCTGGTGGTGGCGGGGCAGATCATCACGGCGGTGGTCGCAGACCACTTTGGGGTGATGGGGTTGGGAGGCAAGCCGCTCAGTCTGGCCAGGTTGGCGGGTGTGGTGCTGATCCTCTGCGGCGTTCTGCTGGTGCAGGGCACCTGGGCAGCAGGCTCGTCGGCCAATGCCCCTGCCGTGGAGAAACAGTCGGAAGGCTGATCAGCGCCCCGGCTGGCTGCACGCCCACACGGTTTCCCGCAGCCAGCGATGCCCGGGGTCGTCGTCCTTGCGGCTATGCCAGGCTTGCTGGTAATCGAACGAAGGAATCGCCAGTGGCGGCTCGAACTGGCGCAATGTCTTGTGCTGGTGCAGCGAGCCCACCGCGCGGCCGGCCACGGTGAGGATCAGGTCGGTGCCGGCCAGCACCTCGACCGCCGCACTCCAATGCGGCAAGGCCAGGGCAATCCGCCGACGCAGGCCTTGCGCGGCCAGGGCGCGTTCGATTTCATCGAAGGCATCCGGGTGCATGGCCATCAGCACATGCGGACGGGCCAGCCAGTCGTCCAGGGCCAGGCCGCCGCTGGCCGGTAGCACCTGGCGGTCGGCAACGCTGATGAAGCTGTCGGTGAACAGCGGCTGCGCCGTGATGGCCTGGGGCAGGTCCGGGAAGATGCCCAAGGCCAGGTCCAGTTCACCATCGAGCAACTGGGCCAGCATGGTTTCGCGGCTGGCCTGGCTGATGGCCAGGTCTACCCCGGGCGCGACCTGGCGCAGGTGGCGCAGCAGGGGTGGCAGGATGATCCGCGAGGAATAGTCGGACAGCGAGAGCCTGAAGCGACGCTGGGCCTTGGCCGGTTCGAACTGTGGGGCGGCCAGCAGGCCGTTGAGGTTGCCCAGGGCGTCGTGCAGCGGTTTGGCCAGCGATTGGGCGCGGGGGGTCAAGGTCATGCGGCCGTTCTGGCGCACCAGCAAGGGATCGTCGAAGTGCTTGCGCAACTGCGCCAGGGCGTGGCTTACCGCCGGTTGGCTGCGGTGCAGGCGCAAGGCGGCGCGGGTGACGTGCTTTTCGCTCAGCAGGGCGTGCAGGGCGAGCAGCAGGTTGAGGTCGATCTTGCGTAGTTCATCCATGTTGCGAATGGTCTTGGTTGCGTCCGACAGTTTTCATCAGTTTAACAAATGCCCAAGGCTGCTCCTGCAGAGGACGCTTCAAACGAGCGATATTTGTTTTCTGCGCGACAGCGCAGCCCAAAGAGCCAGAGCTTTATCGCCTTGCTACCGCATGTTGCACGCACTGCTCGTAATAGGTCTGCTTGATCGCTGCAGGCTTTAGCCGCGAGCGGCTGTTGTAGGTCTGTTCGGTAATGCCGAAGGCGGTCATGCGCATCCACGGTTTGGGGAATTTGCGCGCCTGCAGCTTCTTGCGCGTGGCATACAGGGTTACCCCGGAAAGCTTGGCCTGCTGCGCCTCGGCGGCTATCTGCGCGCCCCAGCCGCAAGTGTGGCGATCGTTCTGGCTCAGCGCCCGTGCCTGGGCGCCGAAAGCGAGCGTGGCTAGCAGGCAGCCGGCCATCGTTGCTAGAAGTACTCGCATGTTGCTGTCCTAAGCATCTGAAGGAAAACGAAGTTTGCCTTCATAAGCAGCTACCGGGGGCCAGCAAATTGCCGTCAGGTTGTTGTCATCCGCAACGGGCTGGCGCGGTGTGTGCGCAGGCTGGTCCAGGCCAGGCTGGCGACCCAGATCACCGATACGCCGTAGTTCAGGCGCTGGTACAGGCCGAACCATTGGCCGCTTTGCGCTGCCTTGCCCATGAGTACGACGGTCACGATCGCCAGCACCACGCAGGCCAGGGAAAACAGCCCCAGTGCCCTGGAGCCGGCAATGCGATTGCCCAACCAGGCCCACAGTGCGCTTGCAAGGGTCAGGGAAAGGAACATCAGCAAGCCGGACAGGTTGTGTAGCTGCTGTGAAGGGGAAGGCTGCGCCGGAGCGCAACCTTGGTCGCAGGGAAACCAGCCGGTACCCAGGCTGCCCAGACCATGCAACAGCACCAGCGCCGCACTCAGCAATGCCAGCTTCGAACCACGCCAGCGCCGCGCCAGGCCCCAGGCAAACAGGGTGAACAGCATGGCAAGGGGGAAGTTGTTGACCAACGGCGACCAGTTCTGGGTCGGCGAACCGACGGCGCCGAGCTGGCTCATGGCCTGTTGCAGGTGGTCGTAGCCGGGGTAGGCCAGGGCGGTGAACCATACGCCTGCCAGCAGCCAGAAGGGGATCAACAGGCCACTGGCTAGCAACAAGCGGTCGAGGGGTTTCATGCGGTGTCTTCCTTCCATGGATGAGCGTGAAACCGCACAGTACAGCGTTGCAACTGCGAGGCGCCAGCATTCCAGTGTTTCGTCCAGGGCTGCGTGTCGCCTGCGGACGCCGAGAAATACCGCACTGCGTGTATGTGATCGTACAACTGCTTGCGCTATGATGAGCGCTGTCTTTCAAGGTGAAATACAGGGCAATGACAGAGCAGCAGGTACAGGCAAAGACCCGGCGCAAGCCGCGCAGTCTGGCCCAGGAACTGGTCACGGTGCTGACCGAGCGCATTCGCAGCGGCCAGCTCAAGCGCGGCGACAAGCTGCCGACCGAATCGCAGATCATGGCCGAAGAGGGTGTCAGCCGCACGGTTGTGCGTGAAGCGATCTCGCGGCTGCAGGCTGCCGGGCAGGTCGAGACCCGCCACGGCATCGGTACCTTCGTGCTGGACGCGCCAGCCACGGGTGGTTTCCGTATCGACCCGGCGACCGTGGTCACCCTGCGCGAAGTGTTGGCGGTGCTGGAGTTGCGCATTGCCCTGGAGATCGAATCGGCGGGCCTGGCGGCGCAGCGGCGCAGCGATGAAGAGCTGACCGGCATGCGTGCGGCGCTGGACGAACTCAACGAAGGGGCTGCTCACGCCACGGATGCGGTGTCGGCGGATTTCCAGTTCCACCTGCGCATTGCCCAGGCCAGCGGCAACCACTACTTCGCCGACATCATCAACCACCTGGGCACCAGCATCATCCCGCGTACCCGGTTGAATTCGGCGCGGTTGGCCCATGATGACCAGGCGCACTACATGAGCCGGCTGATGCATGAGCACGAGGCGATCTACGAAGCCATCGCCCGGCGTGATAGCGAAGGGGCGAAGATGGCCATGCGCATGCACCTGAGCAACAGCCGCGAGCGCTTGCGTCAGGCGCATGAAGAGGCCGAGGCGCAGGGGGCCTGAGGCCTTCGTCGCTTGTGCCGGCCTCTTCGCGGGCGCGCCCGCTCCCACAGGGATCACCTTATCTTGAGGGTGCAGCGACACCTTTGTGAGTGGGCGTGTCCCCGACGAGGTCGGGACAGCCAAAAGAAAAGCCCCGCCATGCGCGGGGCTTTCTGGTTTCAAGGGGCGATCAGATCGCGCCCTCACTCCACTGGCCATTCACCAGCCGGCGCAGCCCAAGCGGGTTGCCGTCGCGCAGTGCCTCAGGCAACAGTGCCTGCGGGTAGTTCTGGTAGCACACCGGGCGCAGGAAGCGGTCGATGGCCAGGGTGCCGACCGACGTGCCGCGCGCATCCGATGTGGCCGGGTAAGGCCCGCCGTGCACCATCGCATCACACACCTCGACACCGGTCGGGTAGCCGTTGACCAGGATCCGCCCGACCTTCTCTTCCAGCAGCGGTACCAGCCAGGCGAAGGCCTGCAGGTCTTCCGGCTCGCCAATCAGGGTCGCGGTCAGCTGGCCGCGCAGGCCGAGCAGGGCGGCGCGCAACTGATCGTTGTCCTGCACTTCCACGGCAACAGTGGTCGGGCCGAACACTTCTTCCTGCAGCAGCGGGTCAGACTCCACCAACAGGCGGGCATCGGCCTTGAACAGCTGGGCGCGCGCCTGGCTGCCTGCCTGCGCCTGGCCGGCCAGGTGCTCGATACCGGCATGGGCGTGCAGGTGCTCCAGGCCACCGACGTAGCTGCGCAGGCCACCTGCGTTGAGCATGGTCTGGCCGGCCTGCTGGCTCAGGTGCTGGCCAAGCTCGGCCAGCAGTTGGCTGTACTGCGGCGACTGCAGGCCGATCACCAGGCCCGGGTTGGTGCAGAACTGGCCTGCGCCCAGGCACACCGAACCGGCCAGTTCTCGGGCGATGGCTTCGCCACGCTTGGCCAGGGCGCCCGGCAGGATGATGACCGGGTTGATGCTGGACATCTCGGCGAACACCGGGATCGGCTGCGGGCGCTCGGCGGCTATGCGGCACAGGGCGTCACCGCCTTTCAGCGAGCCGGTGAAGCCGACCGCCTGGATGGCCGGGTGCTTGACCAGCCACTCGCCGACGCCGCCACCGAACACCATGTTGAACACGCCCTTGGGCATGCCGGTGCGCTCGGCGGCGCGCTGGATGGCACTGCCAACCAGGTCGGCGGTGGCCATGTGGCCGCTGTGGGCCTTGAACACCACCGGGCAACCGGCGGCCAGGGCCGCAGCGGTATCGCCACCGGCGGTGGAGAAGGCCAACGGGAAGTTGCTGGCGCCGAACACGGCGACCGGGCCGACGCCGATGCGCATCTGGCGCAGGTCCACGCGTGGCAGGGGCTGACGCTCGGGCAGGGCCAGGTCGATGCGTGCACCGAGGAAGTCACCACGGCGCAGCACTTGGGCGAACAGGCGCATCTGGCCGCTGGTGCGGCCGCGCTCGCCCTGGATACGGGCGGGGGGCAGGGCGGTTTCACGGCAGACGATGGCGACGAAGGTGTCGTCCAGTTCGTCCAGCTCGGCGGCGATGGCGTCAAGGAATTCGGCGCGCCGCGCCGGGGCCAGCTGGCGGAATTCGGCGAAAGCGGCGGCCGCGGCCTTGGCGGCCTGGTCCACTTCGCTTTCGGTGGCCTGGGCGAAGCTGTAGGGCAGGGCCTCGCCGGTGCTGGCGTCCAGGCTCTGCAGGCGCTGCGGGCCAGCGGCGCTGCGCTGGCCGGCGATGAAGTTGTGGCCGAGGATTTCAGGCATGGGGTGCTCCTGTAGGTTGAGAGAAAATCTGGCAGGTTGTCGCATGACCTGTGGGAGCGGGCGAGCCCGCGAACACCGGCGCAGCCGGTGCCATACACCGGGTTGCCTGCTTCGCGGGCTCTCCCTCCCCCCCCCCCCCTCCCCCTCCTTCCCCCCCCCTTTTTTCCCCCCCCCCCCCCCCCCCCCCGCTCCCACAGGGATCGCGACACTGTCGAGAAGCCGGGTCATCAGGTAATCGGTGCCGGGTTGAACAGGGTGATGTCGTTGTGCAGGCGATGCTGTTCGGCCCAGGTCTGCTTGCGGCCGCTGGCCACGTCCAGGTAGTAGTGGAACAGCTCCCAGCCCAGCTCCTCGATGGTCGAGCGGCCGCTGGCGATGCGCCCGGCGTCGATGTCGATCAGGTCGGGCCAGCGCTGGGCCAGCTCGCTGCGGGTGCATACCTTGACCACTGGCGCCATGGCCAGACCGTATGGCGTGCCGCGGCCGGTGGTGAACACATGCAGGTTCATACCGGCAGCCAGTTGCAGGGTGCCGCACACAAAGTCGCTGGCCGGGGTGGCGCAGAAGATCAGGCCTTTGCGGTTGACCCGCTCGCCCGGGCCGAGCACGCCCTGGATGGCGCCGCTACCGGACTTGACGATCGACCCCAGGGACTTCTCGACGATATTCGACAGGCCGCCTTTCTTGTTGCCCGGCGTGGTGTTGGCGCTGCGGTCGGCGGCGCCTTGCTGCAGGTAGCGGTCGTACCAGTCCATTTCGCGCACCAGGGCGTCTGCGACCTCCTGGTTTTCCGCCCGCGAGGTGAGCATATAGATGGCGTCGCGCACTTCGGTCACCTCCGAGAACAGCACGGTGGCGCCGGCGCGTACCAGCAGGTCGGCGGCGTAGCCCAGCGCCGGGTTGGCGGTGATGCCCGAGAAGGCATCGCTGCCCCCGCACTGCATACCCAGGATCAGTTCGCTGGCCGGCACGCTTACGCGGCGGCGCTGGTCGAGTTTCTTCAGGCGGGTCTCGGCCAGTTCCATGATCTGCTCGATCATTTCCACAAAGCCCAGGCTGGCGTCCTGCAGGCGGTACAGCCACGGGTCGCTGAGGTCCACCGACGGGTCGTTGTCGTGCATCACCTGGCCGGCCTGCAGCTTTTCGCAGCCCAGGCTGATGACCAGGGCCTCGCCGCCCAGGTTGGGGTTGCGCGCCAGGTTGCGCACCGTGCGGATCGGGATGTAGGCATCGCGCGCGTTGATCGCCACACCGCAGCCGTAGCTGTGGGTGATCGCCACCACGTCATCGACATTGGGATACTTGGGCAGCAACTCGCTGCGAACGCGCTTTACCGCATGCTCCAGCACGCCGGCCACGCACTGCACGGTGGTGGTGATGCCGAGGATGTTGCGGGTGCCGACGGTGCCGTCGGCGTTGCGGTAGCCTTCGAAGGTGAAGCCTTCGAGCGGCGGCAGCGGCTGCGGGACGGCGTCGCAGCGTGGCAGGCTGTCCAGCTCCGGCGCGGCCGGCATGGCCAGCTGGCTCTCCTGCACCCAGCTGCCCTGGCGCAGGTCTTCCAGCGCGTAGCCGATGATCTGCCCGTAGCGGCGCACCGGCTCGCCCTTGGCGATGGCTACGGTGGCCACCTTGTGGCTCTGTGGCACGCCTTCGACCAGGGTCAGGCCGTCGGCGAAGCGGGCGCCTTCGCCCAGGCCGCCATCATTGACCACCACCACGACATTGTCGTCGTCGTGCAGGCGGACGTAGCGGGGCGAGTCGGAATGTTCGATCAACTGCATGTTCGGGCCCTACTTGTCAGGTTCTCAGGCTTTTGTACATCCGCCCGCGGCGGGTGGCCGCCGCGGGCGTGTTCACTCAGTGGCGCGAGCCGGCCAGTTCGCTGCCGGCCACTGGCTCGGCGTCAGGCTTTGGGCTTTCACGCAGCTCGATGCGCTTGATCGGGCCGACGATCACCAGGTAGCTGAACACCGCCACCAGGGCGTTGGCGCCGACGTACACCAGGGCCCACTTGAACGAACCCGTGGCGCTGATGATGTAGCCGATCACGATTGGCGTGGTGATCGAGGCGATGTTGCCGAAGGTGTTGAACAGCCCTCCCGACAGCCCGGCGATCTGTTTCGGCGAGGTGTCGGCGACCACCGCCCAGCCCAGCGCGCCGATGCCTTTGCCGAAGAACGCCAGGGTCATGAAACCGACCACCATCCACTCGGCGTCGACGTAGTTGCAGAACACCATGGTGGTCGACAGCAGCAGGCCGCAGACGATCGGCAGCTTGCGCGAGAAGGTCAGCGAGTTGCCGCGGCGCAGCAGCCAGTCGGAGATCACCCCGCCCAGCACACCACCGATGAAGCCGCAGACCGCCGGCAGCGAGGCGATGAAGCCGGCCTTGAGGATGGTCATGCCGCGCTCCTGCACCAGGTACACCGGGAACCAGGTGAGGAAGAAGTAGGTGATGGCGTTGATGCAGTACTGGCCCAGGTACACGCCCAGCAGCATGCGGCTGGTCAGCAGTTGCTTGATGTAGCCCCATTTCGGGCCGTCGTTGCCGCGCTTCTGGTCCATGTCCACCAGCCCGCCATTCTGCTCGATGTGTTCGAGTTCACCTGGGCTGATACGTGGGTGTTGGCGCGGGTTGTAGATGGTCTTCAGCCACACCATGGAGAACACGATGCCCAGTGCGCCCATGACCACGAACACGTGCTCCCAGCCGAAGCTGAACACGATCCAGCCCATGATCGGTGCGAACAGTGCGGTGGCGAAGTACTGCGCCGAGTTGAAGATGGCCGAGGCGGTGCCGCGCTCCTGGGTCGGGAACCAGGCCGCGACGATGCGCGCATTGCCCGGGAACGACGGGGCTTCGGCAAAACCGACCAAAAAGCGCAGGGTGAACAGCGTCACCACCGCCCAGGCCACCGGCAGGCCACCGACAAAACCCTGCAGCAGGGTGAACAGCGACCAGGTGAAGATGCTGAAGGCGTAGACGTTCTTGGAACCGAAGCGGTCGAGCAGCCAGCCACCAGGAATCTGGCCAGCCACGTATGCCCATCCGAAGGCGGAGAAGATGTAGCCGAGGGTCACGGCATCGATGCCGAGGTCTTTCTGCAGGCTGGAGCCCGCGATGGCAATGGTGGCGCGGTCAGCGTAGTTGATCGTGGTCACCAGGAACAGCATGAACAGGATCAGGTAGCGCACATGCGTCTTCTTCGTCGCTTGCATGCTGGTAGTACTCCCACTAGTTATTTTTGTGCGGGCTCACGAATTGTAACCGGAGTGGGGCTGGCCCACTCCGGGCGCGGCATCTGGCAGGCCGCGGGCGGCGCTTACTGCGGGCCCATCTTGTCCATCAGCGCGGCGAGTTTTTCGTACTCGTCGGCGGTGAGGTCGGTAAGCGGAGTACGCACCGGGCCGGCGTCGTAACCGGCGATTTTGGCGCCGGCCTTGACGATGCTCACGGCATAGCCGGCCTTGCGGTTGCGGATGTCCAGGTAAGGCAGGAAGAAGTCGTCGATCAGCTTGGCCACGGTGGCGTGGTCGTCACGGGCGATGGCGTTGTAGAAGTCCATGGCGGTCTTCGGCACGAAGTTGAACACGGCGGAGGAGTACACCGGCACGCCCAGGGCCTTGTAGGCGGCTGCATACACCTCGGCGGTCGGCAGGCCACCCAGGTAGCTGAAGCGGTCGCCCAGGCGGCGACGGATCGACACCATCAGCTCGATGTCACCCAGGCCGTCCTTGTAGCCGATCAGGTTCGGGCAGCGCTCGGCCAGTTTTTCCAGCAGGTCGGCGTTCAGGCGGCAGACGTTGCGGTTGTAGACGACTACGCCGATGTTTACCGATTTGCATACGGCTTCGACGTGGGCGGCGACGCCTTCCTGGCTGGCTTCGGTCAGGTAGTGCGGCAACAGCAGCAAGCCCTTGGCACCCAGGCGCTCGGCTTCTTGCGCGTATTCGATGGCCTGGCGGGTGGAGCCACCGACGCCGGCGAGGATAGGGACCGACTTGGCGCAGGTGTCGACGGCGGTCTTGATCACCTGGCTGTATTCGCTGGCAGCCAGCGAGAAGAACTCACCGGTGCCACCGGCGGCGAACAGGGCGCTGGCGCCGTACGGGGCCAGCCATTCCAGGCGCTTGACGTAGCCAGCCGGGTTGAAGTCGCCCTGGGCGTTGAAGTCGGTGACCGGGAAAGACAGCAGGCCGTGGGAGAGGATGGATTTGAGTTCTTGTGGAGTCATTGTTGTTGGCATCCTGTGGCGCTTGGGTGAAGGGTGATGTTTTGCGTTGGAGGTAAGTTATCGTACAACTTGTACGATGACTAGTCCCTTGGGGAGATTTTTTTGTGGAGGGGCGGAAGGAGTGTTATTGCCTGTGCCGGCCTCTTCGCGGGTAAACCCGCTCCTACAGGGACCGCGTCGCGCTTGTAGGAGCGGGTTTACCCGCGAAGAGGCCAGCACA
>NZ_JBKGFP010000121.1:0-25648 GCF_046557535.1 Pseudomonas sp. S1(2024)
TCTGTCCTTGGGGGGGGGAAACCTTTTTGGAAGGGGATTGCTCGGTCCCTGGGGGAGCGGGTTTACCCGCGAAGAGGCCAGCACAGGCGACAACAAGAGATGCATGAGACATAGATGGCAGACTCACTGCGATCAGTCATCGTATCTCTTTATGGGGCAGGAAAAAACGATCGCGGAGACAGGCACAAGCCCGCCGCCCGTTTCCACGGGAAGTGTTCTGGGACCAGCAGAGGGTGACCGGGGAAAACGGGGGCGGCCTTGCGCCGCCCCGCGATCAAAGCAGAGGAAACTGGGGTCAGGCAGCGTGCTGGCGCTTGATCTGCGCCTTGCGTACCTGGGCCCGGCAAGCGTCGCCGAAAGCCTGGAAAATCTTGATCGAATCCGGGTTCTTCGCCGCTTGCCACTCCGGGTGCCACTGCACGGCGAACAGGAACGGCGAGATGCTCGGGGCATGGATCGCCTCGACCAGGCCGTCTTCGGCGTGGGCGATGGCCTCGATGCCGGCGCCGAGCTTGTGCAGGCCTTGGCCATGCAGCGAGTTGACGCGAATCTCGTCGGTACCCAGGGTGTCGCGCAGCCAGCTGTCCGGCTTGATCTTCACGCCGTGCACCTGGGCGTATTGCACCTCGACCGGGTCTTCCGGGTTTTCCCGGTGGTCATTGAAGCCAGGCTCGGCGTACACCTTCTGGTAGATGTCGCCACCCAGGGCCACGTTGATTTCCTGCATGCCACGGCAGATGCCGAAGATCGGCAGGCCACGCTTGATCGCGGCCTTGACCAGCGGGATGTCGAACAGGTCGCGGTTCTGGTCCTGGCCTTTGCCGGGGGTCTCGTTTTCCTGGCCGTACAGGGCCGGGTCGATGTTGCTGCCGGCGCCGGTCAGGTACACGCCGTCGGCCATGTCCAGATAGGTCTCGAGGTCTTCGATGCCGCAGCAGGTGGGCACCAGCACCGGGACGCAATCGGAAAACTCGACCAGCGGGGTGATGTATTTGTGGGTCATGACCTGATAGTCATGGCCTTTGCGCTCTTGGCTGCCCATGGTCATCAGGACGACGGGTTTGCGCAGGGAGGGTTGCTTGTTGCCAATGTTGCTGTTGGACATATGTCACCTTGGGACAGGTTCGGCCTGTCGTTGTTGTGCAGGTGCACGGCGCGGGGCCATGGGTGCAACCTGTAGCCCCGAGCACTGCCGGCTCGTCGGAGGCGACGATTCCGGTCGGGGCTTGTAGATAGCTTGCCAGAGCCGTTCGATATGTCAAACGACGGAGCAGGGCTTGATGGCAGGGAATGCGCCGGTTTTTGGGGGCTGAAACCGTTGCGAGCCTGTGGTGGCGTGGGTTTGGTGGGGGGTAAGGTCAATAATATTTAACGATGCAGTTGGGTCTTTGCAGCGGTGCAATGAAGGTGTCGCCTGTTCCGGCCTCTTCGCGGGCATGCCCGCTCCCACAGGTTGATCACCGGTCTCGAAGGCCGAGGTGATCCTGTGGGAGCGGGCGAGCCCGCGAAGAGGCCGGAACAGGTGTCAGTGCAGTATTTGCGCCAGGAACCCCTTGGCCCGCTCGGTACGCGGCTGGTTGAAGAACACCTGCGGCGGGCTGTCTTCGATGATCTGCCCGCCCTCAAGGAACAGCACCCGCTCGGCTACCTGGCGGGCAAAGCCCATTTCATGGGTGACGCAAAGCATGGTCATGCCGGTGCCGGCCAGTTGCACCAGCACATCCAGCACCTCGGCGACCATCTCTGGGTCAAGCGCCGAGGTGGGCTCGTCGAACAGCATGATCCGCGGCTTCATGCACAGTGCCCGGGCAATCGCCACGCGCTGCTGCTGGCCGCCGGACAGCTGGCTGGGGTACTTGTGCGCCTGGCTTTCGATGCCGACCTTGCTCAGGTACATGCGCGCCCGCTCCTCGGCGTCCTTGCGCGACAGGCCGCGCACGCTGGTGGGGGCCAGCAGGCAGTTGTCGAGCACGCTCATGTGCGGGAACAGGTTGAAGTGCTGGAACACCATGCCGATGTCGCTGCGCACCTGCGCCGCTTCGCGGGTGGTGGCCGCCAGGTCGATGCCATCCACCTTGATGCTGCCCTGCTGGGCCACTTCCAGGCGGTTGATGCAGCGGATCAGGGTCGACTTGCCCGAGCCGGACGGCCCGCACAGCACGATGCGTTCGCCTTCGCGCACCTGCAGGTCGATGTCGCGCAGCACGTGGAACGCGCCGTAGTGCTTGTTCAGGCCTTCGATGCGGATCAGCACCGGGCGTGGGTCGGGTTCGGGGGCAAGGGTGGCAAGGCTCAGTGGTGCGGTCATCTTGTTGTTCTCCCGCAGGGGGTCAGTCGAAACGGGTCGCGCTGTAGGGCGCGGGGTCGGTGAAGGGGCGTTCGCCGGTGACCAGTTCGGCCACCAGCCGGCCGCTGACCGGGCCCAGGGTGAGGCCGTGGTGGGCGTGGCCGAAGTTGAACCACAGCCCCGGGTGGCGCGGTGCCGGGCCGATCACCGGGCGCATGTCGGGCAGGCACGGGCGGCGGCCCAGCCACGGGGTGTCGTCCAGGCGCTCACCCAGGGCCGGGAACAGCTTGCGCGCCAGGGCTTCGCAACGGCCCAGCTGGATCTGGTTGCCCGGCGCGCTGCTGGCGTCGAACTCGATGCCGGTGGTCAGGCGCACGCCGCGGGCCATCGGCGCCAGCACGTAGCCGCCCTGGGTGTCGCAGATGGAATGCTCCAGTTGCGCGCCGTCACGGGTGCTGTAGTGCATGTGGTAGCCACGCTTGATCGCCAGCGGTATCTGGTAGCCCAGGCCACTGAACAGGTCGGCTGACTGCGGGCCGAGGCAGGCCACCACCTCGTCGGCGGTGATCGGGCCGCGGCGGCTGTCGACCCGCCATTGGCCGTCGACCTGGCGCAGGCTGCGCGCATCGCCATGCAGGAACTGCCCGCCGCGCTGCGTGAACAGGGTGGCGTAGCCGCGGGTGAGGGCGCCGGGGTTGTTCACGGTCTTGGGGTCGAGCCAGTGAATGCCGCCGACCACGCTGGCGTCCAGCTGGTGCTCGCGGGCCTGCAACTGCCCGCATTCGAGGATTTCGAACTGCAGGCCATATCGGCTCAGGCCCTTGGCGTCGGCCTTGGCCTGCTCGAACAGCGCCGGGTCACGGAACACTTCGATCCAGCCTTTGGCCTGCACCAGCCCTTCCAGGCCGGCGGCAGCAATGAATACGTCGTGCTCCTCGACGCAGCGCTGCACCAGCGGCAGCATGTCGGCGGCGGCCCCGGCCAGGCGCCCGGGGGCAGACTGGCGCCAGTAGCGCCACAGCCAGGGTGCGGCCTTGGGCAGGTGCAGCAGGCTGTAGCGCACGTCGGGCTGGCGGTTCAGGCCATAGCGCAGCAGCGCGCCCAGTTGCCGCGGGAAGGCATAGGGGATGACGCTGGAGCGCTCGATCAGCCCGGCGTTGCCGTGGCTGGTGCCGCAGCCCGGTTCGTCGCGGTCGATCAGGATCACCTGGCGCCCGCGGGCCTGCAGGTGCAGCGCGGTGCTGACGCCGACGATGCCGGCGCCGAGGACAAGGGTCTGGCAATGCATGGAACGTATCCTTCGGTCAGTTCAAGTGGCGGCCCAGACGGGCTTCCAGGTGTTTCAGCAGGCGCCGCACCAGTTCGACGATCAGCAGGTAGAGCACGGCGGCCCACAGGTAGATCTGGAAGTCGAAACTGCGCGAGAAGGCCAGTTTGGTCACGCCCATCAGGTCGTAGATGGTCACCAGCGAGGCGATCGCACTGGCCTTGATCATCAGGATCAGTTCGTTGCCCAGCGGGCCGATGGCCACCAGCAGCGACTGCGGCAGGATCACCTTGAAGAAGGTGGTCGAGCGCTTCAGGTTCAGCGCCCGAGCCGCCTCATGCTGGCCGGGGGCGACGGCCATCAGGCTGCCGCGGAAGATCTCGGCCTGGTAGGCGGCGGTGTTCAGGGTGAACGCCAGCAGGGTGCAGAACCACGCCTCGCGGAAGAACCACCACAGGCCTACGTCCTGCCAGAAGCCTTTGAGCGAACCCAGGCCGTAATACAGTAGGAACAGCTGGGCCAGCAGCGGCGAGCCGCGGAAGAAGTACACATAGCCGGCGGCCATGCGCTGCAGCAGCAGGCTGCGCGACATGCGCGCCAGGGCCAGCAACAGGCCGAGCACGGCACCCAGGCTGAAGGAAATCGCCACCAGCTTGGCCGTTACCAGCAGGCCATCGAGGAAGCGTGGGCCGTAGCGTTCCAGCAGGTCGGGGTCGAGTACCAGCGCCAGCAGTTGTTCGAAGCTCATGCGCGTGCTCCTTGCAGGTGGCGGTTGCTGCGCCGTTCGATGAAGGCGAACACGCGCCCGGAAATGGCGGCGAACAGCAGGTAGCCCAGGCAGGCGACGCCATAGAAGAACATCGGCTCCTTGGTCACGCTGACGGCCAGGTTGGTCTGGCGCATCAGGTCGACCAGCGAGATGGTGGATACCAGCGAGGTGTCCTTGAGCAGCGACAGCCAGTTATTGGACAGGCCGGGAAGGGCGATGCGGGTCAATTGCGGCAGCAGCACCTTGAAGAAGCCGGTGCGCTTGCTCAGGCCCAGCGCCGAGCAGGCTTCCAGCTGGCCCTTGGGCAGGGTCTTGAAGGCTGCCAGCCAGATCTCGCTGGAGAACGCGGCGAACACCAGGCTGAAGGCGATCATCGCGGCGAGGAAGGTATTGATCAGGAACTCACCCTGGTAGCCCATGGCTGCGAGAATTTTCTGTGCGGCGATCTGGCAGCCGTAATAGATGATCAGCAGCGTCAGCAGTTCGGGCAGGCCACGGAACACGGTGGAGAAGGTGGTGGCCCAGGCACGCGGCAAGCGCTTGCGCGAGCGTGCTGCAAGGGCGACCACCAGGCCCAGCGGCAGGCCGATGGGCAGGCAGGCCAGGGCCAGGGAAACGGTGACCAGGGCGCCGGCCAGCAACGCCTGGCCCCAGCCTCCACTGGCGAAGGACAGCAAGGATAATTGATCGAGCATGACGAACACCTTGTGTTGACCTCACCGGCCTCATCGCCGGCAAGCCAGCTCCCACAGGTACACCGCTGTTCTTCAGGTCAGTGAGCAACCTGTGGGAGCTGGCTTGCCGGCGATAGGGCCCGGTCAGGCAATGAGGGCTTGAAGATCAGTTGTAGATATCGAAAGCGAAGTACTTGCTGGCGATCTTCTGGTAGGTGCCGTTGGCCACGATCTGTTGCAGCGCGGTGTTCAGGCGTTGGCGCAGGGCTTCGTCGTCCTTGCGCACGGCAATGGCGGCATCGGCCTTGGTGTTGGCCACGTCGCCGAGGATCTTGCAGCAGTCCCCGCCGTTCTTGGTCATCCACTCGTTCAGTGGGAATTTGTCGGCAATCACCCCGTCCAGGCGGCCCGCGGCCAGGTCGGCGTTGGCTTCGTCCATGGTCGGGTACAGTTTCACGTCGGCACCGGCCTTGGCGTAGACGTCTTCGGCGTAGATGGCCTGGGTGGAGGACGACTGGGCGCCAACGGTGTAGCCGTCGAAGTTGGTCTGGGCGTCGGTAATCTTGCTGTCCTTGGCCACGGCGACAGTCAGCGGGGTGCGGTAGTAGTGGTCGGTGAAGGCGATTTTCTTGCGCCGTTCTTCGGTGTTGATCATCGACGCGACCACTGCGTCGTACTTGCGTGCCATCAGCGCCGGGATGATGCCTTCCCAGTCCTGGGCCACCAGCGTGCACTCGACTTTCATCTGCTCGCACAGGGCATGGGTGATGTCGATGTCGAAGCCGTGCAACTGGTTATTGGCGTCGACATAGTTGAAGGGCGGGTAGGCGCCCTCGGTGGCGAAGCGCAGGGTTTCGGCACTGGCGGCACCCGACAGCAGCAGGGCACACGCACCCACCAAGGCCATGGTCTTTTTCATCTCGCACCTCATTGCACTCTTGCTATTGTTGTTTTCCCGTCGACCACGAGGTGTAGCCGACGAATTCGTTATGTAGAGCGGCAGTTGCTTCCAAGCGCTTTTCAACATCCGGTCCGAGTTTCTTGCAGACCTCGTTGACCATCAGGTGCACCCACGACAGCATGGTCGAGGTGGACTCCCAGAACAGGTTGAACTCGGTGGGAATGCGGAACACCTCGTCGGCGTTGGCATCGGCCCAGTCACAGAAGGTGTCGGTCACCAGGGTGACCGCTATGCCAGCCTCGCGCGCCTTCTGGCACAACAGCAGGGCATGGCGGGAATAACGGCGGGCTTCGAACACCACCAGGGCGCTGTCTTCGGCGCGGCCCAGCAATACTTCGCCAAAGTGCCCGGCACTCATATCCACCAGCTGCACGCCATCGCGCAGGTACTGCAGCAGGTGGCTCATGCACATGGCGATGCCGCGCTCGGTCTGGAAGCCGGCAATGAACACCCGCTGCTTGCTTGCCAGGCGCTGGGCGACGCTGTGCCAGGCGCTGCTCTGGCGATACTCGTGCACGCGCACCAGGGCGGCGATTTCCAGCTCCAGGCTGCCGGCGTTGTCGCTGGCGTCCTGGTTCTGGCGGTAATCTTGCAGGCGGTCGCCCACCAGCCACGGGCCATCGCCCAGGTCGTTCTGCAGGTCTTGCTTCAACGCCTTGAGATGGGCATAACCCAATGAGCGGCAGAAACGGCCGACGCTGGATTCGCTGACGCCCAGCTTGGCGGCAATGCTGGCCGAGGTCTGGAACGGCAGTTCCTGCAGATTGGCGAGCATGTAGGTGGCGATCTTGCGGCCCGAAGCAGCGGCCCCTTCGAGGCTGTTTTCCAGGCGTTGCTTGATCGGTTGGCTCATGCTGCGGCTCCAGGGGTAAGGCTTGCGAAAGAAAATGGCTGTTTTCTGTCATCAAGTCAACATTTGACAGATAGCTGTCACATGCAGGAAAGTTTTTGTCGTTGCAACGCTGTAGCCATTCCAATTCCAACAAGGAGCTTCAGATGTCCGCACCTTCCACCAGCACCGTCGTGCGTGTGCCTTTTACCGAGCTGCAGGGCCTGTTGCAGAGCATCTTCCAGCGCCATGGCTGCAGCGAAAGCGTGGCCCGGGTGCTGGCCTACAACTGCGCCAGCGCCCAGCGCGATGGTGCCCATAGCCATGGGGTGTTCCGCATGCCCGGCTATGTTTCGACATTGGCCAGCGGCTGGGTCGATGGCCAGGCCACGCCGAAGGTCAGCGACGTGGCGCCCGGTTATGTTCGTGTCGATGCCGCAGGCGGCTTCGCCCAGCCGGCGCTGGCGGCGGCCCGTGAACTTCTGGTGGCGAAGGCGCGCAACGCTGGCATCGCCGTGCTGGCGATCCACAACTCGCACCACTTCGCCGCGCTGTGGCCGGATGTGGAGCCTTTCGCCGACGAAGGCCTGGTAGCCCTGAGCGTGGTCAACAGCATGACCTGCGTGGTGCCGCACGGCGCTCGCAAGCCGCTGTTCGGCACCAACCCCATCGCCTTTGCCGCACCTTGCGCCGAACATGACCCGATCGTCTTCGACATGGCCACCAGCGCCATGGCCCATGGCGACGTGCAGATTGCCGCGCGTGCTGGCCAGCAATTGCCGCAGGGCATGGGGGTGGATGCCAATGGCGAGCCGACCACCGATCCCAAGGCGATTCTGGAAGGCGGCGCCTTGCTGCCATTTGGCGGGCACAAGGGCTCGGCCTTGTCGATGATGGTCGAGTTGCTTGCGGCGGCGCTGACCGGCGGGAATTTTTCCTGGGAGTTCGACTGGTCGGGGCACCCGGGGGCGAAGACGCCGTGGACCGGGCAGTTGATCATCGTCATCGACCCGAACAAGGCCGAGGGTGAGCGGTTTGCCCAGCGCAGCCGCGAGCTGGTCGAGCAGATGCAGGCGGTGGGGCTGACGCGCATGCCGGGCGAGCGGCGTTACCGCGAGCGCGAGGTGGCCGAGGAGGAAGGGGTGGCGCTGACCGAGCAGGAGTTGCAAGGCCTGAAAGAGCTGCTTGGCTGACCCGGCCTCTTCGCGGGCGCGCCCGCTCCCACAGTGATAGCACCGCCCTTGAGACCTGTGCAGTACCTGTGGGAGCGGGCATGCCCGCGAAGAATCCAGCACCAATCCTCAGCCATGCAATGTTGCATAGACAACCTTGCACAATAGTTGATGTTCCTGAGCCCGCACTCCGGGTATGCTCAGGGCTGCCTTTTCGAACTGTCCTGATCCAAGGAGCTGCACGCTGTGTTCAAACATGTCGATGCCTATGCCGGCGACCCGATCCTCTCGTTGATGGAAACCTTCAAGGCCGACCCGCGCGCCGACAAGGTCAACCTGAGTATCGGCCTGTACTACGATGAGGCCGGCGTGGTGCCGCAACTGGCGGCTGTGGATGCGGTGGAGAAACGCATCGCCGGCCAGGACCACGAAGCCTCTCTGTACCTGCCGATGGAAGGCCTGGCCAGCTACCGCCAGGCGATCCAGGCGCTGCTGTTCGGTGCCGATCACCCGGCTGTTACCGGCGGGCGCGTGGCCACCGTGCAGACCGTAGGCGGTTCCGGCGCCCTAAAGGTCGGCGCCGACTTCCTCAAGCGCTACTTCCCGCAGTCCGAAGTCTGGGTCAGCAACCCGACCTGGGACAACCACCGCGCCATCTTCGAAGGCGCCGGCTTCAAGGTGCACACCTACCCGTACTTCGACCAGGCCACCCGTGGCGTGGACTTCGACGGCATGCTGGCCACCCTGCAGACCCTGCCGGCCAACAGCGTAGTGCTGCTGCACCCGTGCTGCCACAACCCCACCGGCGCCGACCTGGAACAGCACCAGTGGCAACAGGTGGTTGAAGTGGTCAAGGCACGCCAACTGATCCCGTTCCTCGACATCGCCTACCAGGGCTTCGCCGAAGGCCTGGTGGAAGACGCCTACGCCATCCGCGAAATGGCCCGCGCCGGCGTGCCGTGCCTGGTCAGCAACTCGTTCTCGAAGATCTTCTCGCTGTACGGCGAGCGTGTCGGCGGCCTGTCGGTGGTCTGCGACGATGAAGCCACTGCCCAGAGCGTGCTCGGCCAGCTGAAGGCTACCGTGCGCCGCAACTACTCCAGCCCGCCCAACTTCGGCGCCCAGCTGGTTGCTGGCGTGCTCGGCGATGCCGCCCTCAATGCCCAGTGGGCCGAGGAAGTCGAAGTGATGCGCAAACGTATCCTCGACATGCGCCAGGCGCTGGTCGATGCCCTGGCCGTGCTGCTGCCAGGCCAGGACTTCCAGTTCTTCCTGCGCCAGCGCGGCATGTTCAGCTACACCGGCTTCAGCGTCGAGCAGGTGCGCCGCCTGCGTGACGAGTTCGGCGTGTACTTGATCGACAGCGGCCGCGTATGCATGTCCGGCCTGCGCCCGGCCAACCTGCAACGGGTTGCCGAAGCCTTCGCCGCCGTCCAGAAGTAACACCGCACGGGGCCGCTTTGCGGCCCTTTCGCCGGCAAGCCGGCTCCCACAGAGGTAGCGCAAGGCTCAAGCACTGCGCGGTCGGTGTGGGAGCCGGCTTGCCGGCGATCAGGCTGCGTGCAGCCTCTGGTTGCATCCGCTTGTAAAGACAAGTGCAACCGCTCCTCGGAAAAGGGCTTCGCAAGTGCAACCTTTCCGTGCACAATCGCGCTCCCTTTTTCGGTTGAGTTGGGCGAAACGTCTATTTCGCCATTCTCAGCCTGTTGCAGTCTTGCGAGTGGAGCTTCACCCGGAATGAATGAGCAGGCCCCAAGCGTTGAACAACGCTTTGCAGAATCGACCCCCGCCACCCTCGGCAGCTGGTCGCGTCACGACACCACCTGGATGCTGGGCCTGTTCGGCACAGCGATCGGCGCCGGAACCCTGTTCCTGCCGATCAACGCCGGCCTTGGCGGCTTCTGGCCGTTGCTGATCCTGGCCATGCTGGCCTTCCCGATGACCTATTTCGCTCACCGCGGGCTGACCCGTTTCGTCCTTTCCGGGCGCAATGACGGCGATATCACCGAAGTGGTCAAGGAGCACTTCGGTATTACCGCCGGCGCCTCGATCACCGTGCTGTACTTCTTCGCGATCTTCCCGATCCTGCTTATCTATAGCGTGGCGCTGACCAACACCGTGTCCAGCTTCATGGAGCACCAGCTGCACATGCAGCCGCCGCCACGGGCCATCCTGTCGTTCGTGCTGATTCTCGGTCTGCTGGCCATCGTGCGCTGCGGGGAGCAGGCCACGGTCAAGGTCATGAGCCTGCTGGTCTACCCGTTCATCGTTGCCCTGGCATTGCTGGGCCTGTACCTGGTGCCGCACTGGACCGGTGGCATTCTCGACAGCGCCACCCAGGTGCCACCGGCCTCGGCCTTCCTGCACACCCTGTGGCTGGCGATTCCGGTGATGGTGTTCTCGTTCAACCACTCGCCGATCATCTCCGCCTTTGCCGTCGACCAGAAGCGCCGCTACGGCGAGCATGCCGATGAGCGTAGCGGCCAGATCCTGCGCCGTGCCCACCTGCTGATGGTGGTGATGGTGCTGTTCTTCGTGTTCAGCTGCGTGCTCACCCTGAGCAGCGCCCAGCTGGCCGAGGCCAAGGCGCAGAACCTGTCGATCCTGTCGTACCTGGCCAACCACTTCAGCAACCCGACCATCGCGTTCGCTGCGCCGCTGATCGCCTTCGTGGCCATTGCCAAGTCGTTCCTCGGCCACTACATCGGCGCCAGCGAAGGCCTGAAAGGCATCATCACCAAGGCTGGCGCACGCCCGGGGGCCAAGGCCCTGGACCGCGTGGTCGCCGCGCTGATGCTGGTGGTGTGCTGGATCGTCGCCACCCTCAACCCAAGCATCCTCGGCATGATCGAGTCGCTCGGTGGCCCGATCCTCGCGGTGCTGCTGTTCCTGATGCCGATGTACGCCATTCGCCGCGTGCCATCCATGCGCAAGTACAGCGGTGCCGCCTCCAACGTGTTCGTGGTGGTAGTCGGCCTGGTTGCGCTGACCTCGGTGGTATACGGCCTGCTGGGCTGATACGTCATCCGCAAAAGTAATGCCCGGGGCGCTTGTAGCCACCCGGGCATTTTTTTGTCCACAAGAATTGTCCGGTAATAGAACAATTTCACTGCCCCCATAGGCACCCGGCCGCCTTCATGCTTAACTCAGTGTCCTTTTCAAACCCGCATAAGGATTTCGTCATGGCTCAAGTGACTCTCAAAGGCAACCCGGTTCAGGTCAACGGCGAGCTGCCGAAAACCGGCGCCCAGGCTCCGGCTTTCTCGCTGGTCGGTGAAGGCCTGGCTGACAAGTCGCTGAAAGACTTTGCCGGCAAGCGCAAGGTGCTGAACATCTTCCCGAGCGTCGACACCCCGACCTGCGCTACCTCCGTGCGCAAGTTCAACGCCCAGGCCAACGATGTGGCTAACACCGTGGTGCTGTGCATCTCCGCCGACCTGCCGTTCGCCCAGGCACGCTTCTGCGGCGCCGAAGGCCTGGACAACGTGAAGAACCTGTCGACCCTGCGTGGCCGCGAGTTCCTCGAAAACTATGGCGTGGCCATCGCCGATGGCCCGCTGGCCGGCCTGGCTGCCCGTGCCGTGGTGGTGCTGGACGAAAACGACAAGGTGCTGCACAGCGAGCTGGTTGGCGAAATCGCTGATGAGCCGAACTACGATGCAGCGCTGGCTGTGCTGAAGTAAGGGTGGGGTAGGTCGGCTGAGTCCTGTACCGGCCTCTTCGCGGGTAAACCCGCTCCTACAGGTACGGCACAGGTTTCAAAAGCTGTGATATCCCTGTAGGAGCGGGTTTACCCGCGAAGGGGCCGGCACAGGCAACCGAAACCTTTCAGCCCGCCACCGCTCAAGCAACACCCTGTAAACGGCCCGGAACGCTTTCCGGGCCGTTTTCATTTAAAGTTCAACCCCTTGGCAACGTCAGGCAAAGGTAAACCTCTGGTAAAGGCGCTTTGCTAAAACGATGCCAGTGCTTATCGTTCATTCTCCCCAAGCCGTCATTCCGAACAAGGTTCGTTCAACCCATGCAAGTGTCCAATTCCCGCTCCCCTCGTCGCTGGCTCGTCGGCCTGCTGATCCTGCTGCTGGTGGCTGCACTGGCCTGGTGGCTGTGGCCCGCAGCGACGCCTGCGCATAAAGAAGCCGGTGGCGGGCGCGGTGGCAAGGGCATGGGCATGATGGGCGGTCGCCCGGGCTTCGGCGGCTCCAGCGACCCGGTGCCGGTGCGCGTCGAGCCGGTGCGGGTGGGCGACTTCCCGCTGTACTACAAGGCCCTGGGCACAGTCACCGCGACCAACACCGTCAACGTGCGCAGCCGCGTGGCTGGCGAGCTGGTCAAGATCCACTTCAAGGAAGGCCAGCAGGTCAAGGCCGGCGACCTGCTCGCCGAAATCGACCCGCGCCCGTACCGCATTGCCCTGCAGCAGGCCGAGGGCACCCTGGCACAGAACCAGGCGCAACTGAAGAACGCCCAGGTCGACCTGGCCCGCTATAAAGGCCTGTACGCCGAAGACAGCATCGCCAAGCAAACCCTCGACACCGCCGAAGCGCAGGTGGCACAGTTCCAGGGGCTGGTGAAGACCAACCAGGCGCAGGTCAACGACGCCCGCCTGAACCTCGATTTCACCCAGATCCGCGCGCCGATCAATGGCCGCGTGGGCCTGCGCCAGCTCGACCTGGGTAACCTGGTGGCGGCCAACGACACCACCGCGCTGGTGGTGATCACCCAGACCGAGCCGATCAGCGTTGCCTTCACCCTGCCGGAAACCGAGTTGAGCACCGTGCTGGAACGCTACCGCAGCGGCGCCAGCCTGCCGGTCGAAGCCTGGGACCGCAGTGACAGCAAGCTGCAGTCCACCGGCGTGCTGGGCAGCATCGACAACCAGATCGACACCACCACCGGCACCCTCAAGTTCAAGGGCCGCTTCGAGAACAAGGACCTGGCCCTGTTCCCCAACCAGTTCGTCAACGTGCGCCTGCTGGCCGACACCCTCAAGCAGGTGACCATGGCCCCGGCGGCGGCCATCCAGTTCGGCAATGACGGCTCCTTCGCCTATGTAGTCAATGACCAGAACACGGTCAATATCCGCAAGCTCAAGGTTGGCGCCAGCGACGGCGAGAACAGCGTCATTCTCGAGGGCCTCAAGGCCGGCGACCGCCTGGTGCTGGAAGGCACCGACCGCCTGCGCGAAGGCACCAAGGTGGAAGTTGTCGAAGACAGCTCGCAGGTGCCGACCACCCCGGGCCGGCACCTGCAAGGCCAGGAAGCCAAGGGTTCGGCAAGCACTGGCGATGTGCAGCCCGGTGAAGCACAGCCTGGTAGCGCAGCAGGCAAGGCGGGCGCATGAACCTCTCGCGTCTGTTCATCCTGCGGCCGGTTGCCACCACGCTGAGCATGCTGGCCATCGTCCTGGCCGGCCTGATCGCCTACAAGCTGCTGCCGGTTTCCGCATTGCCGCAGGTGGATTACCCGACCATCCGGGTCATGACCCTGTACCCAGGCGCCAGCCCGCAGGTCATGACCAGCGCGGTTACCGCGCCGCTCGAACGTCAGTTCGGCCAGATGCCAGGCCTGGAGCAGATGGCCTCGACCAGCTCCGGCGGCGCCTCGGTGCTGACTTTGCGCTTCAACCTCGACATGAACATGGACGTTGCCGAGCAACAGGTGCAGGCCGCGATCAACGCCGCCAGCAACCTGCTGCCTAGCGACCTTCCGGCGCCGCCGGTGTACAACAAGGTCAACCCGGCCGACACCCCGGTGCTGACCCTGGCCATCTCCAGCAAGACCATGCCGCTGCCCAAGCTCAACGACCTGGTCGATACCCGTGTGGCACAGAAGCTCGCACAGATCAGCGGTGTGGGCATGGTCAGCATCGCCGGTGGCCAGCGCCAGGCGGTGCGGATCAAGGTCAACGTCGATGCCCTGGCCGCCAACGGCCTGAACCTGGAGGACGTACGCACCCTGATCGGCGCTTCCAACGTCAACCAGCCCAAGGGCAACTTCGACGGCCCGACCCGGGTGTCGATGCTCGACGCCAACGACCAGCTGCGTTCCCCTGAGGAATACGCCAACCTGATCCTGGCCTACAACAATGGCGCGCCTCTGCGTCTGAAGGATGTTGCAGAAATCGTCGACGGCGCCGAAAACGAGCGCCTGGCTGCCTGGGCCAACGAAAACCACGCCGTGCTGCTGAACATCCAGCGCCAGCCGGGCGCCAACGTCATCGAAGTGGTCGACCGTATAAAGGCCCTGCTGCCGTCGATCACCGACAACCTGCCGGCCGGCCTCGATGTGTCGGTGCTCACCGACCGCACCCAGACCATCCGCGCCGCGGTCAAGGACGTGCAGCACGAACTGCTGATCGCCATCGCCCTGGTGGTAATGGTCACGTTCGTCTTCCTGCGCCGTTTCAGCGCCACGCTCATCCCGTCGATCGCCGTACCGTTGTCGCTGATCGGCACCTTCGGCGTGATGTACCTGGCCGGTTTCTCGGTCAACAACCTGACCCTGATGGCCCTGACCATCGCCACCGGTTTCGTGGTCGACGACGCCATCGTCATGCTGGAGAACATCTCCCGGCACATCGAGGAGGGCGAGACGCCCATGCAGGCGGCGCTCAAGGGCGCCCGGCAAATCGGCTTCACCCTGATCTCGCTGACCTTCTCGCTGATCGCGGTACTGATCCCGCTGCTGTTCATGGCCGATGTGGTCGGCCGCCTGTTCCGCGAGTTCGCCATCACCCTGGCGGTGGCCATCCTGATTTCCCTGGTGGTATCGCTGACCCTCACGCCGATGATGTGCGCGCGCCTGCTCAAGCGCGAGCCCAAGGAAGAGGAACAGGGCCGGTTCTACCGCGCCAGTGGCGCCTGGATCGACTGGCTGATCAGGCACTACGGCAGCGCCTTGCAGTGGGTACTCAAGCGCCAGCCGCTGACGCTGCTGGTGGCCGTGGCCAGCCTGGCGCTCACCGTATTCCTGTACATGGTGGTGCCCAAGGGCTTCTTCCCGGTACAGGACACCGGGGTGATCCAGGGCATTTCCGAAGCGCCGCAGTCCACCTCGTTCGCCGCCATGAGCGAACGCCAGCAGGCCCTGAGCAAGGTGATCCTGCAGGACCCGGCGGTGCAGAGCCTGTCGTCCTACATTGGTGTCGATGGCGACAACGCCACGCTCAACAGCGGCCGCCTGCTGATCAACCTCAAACCCCATGGCGAGCGTGATGTCACTGCCAGCGAGGTGATCAACCGCCTGCAGCCGCAAGTCGATCGGCTGGTGGGCATCCGCCTGTTCATGCAGCCGGTGCAGGACCTGAGCATCGAAGACCGGGTCAGCCGGACCCAGTACCAGTTCAGCCTCTCGTCGCCCGACGCCGACCTGCTGGCGCAGTGGAGCGGCAAGCTGGTGCAGGCGCTGCAGCAGCGCCCCGAACTGGCCGACGTGGCCAGCGACCTGCAGGACAAGGGCCTGCAGGTGTACCTGGTGATCGACCGCGACATGGCCGGCCGCCTGGGCATCAGCGTGTCGCAAATCACCAACGCCCTGTATGACGCCTTCGGCCAGCGTCAGATCTCGACCATCTACACCCAGGCCAGCCAGTACCGCGTGGTGCTGCAGTCGCAGGATGCGGCGGTGATCGGCCCGCAGGCGCTGGAGTCGATCCACGTCAAGGCCACCGATGGCGGCCAGGTGCGCCTGTCGGCGCTGGCGCGCATCGAGCAGCGCCAGGCCCAGCTGGCCATTTCCCACATCGGTCAGTTCCCGGCGGTGACCTTGTCGTTCAACCTGGCCCACGGCGCTTCGCTGGGCAAGGCGGTGCAGGTGATCGAGCAGGTGCAGAAGGACATCGGCATGCCGCTGGGCGTGCAGACCCGCTTCCAGGGCGCGGCGGAGGCCTTCCAGGCATCGCTGTCGAGCACCTTGCTGTTGATCCTGGCGGCGGTGGTGACCATGTACATCGTGCTGGGCGTGCTGTACGAGAGCTACATCCACCCGGTGACCATTCTTTCGACCCTGCCGTCGGCAGCGGTCGGCGCTTTGCTGGCCTTGCTCATCAGCGGCAACGACCTGGGCATGATCGCTATCATCGGCATCATCCTGCTGATCGGCATCGTCAAGAAGAACGCGATCATGATGATCGACTTCGCCCTCGAGGCCGAGCGCCAGCAGGGCATGAGCCCGCGCGATGCCATCTACCAGGCGGCGCTGCTGCGCTTCCGGCCGATCCTGATGACTACCCTGGCCGCGCTGTTCGGCGCCGTGCCGCTGATGCTCGCCACCGGTTCCGGTGCCGAGCTGCGCCAGCCGCTGGGCCTGGTGATGGTCGGCGGGTTGCTGGTCAGCCAGGTGCTGACGCTGTTCACCACCCCGGTCATCTACCTGTACTTCGACCGCCTGGCCCGCCGCTGGCGCCCGGCCACTGACGTGAAGCAGGCCGAGGCATGAACCTGTCCGGTCCTTTCATCCGTCGCCCGGTTGCGACCATGCTGTTGAGCCTGGCGATCATGCTGCTGGGCGGGGTCAGCTTCGGCCTGCTGCCGGTGGCACCGCTGCCACAGATGGACTTCCCGGTAATCGTGGTGTCGGCCAACCTGTCAGGCGCCAGCCCGGAAGTGATGGCGTCCACCGTGGCCACGCCGCTGGAGCGCAAGCTGGGCAGCATTGCCGGCGTGACCACCCTGACCAGCAGCTCCAACCAAGGTTCCACACGGGTGATCATCGGCTTCGAGATGGGCCGCGACATCGACGGTGCGGCGCGCGAGGTGCAGGCGGCGATCAACGCCACCCGCAACCTGCTGCCCAGCGGTATGCGCAGCATGCCCACCTACAAGAAGATCAACCCGTCGCAGGCACCGATCATGGTGCTGTCGCTGACTTCGGACGTGCTGCAGAAGGGCCAGCTGTACGACCTGGCCGACACCATCCTGTCGCAGAGCCTGGCCCAGGTGCCCGGGGTAGGGGAGGTGCAGATCGGCGGCAGTTCGCTGCCGGCGGTGCGCATTGCCGTCGAGCCGCAATTGCTCAACCAGTACGGCCTGTCGCTGGATGAAGTACGTACTGCCGTGTCCAACGCCAACCAGCGCCGGCCGATGGGCTTTGTCGAAGACGCCGAGCGCAACTGGCAGGTGCGCGCCAATGACCAGCTGGAAAGCGCCAAGGACTACGAGCCTGTGGTGATCCGCCAGCAGAACGGCACCATCCTGCGCCTTTCCGATGTGGCGACCATCACCGACGGCGTCGAGAACCGCTACAACAGCGGCTTCTTCAATGACCAGAGCGCGGTGCTGCTGGTGGTCAACCGCCAGACAGGCGCCAACATCATTGAAACGGTCGACCAGATCAAGGCGCAGTTGCCGGCCCTGCAGTCGTTGCTGCCGGCCAGCGTGCAACTGAACGTGGCCATGGACCGTTCGCCAGTGATCAAGGCCACCCTCAAGGAAGCCGAGCACACCCTGCTGATCGCCGTGGTGCTGGTGATCCTGGTGGTCTACCTGTTCCTCGGCAGCCTGCGGGCGTCGCTGATCCCCAGCCTGGCGGTGCCGGTGTCACTGGTGGGCACTTTCGCGGTCATGTACCTGTGCGGGTTCTCGCTCAACAACCTGTCGCTGATGGCGCTGATCCTCGCCACCGGCCTGGTGGTGGACGATGCCATCGTGGTGCTGGAGAACATATCCCGGCACATCGAGGACGGCCAACCGCCTATGAAAGCGGCCTTCCTGGGCGCCAAGGAAGTGGGTTTCACCTTGCTGTCGATGAACGTGTCGCTGGTGGCGGTATTCGTCTCCATCCTGTTCATGGGTGGCATCGTGCGCAACCTGTTCCAGGAGTTCTCCATCACCCTGGCGGCGGCGATCATCGTGTCGCTGGTGGTGTCGCTGACCCTCACGCCGATGCTGTGCGCCCGCTGGCTCAAACCGCACCAGGCCGAGCCGACACGTCTGCAGCGCTGGAGCGAACAGTTGCACCAGCGCATGGTCGATGCCTATGACCGCAGCCTGGGCTGGGCCTTGCGCCACAAACGCCTGACGTTGATCAGCCTGCTGGCCACCATCGGCATCAACATCGCTCTGTACGTGGTGGTGCCGAAAACGCTGATGCCGCAGCAGGATACCGGCCAGCTGATAGGCTTCATCCGTGGCGACGATGGCCTGTCGTTCAGCGTCATGCAGCCGAAAATGGAAATCTACCGCCGCGCCTTGCTGGCCGACCCGGCAGTGCAGAGCGTTGCCGGCTTCATCGGTGGCAACAGCGGGACCAACAATGCCTTTGTGCTGGTGCGCCTGAAACCGATCAGCGAGCGCAAGCTCGACGCCCAGAAGGTGATCGAACGCCTGCGCAAGGAAATGCCCAAGGTACCCGGCGGGCGCCTGTTCCTGATGGCCGACCAGGACCTGCAACTGGGCGGTGGTGGCCGTGACCAGACCTCTTCGCAGTACCTGTACTCCCTGCAGAGCGGAGACCTGGCGGCCCTGCGCGAATGGTTCCCGAAAGTGGTGGCGGCGCTGCGTGCACTGCCGCAACTGACTGCCATCGACGCCCGCGACGGTGCTGGCACCCAGCAGGTGACCCTGGTGGTCGACCGTGACCAGGCCAAGCGCCTGGGCATCGACATGGACATGGTCACCTCGGTGCTGAACAACGCCTATAGCCAGCGGCAGATATCCACCATCTACGACAGCCTCAACCAGTACCAGGTAGTGCTCGAGATCAACCCGAAGTACGCCTGGGACCCGAGCACCCTCGAGCAGGTACAGGTGATTACCGCCGACGGTGCCCGCGTACCGCTGTCGACCATCGCCCACTACGAGAACAGCCTGGCCAACGACCGGGTCAGCCACGAAGGCCAGTTCGCCGCCGAAAGCATCGCCTTCGACGTCGCCGAAGGCTACAGCCCCGACCAGGCCATGGCGGCGCTGGAGCGTGCGGTGGCCAAGCTGGGCTTGCCCGAGGAAGTGATTGCCAAGCTTGGTGGTACCGCCGATGCCTTCGCCAAGACCCAGGAAGGCCAGCCGCTGATGATCCTTGGCGCGCTGGTGCTGGTCTACCTGGTGTTGGGCATCCTCTACGAAAGCTACATTCACCCGCTGACCATCCTCTCGACACTGCCCTCGGCCGGCGTCGGTGCCTTGCTGGCGCTGTACGTCACCGGCGGCGAGTTCAGCCTGATCTCGCTGCTGGGGCTGTTCCTGCTGATCGGCGTGGTGAAGAAGAACGCCATCCTGATGATCGACCTGGCCTTGCAGCTGGAGCGCCACCAAGGCCTGACACCGGAAGAGTCGATCCGCCGGGCCTGCCTGCTGCGCCTGCGGCCGATCCTGATGACTACCCTGGCGGCCATCCTCGGTGCCTTGCCGCTGCTGCTGAGCCGCGCCGAAGGCGCGGAAATGCGCCAGCCTCTGGGCCTGACCATCATTGGCGGCCTGGTGTTCAGCCAGGTCCTCACTCTTTACACGACACCGGTGGTCTACCTGTACCTGGACCGCCTGCGTCACCGTTTCAACCGTTGGCGTGGCGTGCGCACCGACGCCGCCCTGGAAACCCCGCTATGACTTTTGCCCAGACCCCACTTCACCGTGCCCTGCAGACGCTGACCCGTGGGCGTGGCTCGCGCCTGCTCGGCGCCGGGTTGTGCGTCGCCTTGCTCAGCGCCTGCACCCTGAGCCCGGACTACCACCGCCCGGAACTGAGCAGCACGGCGCAGTTCAAGCACGCCGAAGGCTGGACCCAGGCCACGCCGTCCGATGCCATCGCCCGCGGCGCCTGGTGGGAAATCTACGGCGATGCCGGGCTCAATGCACTGGTCGAAGAGCTCAACCGCAGCAACCAGACCGTGGCCCAATCGGAGGCCCAGTACCGCCAGGCCCAGGCGCTGGTGCGCAGCAGCCGGGCGGCACTGTTCCCCAGCCTGGACCTGAGCGTCAGCAAGAACCGCTCGGCCCAGGGCACCGGTAGCTCCAGCTCGAGCCTGTCCAACAACAGCAGCGGCATTCGCAACACCTACAACGCCCAGCTCGGCGTCAGCTGGGAAATCGACCTGTGGGGCAAGCTGCGCGAAACCCTCAATGCCAACGAAGCCAGTGCCGAAGCCAGCCTGGCCGACCTGGCCTCGATCCGCCTCAGCCAGCAGTCGGAACTGGTGCAGAACTACTTGCAGTTGCGGGTGATCGACGAACAGAAGCGCCTGTTGGAAGCCACCGTGGCAGCCTATGAGCGCTCGCTGCGGATGAACGAAAACCAGTACCGCGCCGGCGTCGCCGGCCCGGACGCAGTGGCCCAGGCGCGTACCCAGCTCAAGAGCACCCAGGCCGACCTGATCGACCTGGTCTGGCAGCGCGCGCAGTTCGAGAACGCCATTGCCGTGTTGCTGGGCAAGGCCCCGGCGGACTTCGCCCTGGCTGACAGCAAGGCCATTCCGGCGCTTCCGCAAATTCCGGTGGCCTTGCCTTCGCAGTTGCTGGAGCGACGCCCGGACATCGCTGCGGCCGAGCGCAACGTGATGGCTGCCAACGCCAACATCGGCGTGTCGCGGGCGGCGTATTTCCCGGACCTGAGCCTGAGCATGAGTGGCGGTTACTCCAGCAGCAGCTTCAGCAACTGGATCGAACTGCCCAACCGCTACTGGTCGGTGGGCCCGCAGCTGGCGCTGACCTTGTTCGACGCCGGCAAGCGCAGTGCCGAGGTGGACCGCACGGTGGCGGTGTATGACCAGACCGTGGCGCAGTACCGCCAGACCGTGCTCGACGGCTTCAAGGAAGTGGAAAACCTGCTGGTGCAGTTGAAGGTGTATGGCGATGAGGCGGTGGTGCGCCAGGAGGCACTGGATGCTGCCCGCGAGTCGCTGCGCCTGACCGAGAACCAGTACCGCGCCGGGCTGATCGGCTACCTGGATGTGGTCAACGTGCAGACCACGGCGCTGAGCAACGAGCGCAGTGTGTTGAACCTGCTGCAAGGGCGCCTGGTTGCAAGCGTTCAGCTGGTTGCCGCCCTGGGTGGTGGTTGGCAGGCTGAACAGGCGTTTGCCGAGCAGGATTGATTGGGCCTCGAGTACAGCGAATTGCTGTACCGGCCTCATCGCCGGCAAGCCGGCTCCCACAGGTATTGTGCAAGCCCTGAGGTCGATGCGGTCGAGGTGGGAGCCGGCTTGCCGGCGATGGGCTGCGCAGCAGCCCCATGCGGGCTTTGGATCCATTCCCATTCGCAAAAACCCCGTGCGTTTCGCCTAAGCTTGAGTACAATCGTCAGCTTTTTCCGGGCCTCCCGTCCCGTCGCTGGAACTCCCAATGCTGACCGGTAGCTACTCCTCTTCGCTGGTGTTGATTTCGCTGTGCGTGGCGATTCTGGCGTCCTATACCGCCCTTGACCTGACCGGCCGCATCGCCACGGCCAAAGGCCGGGCTGCCTGCCTGTGGATGGGGGGTGGCGCGCTGGCCATGGGCATCGGCGTATGGTCGATGCATTTCATCGGCATGCTCGCCTTCAGCCTGCCCATCGACCTGGGCTACGACCTTGCCCTGACCGCGTTCTCGCTGCTGATCGCCGTCTTGTCTTCAGGCTTTGCCTTGTGGCTGGTCAGCCAGCCGAGCCTGCCGTGGCAGCAGCTGGCGTTTGGTGCGCTGATCATGGGCGCCGGCATCGCCTGCATGCACTACACCGGCATGGCCGCGCTGCGCATGCTGCCGGGCATCGACTATGACCCGACGCTGTTCGGGGCCTCGCTGCTGATTGCCGTGGGCGCCTCGGCAGCGGCCTTGTGGATCGCCTTCCGGCTGCGCGCGCATACTCCTTATGTGAGGCAGATTCGCGGCCTGGCGGCAGTGGTGATGGGCTTTGCCATCGTTGGCATGCACTACACCGGCATGGCCGCGGCGAATTTCCCCGAAGGCAGCTTCTGCGGTGCGCTGGCAGCGGGAGGCCTGCAAGGCGACGGCCTGGTCTACCTGGTGCTGATCACCACGCTGGCGGTACTGGCGGTGGCCTTGCTCACCTCGGTACTGGATGCCCGCCTGGAGGCACGCACCGCCGAGCTGGCCCGTTCGCTGACCCTGGCCAACCAGGAACTGACCCAGCTGGCCCTGCACGACACGCTCACCGACCTGCCCAACCGTACGTTGCTGGCCGACCGCATCGAGCAGGCCATTGCCAAGGTAGCGGAGCAGGGCGGCTGCTTTGCCCTGATGTTCATCGACCTGGACGGCTTCAAGCCCGTCAACGATGCCTTCGGCCACCACATCGGCGACTTGCTGCTCAAGGCTGTGGCGGCGCGACTGCGCGGGCACCTGCACAGCCAGGACACGCTGGCGCGCATCGGCGGCGACGAATTCGTGCTGCTGGTGGAGCTGCGCGAGCCGAACGATGCCATGGATGTGGCGGTCAAGCAGGTCAACCTGGTGTCACGGCCATTCCGCGTGGCCGAGCATGACCTGCAGCTGACAGCGAGCCTGGGCATCGTCCTGTACCCGGGCAATGGCCTGGACCAGCATGAGCTGCTGCGCAATGCCGACGCTGCCATGTATCACGCCAAGAGCGCCGGCAAGAATGGCTACAGTTTCTTCGACGCGTCGATGAACAGCAACGCCCGCCAGCAATTGCAGCTACTGCAGGACCTGCGCCAGGCCCTGGAGCAGCGCCAGTTCCGCCTGCACTACCAGCCCAAGTTCGACGCCCAGAATTGCCAGCCGATCGGTGCCGAGGCCTTGCTGCGCTGGGAGCACCCTCAGCAGGGCCTGTTGCTGCCCGACCGTTTCATCGGCCTGGCAGAAAAGACCGGCCTGATCATCCCCATTGGCGAATGGGTGCTCATCGAGGCCTGCCGGCAGATGCGCCAGTGGCTGGACCAGGGGCACCACGGCTGGCGCATGGCGGTGAACCTGTCGGCCATCCAGTTCTGCCATGCCGGGCTGGTCGAGAGCGTGGCCCGAGCCCTGCAGCAGAACAGCCTGCCGGCCAACTGCCTGACCCTGGAAATTACCGAAACCACCGCCATGCACGACGCCGATGCTAGCCTTACGGTGCTGCAGCGGCTGTCCGACATGGGCGTGGACCTGTCTATCGATGACTTCGGCACCGGCTATTCCAGCCTGATGTACCTCAAGCGCCTGCCGGCCAACGAGCTGAAGATCGACCGCGGTTTCGTGCGCGACCTGGAGCAGGACAGCGACGATGCGGCGATCGTTTCGGCAATCGTGGCGCTGGGCCAGGCGCTGGGGCTGCGCATCGTTGCCGAAGGGGTGGAGACTGACAGGCAGCAGGACTTCCTGACCCGCCTGGGCTGCGATTCGCTGCAAGGCTACCTGCTGGGCCAGCCGGTGCCGGCCGAGCAGTTCATGGGCAAGTTGCAGGCCATGCGCCAGGAAAGCACCGCAGCGGGCTAGACCGCGTCGCGCAAGGTGAAGGCGGGCATGAAGGTATCCATCTCCGCCTCGACGGCCTCGATGATGCGCTCTACGTCGGCGGCGGCCATGATTGCCGAGCAGGGAATGCCTGCGATCGCCAGCAGGGTTTCGCCGGTGGCGCGGTCGAACAGCCGCGCGACCATGCTGCGCGGCGCATCCATGCTGGCTTCGAAGCCCAGCGGGTGGAAATGCCAGCGCATCACCTGGCAGGCGTTGGGGAACGTCATCTTGTTCATGCCAGCCTCCTTGTCCGTACCTGGACGTGGTGAGCGGGTGGCCACATCGATGCGGCCGCCGGGAAGGTAACCATAGCACCTGTCACGGAGTATTCTCGGCTGCAAATACGACAAATGTGCTAATGCATGACAGCGGTCACATCCTTGTGAGGGACGGCAACTTGGAGACCGGCGCTCTGGCAAACGTTTTCCGCGTGCGATGGCGGCAGATATTCCGATGAACTCTGCAGGGGCAATTGATACTGTGACATGGTCCTTTCGGACGAGCGGCATTGCTCCTCAGCCGACGGGAGGACGTTGAAGTGAATAACCGGGCGAGTAGTTTGCCATCGCAGAGGTAGTATCCATGGGATTCCTGATGGTTCCCGTCGTCATCCATGTAACGACCGTCTCCAGGATTGAAGCTCCTGACATGGCGAGCGTCATGCCCCCGAGAGTTAGCTCAGCAGGGTGGATTTGTTGAGTGATTACAGCCCGGAGGCCGATATTCTGTGCTTGCAAGACGGCCTGATCCATCATTTGTATCAGTTGTGCAAGGTTCATTTCCGGAGCTTGGTGCGGCTGCGGGGCCTGGTGATTATCTTGTGGCTCTCTTTGCGGCCGGTCCTGCGGGCGTTGTGCTCCTTGCTGCTGTCGTTGCTCGGCCCTTTGTTGAGCTCTGGGAGGGCGTCGGGTAGTAAAACCTTGGTATGCGCGGAAGCTATTTTTCGTGACGCCATCTGTTCTGGCCTGTGCCATTGGTCGAAGCGGCTTTTTGCGACGGCCCGTTGGATCGGTGAAATTTATAGGGTCATCTTGGCAGTAGACATAACAGTTCAGACCGCCGTAATGGAAAGGCGAAAAGCTGTCTGGTTGGTAAAAGCGCATTAGTAAAGGGCTATAGACTCTATGGCCATTTCCAAGCGAATAGGTTCTGGAAGCAGCGTCATAGAGAACTCCAGTAAAACCTAACAAGCTTTCAACGGAATTCGGCTTACTAACCCCATAAGGTGAATACACCTGTTGCGATGGCGTTGCAGCCGTGCCCATGATCGTACTTGCGGTGTCGGCTTGAATCAGCAAACTTTTCGAACCAGCCGTTTTCATGGCTAACCCTTTTACACTTCGGCCATCAAGAGTCTCTTGGTGGCCGAACGGTTGCAACTAGCAGAATTGATGGGAGGCTCAGCCCAGCAGGCCAGCAGCGATATTGATGGTGAATCCCAAAATCGCCGTATTGAACACGAACCCCACCAGCGAATGCGCCAGCACCACCCGCCGCAAGTCCCGCCCGGCGACGCCCACATCGGAGGTTTGCACGGCCATGCTGATGGTGAACGAGAAGTAGTGAAAGTCCCAGTAATCGGGGTTGCGTTCGCCATCGGTGAAGCGCAGCGGCGGTTCGTGGTTTTGTCCGGTATAGAACAGCCGCGCGTAGTGCAGGCTGAAAATGCAGCCGATCAACAGCCATGAGCCGGCCACGGTCAGGCCGGTATAGAGGTAGTGCAGGGCCAGCGCCGTGCCTTGCAGGCCACGGCTGGACACCAGTTGCAAGGTGACGGCGGCGAGGCTGGCGATGGCGGCGATACACACGGTAAGCAGGACCAGGCCGGCGTTTTCGTCTTCGACGCGGGCGATCTTGCGTACCTTTTCCGCATTGGCGCTCCAGCTCAGGTAGAGCACCAGCAGCAGGTATAGCCACACGCCAAGGTTCCAGCCGGCGAGGATGTGCTGAACGCTGTCGCCGGCTGGGATCAGCCAGGCGCCGAGCAGGCCGACCACAGTGGCGATGCTCAGGCGCGGGTGGGTGTGGGTCAGGCGGTGGAAAGCCATGGGGTCTCGTTTTCGAGTGTATGGGTACCACTCTAGCCGGTCATTACAGAGATGAGGGACATGCGCGGGTCCATTGTGGGAGCGGGCGAGCCCGCGAAGCAGGCACCGCGGTGGCTGGCAAGTACCCTGTGGGAGCAACTGTCTTGCTCAATTTCAAAAAGCTGGCGCGATCCCTGTGGGAGCGGGCTTGCCCGCGAACACGGGCGAAGCCCGTGCCATCCACCACGGTGTTGGCTTCGCGGGCAAGCCCGCTTC
>NZ_JBKGFP010000122.1:0-2414 GCF_046557535.1 Pseudomonas sp. S1(2024)
TGATCACGAACGAGGATCGATTTTCTACAAATGCGGGCTTCGCCAACGACACCGCTACGCGGTATCGAGCGAAGCCCTGCCCGAATGGCACGCTTGAAAATAAATTTCTAAAGACAGTTGCTCCCACAGGGGATAGCGCATGGCTCGAGGCCGATGCGGTCAAGGTGGGAGCTGGCTTGCCGGCGATGGGCTGCAAAGCAGCCCCGGGGTCTAAATATCTAAGCCAAGGCGCATCGCACAGCGGCCCTCAAGCCCATGGGCAAGCTCATCGGCCAGAATCTGCTGCAAGCGTGCATCCAGCAGCCCCTCACCGATCACCTCGAACCCCAACTGCGCATAGAACGGCGCATTCCATGGAACATCGGCAAAGGTGGTCAAGGTCAGCTCCCGCGCCCCCGCCTGGCGCGCCGCATCGGCGACCTGCTGCAGCAGCTTGCGCCCGACACCTTGTCCCTGGGCCTCCCGGCGCACCGAAATTTCATGAAGATGCAGCGCCTGATCCTCGAACCGGGCACAGGCAAACCCCAGAATGCGCCCATCCGGCCCCTCGGCCACCCAGCTCCCGCCAGCTTCGACAAATGCCTGATGGGTGCCGCAGTCCATCACATCTCCTTGCGCCAGCCATGCCAGCGCCGGCCGGGCGGCAAAGGCCTGGGCCGCCGAGCGTTCGACGCCCGGCAGCCATTGAATGTCGTGCTCAAGGGTAGGGCGAATGCGCATGATGAAGTCCTTTCGTTCTAGTCTGCCGCCAGCACCTGCGGCTGCAATTGCCAGCGCACCGAGCTTACACCTTTCTCCAGGCTGACCCGGCTGACCAACCGTTCCAGTTGCGCTGGTGCCTGCGCGGTGCCGAGCAGTTCGGCGCGCACTTCCAGGCGTGCGGGGTTCGCCAGGTCTTCGCTGTGCAGTGACTGCAGGCGCAGCTGCGGGTCGCCCAGGCTGTGCAACATCAGGCTGCGGACCTGGATCTCGTCCTCGGCGCGGCAGACGATGCGCACCTCGAAGTGCTGTTCCACCTCGCTGGCCGGCACCACTTCCTGGCGGTCCAGGCGCTGGGCAATGTCACGCAACAGGATATTGGCACACAGCACCACCAGGCTACCCAGCGTCGCTTCCAGCAGCAGCCCGAGGCTGCACAGCACGCCGACCGCGGCCGTGCACCACAGCGTGGCGGCGGTGTTCAGGCCACGTACGTTAAACCCGTCGCGCATGATCACGCCGCCACCAAGAAAACCGATGCCCGATACCACGTACGCGGCGATACGCGACGCATCGGTGGGCGCCATGCCCGGCACCGCCTGGGTCATCAGCACGAACAGGCAGGCACCGGTGCTGACCAGTGCATTGGTGCGCAGCCCGGTCAGGCGCTGGCGCAGTTGACGTTCGGCGCCGATCAGCGCCCCCAGCAGCAGGGCGATGCTGACACGCAGCAGAAATACTTTCCAATCCATAGCAAACCTCTTCCACGGGCACACGCCCGCAAGAACGCCATCAGCTGGCGCGGTTGAAAAACCAGAAAATGCGCAAGACCACGAAGGGGGAGGAAGAAGAGGGGGATTACAAGAAACCACCGTCTTGCCAGGCCGGCCAGACAGCGCAGGACACTGCCGGACTAGCGCGCCACGTGGGCCTGTCGCATGCGACTGGGGCTACTGTCCAATGCAGGTCTCCTGTTCAGGGATGCAAAATTGCGCCGCGGACCTTACGCCCCGTGGCAGGCCAGGTCAAGGGCAAAAACATGACAATGGCTTCATCCGCAATGGCCTGCTACCGGTCACGCCTGCATGGAAAAAAACTCGGGCAATCGGTACCCTTGCGCCTTCCCTTGCCATCCCCCGGACCGTTCCATGCTGTTCAATCTCGCCGTGCTGTTCGGCACCCTGGTGGCCATGGAGGGCGTTGGCACGCTGGCTCACAAGTACATCATGCATGGCTGGGGCTGGTGGCTGCACCGCTCGCACCATGAGCCGCAACTGGGCATGCTCGAAACCAATGACCTGTACCTGGTGGCCCTGGGGCTGATCGCCACGCTGCTGGTGGCCCTGGGCAAGGGTGGTTTTGCGCCCTTGCAGTGGGTGGGTGGCGGCGTGGCGGGGTACGGCGTGCTGTATGTCGTGGCCCACGACGGGTTCTTTCATCGGCACTGGCCACGCAAGCCACGGCCGGTCAACCGCTACCTCAAGCGTTTGCATCGCGCGCACCGGTTGCATCACGCGGTGAAGGGGCGCACGGGGAGTGTGTCGTTCGGGTTTTTCTATGCACCGCCGTTGAAGGTGTTGAAGCAGCAGTTGCGGCACAAGCGCAGCCAGTTGTGACAGGGACTGGCGCCTGACCTGTGGGAGCGGGGGGGGGGGGGGGGGGAGGAAAAGAAGGAAGGCGAACACACTTTTTTCGTGTTCTTGGGACGAACGAGC
>NZ_JBKGFP010000123.1:0-39373 GCF_046557535.1 Pseudomonas sp. S1(2024)
GAAGGAAGGGAAGGGAGGGATGGGGGGGTCTATTGTTTGGTGTGTTTTCCTCCCCCCCCCCCGCTCCCACAGGGAACTTGCCTCAGTTCACTGTTTCACCCTTGGGCTGCGCCGCCACATGCCCGCGGCTCACCCACCAGCCAAACGCCGCCGCGGTGAAGAACATGATCAGGCTGTACAGCGCCGCCGGCACTGCCATGGTGGCGTTGTTCAGCAGCGAAGGGCTCAATGCCAGGGCAATCGCCAAGGTGCCGTTATGGATGCCGATCTCCATGCCGATCGCAATCGCCTGGCGCTTGGGAATGTTCAGCAGGCGCGGTACCCAGTAGCCCACGCTCAGGCTCAGCAGGTTGAACAGCAGCGCGGCCAGGCCCACCACCGGCGCGTAGGCAACCACGGTCTGCCAGTCCTTGGCCAGCGCCAGGACGATGGTGAACGCCAGGAACAACGCAGCCACCAGTTTCATCGGCTTCTCCATGCGCGCGGCGAAAGCGGGCGCAAAGCGGCGAACCAGCATGCCCAGCGCCACCGGCAGCAGGACGATGGCAAACACCTGCATCACCTTGGCAAACTGCAGCGGTATGGCCTGGTCCGATGCCATGAACCAGCTCAGCGACAGGTTCACCAGCAGTGGCATGGTCAGGATCGCGATCAGCGAGTTGACTGCCGTCAGGGTAATATTCAATGCCACATCGCCATGGGCCAGGTGGCTGAACAGGTTGGCCGTGGTGCCGCCCGGCGAGGCGGCCAGCAGCATCAGCCCCACCGCCAGCGCCGACTCCAGGCCAAACCCGTTGGCGATCAGGAAGCACACCAGCGGCAGCAGCAGGATCTGGCAAACCAGGCCTACCACCACCGGCTTGGGGTACTTCACTACGCGGGCAAAGTCGGCCAGGGTCAGCGATAACCCGAGACCGAGCATGATGATGCCCAGGGCCAGCGGCAGAAAAGCGGTGAGCAAAGGTGAGGCGGTCATGGGCGGTCTCTCGGGCGAAGGATCCGGTGGAGTGTAGGTCGGCCCTGATTGATAGCTAATCGCAAAACGCCAGCCCTTGGTAACCGTTTGTTACCGAGCGCAGCGCCCAGCGAGGCTGTATGCCGCGTTGCAGCAGGCCTGCAGGCGCAGTAGCATTCCTGTTTTTACCGAGGATTAGCCTGTCATGCCGTTCCAGCAAGGTCTGCTTGCCACCCCGGTGCCGGCCCACGCCCGTCACCTGTTCTTCTCCCTGCAGTCGCCCGAGGCCCTGCCTGCCGCCCTGGATGCCTTGCTGCCGCAGGTCGATGGCGAACAGTTGATCCTGGGTGTCGGCGCCCCGCTGGCCAAGGCCCTGGGCCGTGACGTACCTGGCTTGCGCGCCTTCCCTCAGCTGGATGCTGCAGTGGAGAACCCCAGCACCCAACACGCCCTGTGGCTGTGGCTGCGTGGCGACGAGCGCGGTGACCTGCTGCTGCGGGCCCAGGCCCTTGAGCTGGCATTGGCTCCGGCCCTGCGCCTGGCCGACAGCGTCGATGGCTTCCTGCACCGTGGCGGCCATGACCTGACCGGCTATGAGGACGGCACCGAAAACCCGGTGGACGAAGAGGCCGTGCAGGCGGCAATTGGCGCCGATGGCTCCAGCTTTGCCGCGTTCCAGCTGTGGAAGCACGACCTGGAGTACTTCAAGTCGCTGCCCCAGGCTGACCAGGACAACATCATCGGCCGGCGCCTTAGCGACAACGAAGAGCTCGACGACGCCCCCGAGTCCGCCCACGTCAAGCGCACGGCCCAGGAAAGTTTCGAACCAGAAGCGTTCATGGTCCGTCGTTCGGTGGCCTGGGCAGACCAACGCGGCGCTGGCCTGGCCTTCGTGGCCCTGGGCCACAGCTTCGATGCGTTCGAGGTGCAGCTGCGGCGCATGAGCGGCCTGGAGGACGGCATCATCGACGGCCTGTACCGCTTCAGCCGGCCACTGACCGGTGGATACTACTGGTGCCCGCCCATGAGCGAGACGGGTGTCGACCTGAGCCTGTTGCTGCAAGCCTGATCGCTAAACATCCAGATACAGAAACACCGGACGCAGCCGGGGGCAGCGGCTAGCCTTGAAAGTTTCCGCTTCATGACGGGAGCTTTTCCATGTACGCACGTCGTGATGTCCTACGTGCGGGTGCCACCTTGGGCTTGCTGGCCGCCAGCCCCTGGTTGCACGCCGCTGCCCCGGCGGGTTTGCTGACCCGCCAAGTGCCGAGCACCGGTGAAGCGCTGCCGGTGATCGGCGCCGGTACCTCCGGCAGTTTCGAAGTGCAAGCCGGTTCTGCCCAGTACCAGCAGCTGAAAGTTGTACTGCAGGCGTTCTTCGAAGGCGGTGGCCGGGTTATCGACACCTCGCCAAACTACGGCGGCGCCGACAGCATTCTCGGCCAGCTGCTGGAAGAGGGCGGCTGGCACCGGCAATGCTTCATCGCTACCAAGATCGCCGCCGACAGCCGGGCAGACGCCGAAGCGCAATGGGCCGCCAGCCTCGAGAGCCTGCGCACCGACAAGGTCGACTTGCTGCAGATCCACAACCTGCGCGACTGGCAGACCCAGCTGCCTTATGCCCGCGAATTGAAGCAGCAGGGCAAGACCCGCTATGTCGGCATCACCCATTACCTGAACAGTGGCCAGGACGAGGTAGCCCGCATCGTGCGCAGCGAGCCGCTGGATTTCATCCAGATCAACTACTCGGTCAATGCCCCCGACGCCGCCCGCGAACTGCTGCCGCTGTGCCAGGACAAGGGCGTCGCCGTGCTGGTCAACCGGGCGTTCGACGATGGCCGCCTGTTCGCCCGGGTGAAGGACCAGGCCTTGCCCGGCTGGGCCGCAGAGGCGGGTGTCGGCAGCTGGGCGCAGCTGTTTCTCAAGTTCGCCATCAGTCACCCGGCGGTGACCACGGTCATCCCCGCGACCAGCCGGCCCGAGCGCCAACTTGACCAGCTCAAGGCCGGGCACGGGCCGTTGCTGACCCAGGCGCAGCAACAGGCGCTGATCAAGCAGTTTGCCTGACACCATGGCAGCCTGGCGGCGGCGCCTGGACCAGGGGCTGAACATCCAGCCCGGCGAAGGGCCAGCGGTGATCGCCGGTTTGCTGCTGTTCTACCTGTTGTTCACTGGCTATTTCATGTTGCGCCCGGTGCGCGAAACCATGGGCGTCGCCGGTGGCGTGGACAACCTGCAATGGCTGTTCACCGGCACTTTCATCGCCACCCTGGCGTGCCTGCCGCTGTTTGGCTGGCTGGCCTCCAAGGTGCAGCGCCGACACATCCTGCCCTGGACCTACGGCTTTTTCGCCAGCAACCTGCTGCTGTTCGCCGTGCTGTTCGCCCGCAATCCGGAAGCTTCATGGGCGGCGCGGGCCTTTTACATCTGGCTGTCGGTGTTCAACCTGCTGAGCATATCGCTGGCCTGGAGCGTACTCGCCGATCTGTTTTCCACCGCACAAGGCAAGCGCCTGTTCGGCCTGCTGGCGGCCGGGGCCAGCCTGGGTGGGCTCAGCGGCCCCATCCTGGGCACGCTGCTGGTAGCGCCGCTGGGCCATGCCGGCTTGCTGGTGCTGGCCGCAGCGCTTCTTTTGGGCAGCATTGGCGCTACGTTGTACCTGCAACGCTGGCGAAAGCTCAACCCTCTACCGGCGCAAGCCGAGCGGGCGGATTCCCGGCCACTGGGCGGCAACCCGTTTGCCGGTGCCACTGCCGTACTGCGCTCGCCCTACCTGCTGGGCATTGCCTTGTTCGTGGTGTTGCTCGCCAGTGTCAGTACCTTCCTGTATTTCGAGCAGGCACGCATCGTCAGCGAAACCTTTACCGACCGTACCCGGCAAACCCAGGTGTTCGGCCTGATCGACAGCGTGGTACAGGCCCTGGCCATCCTCACCCAGGTGTTCCTCACCGGTCGGCTGGCCCGCCGGCTGGGGGTGGGTGTGCTGCTGGTGGCGGTGCCGCTGGTGATGGCTGCGGGCTTCCTGGGGCTGGCACTGGCCCCGGTGTTCGCCGTGTTCGTGGTGGTGATGGTGGTGCGCCGGGCCGGTGAGTACGCGCTGGTGCGGCCGGGGCGGGAGATGCTGTTCACCGTGCTGCCCGCCGAGGACAAGTACAAGGCCAAGAACTTCATCGACACCGTGGTCTACCGCGGCGGTGACGCGCTCAGTGGCTGGGTCAAGCGGGGGCTGGATGTGATGGGCGAGTACCCGCAACTGGCGATGTTGATCGGTACGCTGATGGCTTTGGGCTGGGCGATGACCGGAGGTTTGCTGGGAAAGCGACAGGCACGCCTGGATAGCACATCGCGCGACTGACAGGCGCGCCAAATATGCTGATGCCGCTTATTTAATGCCGCTGGTCCGAACGCTTCGCATTAAACCGAATCCGCCGAAATGACCGAACTCCCAACAGGTGTACGGCGGGTAATGCCGTGCATTCCCAAGTCATACGAGGTTTAAGACCATGGCCAACAAAGAGAACAGCCGCACCGGCAACCAGCAAGGCAGCCAGGGTGGCAACAAGAACCCGGGCAACTTTGCCAATGACCGCGAAAAAGCCTCCGAAGCTGGGCGCAAGGGTGGCCAGCAATCCGGTGGTGGCCGTACCAGCGAATCGGACCGCAAGGGCGGCCGTTCGTAAGTGAGCCTGCGCAGTGCCCGGGTGATCGGGCACTGCGATTCTGCACATGAGGAGAACCCCATGCGATTGATCCCTCTCATAGCGCTGGTGGGCACGCTTGGCTTGCTGGGTGGCTGTTTCGACCGGGATGACGACCACCCGGCAAAGGATGCCGACCAAAGCAAACCTCCACTGCAGATGCAGCAACCCGGCGACAAACCCGCTACCCAGCCGGCGCCGGCCCCTGAACCGATGCCCGGGCAGAAACCCAGCCAATAAAACGCGGACAAGGACTACGGCATGACGGTAATGACCCGCAAGACCGGCGCGGTGATACCGGCTTCGGCAAATGGGCCAAGCCTGAAGGAGCGTTACCACAAGCTGCTCGTGAGCCACGACACCACGAGCGCAGCCTGGCTGAGCGAACAATTGGCACGCGCGCAGCGTTTGCCGGATGACCTGCCTGCCGATCCTGCGCAGCTGGAAGCCTGGAGCGCTGGCCATGCAAGCCAGGTGGCCGAAGCCTATGCCAGTTACCTCGAACAACGCCGCCAAGGCGCACCTCGGCGCTACTTTGCCAACCGCGCCCAGGCGTTGTGGTTCCTGCAACAAGTGGCGCCCACCAAGGCAGTGGACGGGGCATGGCTGCACAGCACCTTGCGCCACTGGGGCGATCCGCGCTATCACGGCCTGATTCGCACCTACCTGGAAGAACTGGGTGGCGGTGATCCGCGCTGCAACCATGTGCTGATCTACCAACGGCTGTTGAGCCGGCTGGGTTGCCTGGGCCTGACTGAACTGGACGACCAGCGTTACCTGCAAGGTGCCTTGCAGTTGGCATTGGGGCGCCATGGCGATGATTTTCTTCCCGAGCTGATCGGCTACAACCTGGGCTATGAACAACCACCGTTGCATTTGCTGATTACCACTTACGAACTGGCGGAAGTGGGCATCGATGGCCATTATTTCCAGCTTCATGTGACCATCGACAACGCGGCCAGCGGGCATGCGCATCTGTCCATCCAGGCGCTACGCCAACTCTGCCCGGTCGACGACGCTGGCCAGTTCTACCAGCGGGTGCGCAGCGGGTACCGCTTGAATGACCTGGGGCTTGATACACCCAGCCTGATCAGCAGCTTCGATCTTGAATCCGAGCTGCTGTCGGCATTGGAGCGCAAGCGCAATTTTGGCCAATTCATGCATTCCGACCATTGCCGCTTGCAAAAACGCACCGTCAACCAATGGCTGGCCGAGCCCGGTGCCATGCCCGCGTTTCTGCAAGCGTTGCAGGCACAGGGCTGGATCCGCCGTGGTGAAGCACCCGCCAACAGCCGCTGGTGGGGACTCATCGATGGCCCCTCGGCACCGATGTATGGCGTGTTCACGGCGTATGAAAAACAGCTATGGCACGACTGGATCGCTGCAGGCTTGCAAGCCCGCGGGCGTCGCGTGCTGCCTGGCAGCTGGGAGGTGCAGGTGGAATCGGATGATACGCTCACGACTCCTGCCCCGGACGCCGATATCCAGACGTTGATCGACACGATGTCCGGTAACCGTCATGCGACACCGGAAGGGTTGCTGGCCACCCGGCGCTACTTGCGTGCTACCGGCCTGAATCAGGAGGTAACCCGCTGATGCTGCTCGATCCACAACAAATCCAGGCTGACCAGGCAATGCTGCAATTGGGCAGGCGCCTGCGCGCCGACGGCTACCGCTTCACCTGCGTCACCCCGGCAACCCATGCTCGCGTGAATGCGCGCCCGCAAGCCGGGCAAGCCAGGACAGTGCGCGATGTGTTCGGCTGGAACCGTCCGTTCCGTTCGTCATTGGTTTCTGCCGATGAGCTGGACCAGATGCGGCGGGCTCAGGGGCTCAAGCAGCACGGAGAACTGCTGATCAGCACCGTGCGCTGGTCCACGATCGACGACCTGCTGCTGCTGCACTCTGCTTACCCCACCGAGGAAACCGACGCAGTGTTTCTCGGCCCCGACAGTTACCGTTTCGCCCAAGTGATTCACGATCACCTGCAACGCACCCCCAAGCGCGTCGAGCATGCCGTGGATATCGGGTGCGGCACGGGTGTCGGCGCCTTGCTGATCGCCCGCGCGGCGCCCCATGCCCATGTCAGCGCCGTGGATATCAACCCGCTCGCGCTGCGTTACACCGCGATCAACGCGGCATTGGCGGGCTTGAGCAATGTTTCCGTGGAACCCAGTGACCTGCTCGACGGCATTACCGGGCTGTTCGACCTTATCGTTGCCAACCCGCCGTACATGCTGGATGCCTGCCAACGTACCTATCGGCATGGCGGGGGTTCGCTCGGCGCGCAGCTTTCGCTGCGTATCGTCGAGCAAGCTTGCGAGCGGCTCGGCTCAGGGGGCTCGCTACTGTTGTATACCGGCGTGGCGATAGTCGAAGGCCGTGATGCCTTGCTCGAAGCCATTCGCCTGCGCCTGGCGGGCCCGGAATGGTCCTGGGTATATCGGGAAATCGACCCGGACGTGTTTGGCGAGCAACTGAACGAACCCGGTTACGAGCAGGTCGAGCGCATCGCCGCGGTGGTGCTCACAGTCACCCGCAACAGCTGAGGCAGCATGGCCCGACCCTGCACGTTCGGCATCGAGGAAGAATACCTGCTGGTGAACCTGGACACGGGGCAGGTGCCAGCCACACCTTCGCCAGCCGTGCTCGGGCGTTGTCGCAAGGCGCTGGGCCAGCATTTTGCCCAGGAAATGTTCCGCAGCCAGATCGAGGTGGCCTCGCCGGTGTTCGCCAACCTGTTCGAGGCACGCGAGTTCTTCCAGCACAGCCGCCAGCGGCTGAACACAGCGCTGGCCGAAGAGGGCATGGGCCTGTACGGCGCGGCAAGCCACCCCAATGCCGCCTGGCTGCGTCAGAAACCTGCAACCCCTGCGCATTACCAGCAACTGTTCGCTGACTACCGGCATGTGGCGCGGCGTAGCCTGCTCAACGGCCTGCATGTTCACGTGGGCGTACCGCCAGGTTGCGACCGCATCCAATTGATCAACCGTGTACTGGGCTGGCTGCCTCTGTTGCTGGTGCTGAGCACGTCATCCCCGCTGTGGGCAGGCCAGTGCACCGGCTACATGAGCTACCGGCGGGTAATTTGCGGGGAGTGGCCGCACATGGGTTTGCCCGAGCCTTTGCCGGACTGGGCAGCCTACGAGCGCTACCGTGCATTGCTGCAACGCACAGGGTCGCTGGCCGCGGATGGCGACTTCTGGTGGGCGATCCGGCCTTCACGGCGCTTCCCGACGGTCGAACTGCGCATCTGCGATGGCTGCCCGCGGCTGGAGGACGCGCTGTGCATCGCCGCGCTATTTCGTCACTTGGTCGAGCACAGCATCGTGTACCGGCACGACTCGTCCGCCTGCAACCGAGAGCAGCGCTGGATCACCCAGGAAAACTACTGGCGCGCCATGCGCCATGGGCGCCAGGGCGAGTTCATTGGCCTGCATGAGCAGCAGCCGGTCACGGCCGCAGGTTGGTTGGCCCAGTTGCAGGAACAGTTGCCGATCGACACTGTAGACGCCGAACGCGCCTTCCTGCATGCACAACGCCTGCTGCGCGATGGCACCCATGCCGACCAGCAGCTGCAATGCCTGGCCCAGGCCAGCGCTGCAGGCTTGGGCAGGGCGCAGGCATTACGAGCCGTGGTGGCCGCCGGGGCTTGCAATTAGCCGGGGTTGACCGAAAATGGCCGCGCCTTTCGCAGCCACCCGGAACCACCTGCGCCATGATGCTGATCAAGCAATTCCCCGACATTTCCCTGGACGACACGTTGTTTGTCTTCGCCCTCGAAGCCGAGGCCGGCGATGTATTCGCTGACGTCAATACCGTGTTTACCGGCATCGGCAAGGTCAATGCCGCCATCGCCCTGACCAAGGCCATTGCCGCGCGCCGGCCCAGGCTGATCGTCAACCTCGGCTCGGCCGGCAGCCAGCGCCATGGCAAGGGCGAGGTGGTGTGCTGCACCCGCTTCGTGCAGCGCGACATGGATGTGACCCCACTGGGCTTCGCCCGTTACCAGACACCTTTGTCGGACATCCCGGTGGTGCTGGAGCATGGGGCGCAAATCCCCGGCCTGGCCCTGGAAACCTGCGGCAGTGGCGACAGCTTCGAGATCAACCATGGCGATGCACCCTATGACGTGGTCGACATGGAAGCCTACGTGCTGGCGCTGATCGCACGCAGCGAAGGCATCCCGTTCGTGTGCCTGAAATACATTTCCGATGATGCCGGCAGTGACGCGGCGCAGGACTGGGCGGTGCAGGTACACCTGGCGGCTGAGGCTTTCAGGCAGGTGCTGTTCAGCCAGGCCTGATTGGGGCTGCTTTGCAGCCCTTCGCGGCGGTTCGGCGTCCCGACGTGCCCGCTCCCACAGGAACCGCGCATATCCTGAGCATGGCACCAAACCTGTGGGAGCGGGCACGTCGGGACGCCGAACCGCCGCGAAGGGCCGCAAAGCGGCCCCAACAGTCTCACAACGTGCCTTGGCCTGATATTCGGTCCTTTGAACTCAGGCAGACAGTACTAGTCTTAATATGTGGGAATATTTCCCACGCAAAGATGCTGACTGGCTCTGAAGGATCGTGCGTAAACCGAAGCTGCTCGTTGACACTGCAGATCTCTGGCCGCGCCGGTTGGCTGTCCGCTCCATGGGCGGTTGCGAACTCATTGGTCATTGCGTTCGATACGGAGATGACGACGCAACTCCAAGCGGAGGTGCATCATGTTGCTCAAGAAATGTTTGTTGGCAGTGGCAATAGGTGGCGTCCTGTCGGCCTCGACCGTCCTGGTGCCCGACTACATCGGTAGTTTCTCCAGCGTGTATGCCAAAGACGGTGGCAGCGGCGGCGGCGGCAGCGGCGGTGGCGGTGGCTCTGGAGGTGGCGGCGGTCACGGTGGTGGCAGCGGTGGTTCTGGAGGCGGCGGCGGTCACGGTGGTGGCAGCGGTGGTTCTGGAGGCGGCGGTGGTCACGGTGGTGGCAGCGGTGGCTCTGGAGGCGGTGGCGGTCACGGTGGTGGCAGCGGTGGCAGCGGTGGCAGCGGTGGCGGAGGCAGTGGTCACGGCGGTGACGGCGGTGACGGCGGTGACGGCGGTGGCGGTCATGGCGGCCATGGTGGCCCGGGGGCCGGCGATGGTGACCATGGTGGCATGGCCGGCAGAGGCCCAGGCGATGCGCATGACAACGACAACGACAACGACAACGATGCGGCAGATGCCGCCAGGGACGCAGCCCGAGACGATGCTGATGCAGCCAGAGACGCTGCAAGGGCTGAAGCAGATGCCGCCCGGGATGCGGCAAAAGCTACTGCAGATGCCGCCAGAGACACTGCCAGAGCCGAGGCGGATGCAGCCCGCGACGCCGCAAAAGCTGCTGGCGTAGCCGGCGCAGATGAAGCCAGAGACGCTGCCAGGGCCGCGGCAGATGCTGCCCGCGACGCAGCCAGAGACGAAGCTGATGCCGCCAGAGATGCTGCCAGGGCTACGGCAGATGCCGCCAGGGACGAAGCCAAAGTCGCTGCCAATGCAGCCAGAGACGCTGCAAGGGCGGATGTGGACGACGCGCCAGATGCTCCAGACGCGCCAGATGCACCGGATGCGCCGGATGTCGACGCAGCTGAGGTACGGAACTAGTCACTTTGAGTGACGTATCGACCGCTGGTCAGTGTTTGGGCCAGTCGGAAAAAACCATCGATGGCGGTTTACCTCGAAATCGGTAGAACGGCCTTCGCGGGCTTGCCCGCTCCCACAGGACTACCACCAGTTTCAATACCTGTGGGAGCGGGCAAGCCCGCGAATGGGCCAACACCGGTTTCACCAGAGGAGTGGCCCCCATGCCCAGCAAACCGCACGACCAGTTCAGCATGCAGAACCCGCTGACCCAGTACCCGCACCCTCCGTTCCCGGCCCAAGGCCAGCCAGCACCAGGGCTGGACGCCAACATGCAGCCCGAACCAGACCACGGCGAAACCACCTACAAGGGCTTTGGCCGCCTGGCGGGGCGCAAGGCGCTGATCACCGGCGCAGACTCGGGCATCGGCCGGGCAGTGGCCATTGCCTTCGCCCGCGAAGGTGCCGACATTGCACTCAATTACCTGCCCATCGAACAACCCGATGCCCGCGAAGTCATCAAGCTGATCGAAGCCGAAGGCCGCAAGGTGGTGGCCCTTGCCGGTGACCTGAAGGACGAGCAGTTCTGCAAGGAACTGGTCGACCAGGCCCACGAGCAGCTCGGCGGCCTGGACATCCTGGTCAACGTCGCCGGCAAGCAGGAGGCGCGCAAGGACATCAGCCAGATCAGCCACGAGCAGTTCGACCACACCCTGAAAACCAACGTCTACGCGCTGTTCTGGCTGTGCCAGGCGGCCGTGCCGCTGATGCCGGCGGGGGCGACCATCATCAACACCGCCTCGATCCAGTCCTACCAGCCTTCGGCCACCTTGCTCGACTATGCCACCACCAAGGCCGCGATCGTCGCCTTCACCAAGGCCTTGGCCAAGCAGGTGATCGAGCGCGGCATCAGGGTCAATGCCGTGGCCCCGGGGCCCATCTGGACCGTGTTGCAGCCCAGTGGCGGCCAACCGCCGGAGAAAATCCCCGAGTTCGGCGCACAAACGCCGATGAAGCGACCGGGGCAACCCGCCGAGTGTGCGCCGGTGTATGTGTTACTGGCCAGCCAGGAGTCCAGCTACATCACCGGTGAGGTGTTCGGCGTGACCGGCGGCAACCCGCTGCCGTAGGGCGGGGCGGCTAAACCTTCGCCGCCCGTTGCAGTCGATTCAGGTATTGGCAGGCAACCCTGGGAGCACCTTCAATGGCTAGGGCAATCTGGAAAGGCGCCATCAGTTTCGGCCTCGTGCATATTCCCGTGGCCCTCAATACCGCGGTGCGCACCGAGCGGGTCGATTTCGACTGGCTCGACAAGCGCAGCATGGAGCCGGTCGGCTACAAGCGGGTGAACAAGGTCACTGGCAAGGAAATCGACAAGGACAACATCGTCAAGGGCGTCGAGTTCGAGAAGGGCCGCTATGTGGTGATCAGCGAGGAGGAAATCCGCAAGGCCCGGCCCGAGGCGACCCAGACGATCGATATCTTCTCCTTCCTGGAGGCTGGCGAGATCCCGCTGCAGCACTTCGACACGCCGTATTACCTTACCCCCGACCGCCGTGGCGGCAAGGTATACGCCTTGCTGCGCGAAACCCTGGCGAAGACCGGCAAGGTGGCGCTGGCCACGGTAGTGCTGCACACCCGCCAGCACCTGGCGTTGTTGCGGCCGCTGGATGATGCGCTGGTGATGATAACCTTGCGCTGGCCCGAAGAAGTGCGTGGGCTGGAAACGCTGGAGCTGGACAGCAGCGTCACCGAGGCCAAGGTGGACAAGCGCGAACTGGACATGGCCAAGCGGTTGGTCGAAGACATGAGCGGGCAGTGGAAGCCTGCGGATTACCACGATGCCTTCCGCCAGACCATCATGGACCTGGTGGAAGAAAAGGCCAGCAAGGGCAAGATCGAGACCGTGGAGAAGGGCGAGGCGACGGAAGCAGGGAAAGGCGCGGACATCCTCGACCTCACCGAACTGCTCAAGCGCAGCCTCGGTGGCAAGAAGCCGGCGAAGAAGACACGCAAGGCGTCGTGAAAGGGATCGTCCCCGCAAGCCAGCTCACATGGAACTGTTTATAACGCGGGGCCCCTGTGGGAGCGGCTTTAGCCGCGAACACCGGCGCAGCCGGTGCCATGCACCGCGTTGAATTCTTCGCGGCTAAAGCCGCTCCCACAGGGATCGCGCCAACTTTTAGGATTCGAGCAAGACAGGTGCTCCCACAGGGTACGCGCCGCTTGCGAATCAGCATCAGATCTGTGTCTGCAACCCCGCCAGATAATCGCCAAACCCTTCGCGGGCGCGGCTGTCGCGCCGGCTGCTGGTGGCCACGCTGTGCCTGGCTGTCCATACGATCTGCGCACCACTGGCCTGCAGGTCGCTGACCAGTTGCACATCCTCATGCGCCGCCAGTGGCTGGAAGCCGCCCACACGACCATAGGCGTCGGCACAAACCCCCAGATTGGCTCCATGCACATGCCGATGCCCCTCATGTGCCTGGTAACGGCTGTGGTACAGCTTGCGCAAGGCCGCTGTCTGCCAGGGTTGCCAGTACTCGACGTGCACCGTGCCGCACACTACCTCGGCCCTGCAGGCCAGTTGCGACAGCAGCCAGTGCGCCGGCACCCGGCTGTCGGCATCGGTGCACGCCAGCCACTGCGCGCCGCGCTCGAGCATGTATGCCGCGCCCACCCGGCGGGCCATACCGACGTTGCCGGCATCCACGGTCAGCACCTGTACACCGAAACGCCTTGCCACGGCGGCACTGCCATCGCTGCAGCGGTCCAGCACCACCAGCACCTCCACCTGGTGCCCCGCCTGCTGCGCCTGCAGGGCGGCAGCCAGTACTGCCCGCAGGCAGCGCCCAAGGCGCCGGGCCTCGTTGTGGGCCGGGATCACCACGGCAATCATGGGCAGGTCTCATCGAGGTCGACCACGCTGGGCTGAGAGGACCAGTACTCCAGCAAGAAGTCCGCCTCGTCATGCTGGAACTGCAGATACAGCGGAAGGTGCCGGGCCAGCATGCGGTGCACTTCACGCCCGTCCTGCGGGCAGCCGGCGATGGGATGCTTCCAGTGGCAGGCCAGCAGCCCGCCGTCGTAGGTCAGGCTGGCCACCGACTGTTCGATCACCTGCAACCAGTCGGTCGGGTCGAGGTAGTAACCCACCTCGCTCAGCACGATCAGGTCGAAACGCCCACCTGGCCAGTCCGCCGGCAGCCGCGCCAGTTCCACCGAGACATTGCGCAGCCCAGCCAAGCGTTCACCGGCCAGCGCTACCGCAGTAGGGGCCAGGTCCTGGCACACCAGGTTGGCACAACGCTCGGCCAGCAAGGCGCTGAGCTCGCCATTGGCGCAAGCGGGCTCGAACACGCGCTGGTAGCACTGGCGCGGCAGGCAGGCCATGACCAGCTCGCGCTTGCGCTTTTCGTACCAGCGGGTGCGAAAGGCCCAAGGGTCTTCACTGGTGGCGTACAGGTCGGCGAAATACTGTGGGTCGAGGCTCATGACAACTCCATTTACAGGAACACCAGTTCGAAAGGTTGCAGCAGACAATCCAGCAAGTTCGGCGGCAGTACGGGCGGGCGCTGGCCGTCCGGTTCGAGTTGGCTGACATGGGCGGCCAGGGCCTTGCGCTTGCGGGCCAGGCTGGCCTCGTCCAGCTGAATGCGGTGGGCACGCGGCCACGGCAGACGCGGGTCGTCCGGTCGTGCCCAGTGCCACGCCCACACGGGTACCTCAAGGCATTGCACCTTGCGCATCCGGGCCGCCTGCGCGGCAGCCCGGCCTACTGCTTCGTGGTCACAGTGGCCATCGCCGCTCCAGGTAGCCATCAGCAGGTCGTCAGGCCTGAGCAACTGGCTCAGGTGGTTGAGTAGAAACGCCTCGTCACGTGGCAACGCGCCGTCCTTGAGGTGGAGCCGCCGCCAGTCCAGGCGGCCGAGGTCGAGGTCAAGCTGTTGCAGGGCATGGCGGCTCTCCAGTGGCCTTTGCCGGCGCAGGCGGTGTTCGCTCCAGTGGGTAGAGCCGGGGTGACTGGCTTCACCATCGGTGGCGGAAATCAGCACCAGGTCGTCTTCCCGGCCGTGGAAGCCCGCCAGCAGCCCACCGGCCATGAGAATCTCGTCATCGGGGTGCGGTGCCAGCAGCACCAGGCGGCGGCCCGGCGGGCACAATTGCTGAGGGGTGATCCAGGTGGCCCTGGCCAGGTGCGCGGCCTGCTGCCAGTCCGCCCACGGTGTACCGCTGTTCGCCCGGATCAGGTTCTCGCTCATAGTTGCCAGACTCCCGCCGGCTGTTTTGCCAACTGCTCCCCGAGCGCCGCCAGGTCGCGCTCGGCATGGCTCTGGCGCAGGAACACGGGCAAGTCGGCACTCAGCCGGGCAAAGTGGTTGTCACGGCAGAAAGGAGTGGCGCCCAGCGCACGGCCAACGTGGTGGATCACCTGTTCAACGGCCTGTTCCACCTGGGCGCGGGTGCGGCGCACTTCGAAGCTGGCGTTTGCGCCTGGCTGGCGGTCGATCCATGCCGCGCATTCGCGCAGTGCCGCCCTGGCGCCGTACAAGGCGGCGTCGACTGCGCCCAGGTGAGCGTCGGCATGTGGGTCGGGGCGGGGGTTGCGGCAGTGTTCGCGCAGGTAGTCGGCCAATGCCTCGGCGGCGCCGTACCAGCAGGCTGCAATGCCAGCACCGCCATGCCAGAAGCCGGGGCGTGACAGGTATTGCCCGGGGCGGCCGATGGCGATGCCGGGGGTGTGGTCGAATTCGACTTCGACACTGGCGGTGGTGGCCATGCCGATGGCCTGCCAGCGGTCTATGGCAAGGCCCTGGCTGGGATGGGACAGTTCGATGGCCACCAGCTGGGGCTGGCCGTGCTGGTCCCAGGCCGTGACCAGCGCCCGGTCGATCTGCAGTGCGCCCGAACACCAGGCCTTGCGACCCTCCAGGCGGACCTGGTCGCCATCACGGGCGACGATGCAGGCGCGGGCATCCGGCGGTTCGGCGGCCCACACGCCCCATATACCCTCGGCAGCGTGGTGTGCAGCCGCGCATTCGGCAAGGATCGCCAACGCGTCGGTGTGGCCCTCGTACAGCTTGGCCAAGGCCAGGTCACAGCCAGCCACCCGGGCGAGGGTTTGCCAGCGCCGTAGCGTATTGCCCTGGCCAGGCAGGGGCAGCAGGTCGAGGTGGTCGGCTTGCAGTGCCTGAATCAGCTGCGGCAACTGGGTATCGAGGTTGAGCGGTTGCTGCCGCTCGCCGAAGGCTCGCAACAGGCGATCGAGGTTGGTCAGGTCAAAATCCTGGACAATGCTCATGGGCTCGGCTCCTTGGTGAGGCATTGCGGGCGTAGCGCTGAAGGCAAGTCGTCATCAGGCCAGCCCCAGCTGCTTGCGCATGCCCACGGTGATCGATTGCCTGGTCTTGCCATAATCGGCCCAGGGGTCGTCCACATCGCCCAGGCGTTCAAGCACGTTGCCGATGTTCCACTGGTTGGCGCCCTTGAGTTGCGGCAGTTCCTCGCGCCAGATCGGCACGGATACCGGCAGGCCTTCGCGGGCGCGCAGGGTATACGCGCAGGCGGTGGTCGCGCCTTTGCCGTTGCGCAGGTAGTCGATGAAGATGCGCCCGATGCGATTTTTGGGCCCGGACACGGCACTGAGCCTGTCGGGGAACAACCTGGCCAGGTAATCGACGATGCCGTGGCTGAATGCCTTGACCTCATCCCAGCTGGCACGCCGGGTCATGGGCACTACCAGGTGCATGCCTTTGCCGCCACTGGTCTTGAGAAACACCTTCAGGCCCAGTTCATCCAGCAAGGTGAGGGCCAGTTGGGTGGCTTCCAGCATGGCCTTCCACGGCAGCGCCGGGTCCGGGTCAAGGTCGAGGACGAAGCGGTCGGGCTTGTCGAAGTCCTTGTCGGTGGCGTTCCAGGTGTGCAGTTCGAGCATGTTCATCTGCACTGCGCCGATCAAGGAGTCGGCGCGATTGATGACCATCGCCGCCTGGCCGGCCTCGGCCTTGTCATAGCTGAGCACGTTGGGCAGATGCAACTGGCCGGCGTTCTTCTGGAAGAACAGCTCCCCGGCCAGCCCGTCCGGTGCACGTACCAGCGCCACCGGGCGATTCTTGAGCTGGGGCAGTATCCATTGGCTGACTGCGGCGTAGTACTCGGCGACCTCGCGCTTGGTAACGCCGCTGGTGGCGTCGACCACCCGCTCGGGGTGGGTCAGGCGCAGCTCGCCCAAAGCCTCGGGGGCCTTGGCCTGCTTGCGCTTGGGCAGGGTCTTGGCGGGCATGCTGCGCTCCAGGTCGATGGCGGTAGCCGGTTTGTCATCGCGCAGGCCGTGGAACACCGAGTGGCGCACGATGCCGTCACGGGTCATCTGGGCATAAGCGACTTCGGCCAGCAGTTGCGGTTTCAGCCAGTGCACGCCCCGGGCTTCGGCCCCGGTGGGCGGGTTGGGCAGGGCCGGCTTGGCGGTTTCCAATGGTTTGAGCCGGGCATGGATGCTGGCCAGCGTGGTTGCACTGAAGCCGGTGCCGACCTTGCCGGCATAGCGCAACTCGCCGCTGTCGTTGTCGTGCAAGGCCAGCAGCAGGGCACCAAAGCCGCTGCGGCTGCCTTTGGGGTCGGTGTAGCCGACGATCACGAACTCCTGGCGCTGCTTGCACTTGAGCTTGATCCAGTCGGGGCTGCGGCGGCCGCTGTAGGGGCTGTCGACGCGCTTGCCGATCAGGCCTTCGAGTTGCAGCCGGCAGGCGCTGTCGAGCAGGGATTCGACCGGCTGGTCAAAGTCGGCGGAGTACTTGAGTACGTCCGATTCGTTGTGTTCCAGCAAGCGCTGCAAGGTGTCGCGCCGGTCCTGCAGCGGTAATTGGCGCAGGTCCTGGCCGCCCAGGAAGGGCAAGTCGAACAGGTAATAGGTGATGTGCTCGTCATGCTCGGTGTCGAAAGCGTTCTGCAGCGCCTGGAAGTCCGCCGCGCCGTCTTCGCCAGCCACCACCACCTCGCCATCGAGCCAGGCCGAATCGAGGCCCAGCGCACGCAAAGCGGCAACCTGCCTGGGCATCTTGCCGCTCCAGTCATGGCCATTGCGGGTGAACAGGCGCACGTCATCACCGTCGATGCGGGCAAGGATGCGGTAACCGTCGAACTTGACCTCGTAGCGCCAGTCGCCACTGGGCGGGGAGTCGACCAAGGTCGCCAGTTGTGGCTGCAGCTGCGCCGGCAACGGCACCTTCCGGCCTTTGCTGGCGGCTTTGCGACGTGGCGCGGCGGCCTTTTTTGCTGTCGGCTTGCGCGGCACCAGCGTGCGGTCGCTGAGCACGCTGTCGGGCTGGGCGTCGACGATGCTGTAGTCGGCTTCGCTGCGCGCCAGGCCGTCGTGCGACTTGACCAGCATCCACTGCTCCTTCTTGCCGGCCAGGTGGGTGCGGAACAGGTTCCATACACCGCCGAGCTTTTCGCCTTGCAGGCGGAAACGCAGTTTGCCCTTGGCATAGGCCTCATGCGCATCACCTTCGGGCTCCCAGATGCCCCGGTCCCAGACGATCACGTCGCCCGCGCCGTAATGCCCTTCGGGGATATGGCCTTCGAAGTCGGCGTAGTCCAGCGGGTGGTCCTCCACGTGCACGGCCAGGCGGCGCACCTTGGGGTCCAGCGACGGCCCTTTGGGGATGGCCCAGCTTTTCAGCGTGCCATCGAGTTCCAGGCGGAAGTCGTAGTGCAGGTGGCTGGCATCGTGCTTCTGGATGCAGTACTGCAGCGCGTGGGCCCGTTTGCCACGGCTGCGCTTGCCGCTGGGCTCGGGCGTGGCATTGAAGTCGCGCTTGCGCGCATATTCCTGCAGGGGCTTGGCCATGGCGGGCTCCGGGCGGTTCGCAGTCTCTAATCTGGGAGGCAACGGCCCGGACGGTAGTTCAAAAAAACTCTGAATCTTCAAACATCAAGTGCAGTCGACCGATTGAAGCCACCTGACGGAGAACGCACATGGCCCGAACAGATAAACCGAAGCCCTATACCCCCACTGAAATCGACGACACCGAAGACCGCATGGGCAGCGTGCATGAACTGGACTTCGACGAGCGCCTGGACGAGCGCGAGGGGCGTGCGGGTGACGAGCGACCGGCCGCGGACGTGGCCCGCGAGTTCCCACCGCGGCGCGTTGCCGAAAGCGGCATGACTGGCGGCGAGGCGTTGAGCGACAGCCTGCACGAGGACAACGTCACCTACGACGACCTTAGCCCGGACACTTTGCTGGACGAGACCGGCGCCCGTGACCCGCACGAACCCGGTGGCAGCGGTGGCCCTGCAGACAAGACCCTTAGGCGGGTAGAGGCCAATGAGATTGGCGGCGGCATAGGCCTGGACGAAGCCGAACTGGCCCGCTCCGCACCGCTTGATGGCGAACCGTGGACCGATGATGTGATCGATGACGAGGAGAGCAAGCCATGAACGAGTTGCGTTGTGCCTGTGCAGATTGTTCCTGCACCGTGGATGCCAATGCCTTGCAGCTCGAAGGCAAGGTGTATTGCTGCGAGGCCTGTGCCAGCGGGCATCGCAATGGCGAGCCGTGCCGGATGCCGGATTGCCACTGCGGGGGAAAAACCAAGGAAAGCGCCGTGGACAATGCGCTGGACGAGACCTTCCCGGCGAGTGACCCGATTTCACCCTGAAACATCGCCGTCTCATAGGTTCTGCATAGGTCTATGGGGCTGTGATGATCCTGTAGGAGCGGCCTTGCGTCGCGAAAGGGCCGCAAAGCGGCCCCGGCAATTTTCCGTGCGAAGCTGAAATCCTGGGGCCGCGCTGCGGCCCTTTCGCGACACAAGGCCGCTCCTACACAAAGCAGCGCGCAGGCCCGCAGAATCAGTGAGTCTGCCAGATACCATTGCTACGCTCGCAATCAGTGCGGGCCTGGCCCAGGCTGGGGGTGTCGTAGTAGTAGGTGATCACCCGCGCATCCTTCGGCAACACCGGCTTGTCACCGCCAGTTGCCTTGGGGTTGGCCAATGCCTCCTGGGTCAATGGCGCGATGCAACTGCCAACGCTGCCATCGGCACAACGCGCGACCTTGTGCTTTTCGCTGTTGAGCATGTCCTTGCTCTCATTGCTGCACGACCAGTTGATCGCTTCGGCGGGCAGGTTGCTGTAGCTGTAGCAGCTGTGTCGCTCCACCGGCGTTACCGCCTCGCTGGAGGAACGGGTGAGCACGTTGCAGGCTTCGGCCAGGGCCTGGCCGCTGAGCAGGCTGGCCATCATCAGTATCAACATCGGCTTCAAGACAGCGCCACGCATTTGCCACCTCCCGGGCCAATGGCCCTTGTCAGGTCTGGGCAGGCTTGTCGCGCCGGCGCATGGCCTTGGCGCGTTTCTCGAGGATCAGGTAGACAAGCACCGCCAGCAACAGCGGCACCAGGTAGTACAGCGTGCGGTAGCCCAGCAGGGCCGCCACCAGCGTGCCCTGGGCAAGCTGCCCATGCAGCAGGGCCAGGAACACCGTTTCCAGCACACCCAGCCCGGCCGGGATATGCGCAACCACACCAGCAACGCAGCTGATCAGCAGGATGCCAAGAATCGACGGGTAAAAGGCTTCGCCAGGCAGCAACCAGAAGATCAGCAGCGCCATCAGCGCCCAGTTGCTGGCACCCAGTACAACCTGGCACAGCGCCAGGCGCAGCGACGGCAGCGTAACCTCATGGTCGCGCCAGCGCCAGGTGCGCTTTTTGGCGAAGCCACAGGCCAGCAGGTAGCCAGCGGCAATCGCCAGCAACACCACGCCGATCAGTTGCAGGCCGCTGGCACCGACCGCCCAGTTGGCGGGCAGCTCGACCAGGCGCAAGGCGAACACGGTGCCAGCCAGCAGCATGTAGCCCATCCAGTTGGTCAGCAGGCCCAGGGTGAGGATGCGGGTGATGGTAGCCGTGTCCAGGCCCAGGCGGCTGTACAGCCGGTAACGCAAGGCAACGCCACCCACCCAGGTGGTGAAGTTGAGGTTGAAGGCATAGCACACGAAGGCCACTGGCAACACCTGGCGGGCTGGCAGGTGGTGGCCGGTGTAGGCCCGGGCCAGCAGGTCGTAGCTGGCGAACGTCAGGTAGCTGCACCCGGCCACCACCAGGCCTATGGCCAGGGTGCCGGGCTTGTAGGCCAGCAACGACTGGCGCACTTCGTTCCAGTCCAGGTTGCGCGCCAGCAGGTACAACAGCGCAGGGATCAGGATCAGGAATGCCAGGGTGAACAGCCGCTTGCCCCAGGTTTGCCAGTGTTTACGCGCCATCAGGTTTGGCCCTCGTGGTAGTCACCCTGTGCCTCGGCCTCCGGCTGCACCGAGCGCAGGTGCTGGCGGTGCGCCGGGAACCAGCCGGCAATCCGCGGGAAATGGCGGATCACGTGGAAGCACACGAATATCAGCGGCGCCCGCCACCAGTAGCCGCGAACCATGCGTTCCAGGGTGACCGGCTTGCATTGTTCGCGGGCCAGCTGCTGCAGGTGCTGGTTGAGCTGCTGGTTGAAGGCGCGATCACGGATGAACAGGTTGGCTTCCAGGTTGAACGACAGGCTGAGCGGGTCCAGGTTGCTGGAGCCGACCGTGGCCCACTCATCGTCCACCAGCGCCACCTTGCCGTGCAGCGGCCGCTGGCAATACTCGTGAATGGCCACACCATCGCGCAGCAGGTAGTTGTACAACAGCCGCGACAGCGCCCGCACCCAGCGCATGTCTGGCTGGCCCTGCAGGATCAGCCGCACCTCCACGCCACGCCGGGACGCATTGCGCAGTTCACGCATCAATCGGTAGCCCGGGAAGAAATACGCGTTGGCCACCACGATGCGCTGCCGGGCGCTGCGAAACGCCTGCAGGTAGTGGGCCTCGATATCGGTGCTGCGCACCCCGTTGTCGCGCTCGACCAGCACGGCGCTGCAGGTACCGGCAGGCTCGGTCAGCGGCCGTACCGCGCTGGGCGGCTGCAGCACCGGCGACATCAGGCGCTTGCTGGCGGCATGCACCTGCGCCACCACCGGGCCGGCGACTTCCACGGCATAGTCCTGCTTGGCCATGGCACCAAAATCGCCCAGGTGGTCGGCGCTGTAGTTGATGCCGCCAATGAAGGCCCGCTCGCCATCGACGACCACGATCTTGCGGTGCAGGCGCCGGAACAGGTTAGTGCGCATGCCCACCAGCCGCGGCTGCGGGTCGAAGGCATGGAAACTGACCCCGGCATCGGTCATGGCCGCAATGAAGGAGTCGGGCAGGTCAGCCGTGCCGTATCCATCCACGGCCACTTCGACACGCACGCCGCGTTGGGCGGCAGCGATCAGCACCTGCTGCAATTGCTGGCCAACCTTGTCATCGAAGATGATGAAGGTCTCCAGCAGGATTTCCTCCCGTGCCTGGGCCATGGCCTCGAACACGCGGGGGTAGTATTGCTCGCCATTGATCAGCAACTGCACGCTGTTGCCGTCTACCCAGGGTCGGTTCACAGTTTGATCTCCGCAGCCAGAGGGGCGTGGTCGGAAAGGTGCGACCACGGGTACTTCGACAAAACCTGGGCCGTGCCGGGCATGGCATTGCGCAGGTAGATGCGGTCCAGGCGCAACAGCGGCAGACGCGCCGGAAAACTGCGCGCCGGGGTGCCGAAATGCTCGCCGAAGGCCTCTACCAGGTGTTCGCACAGCACGGCATCGGCCTTCAGCCGCCAATCGTTGAAATCGCCGGCGATGATTACCGGCGCCTTGGGCGGCAGGCTGTCGAGCAAGTCCAGCAGCAGCTTTACCTGGCGTTGCCGGTGGGCCTCGCGCAGGCCGAGGTGCACGCACACCGCATGCACCTGGTCATGGCCCGGCACCTCCAGCTGGCAGTGCAGCAGCCCGCGCTGCTCGTTGCCCTGCACCGAGACGTCCAGGTTGTCGAAGCGGCTGATGGGGAATTTCGACAGCAGCGCATTGCCGTGGTCCCCATGGGGGTACACCGCATTGCGGCCGTAGGCGAACTGCGGCCACATGCTGTCGGCCAGGAACTCGTACTGTGGCGTATCCGGCCAGGCCGGGTGGCGTAGGGCATGTTGCTGGTGGCTACCGTGCACTTCTTGCAGGAACACCAGGTCGGCGCCGGTGGCGCGCACGGCTTCGCGCAATTCGGGCAGGATGAAGCGCCGGTTGAAGAAGGTGAAGCCCTTGTGCACGTTCAACGTCAGTACATTCAGCCGACGCACGGCGGTGATCTTGTCGATGATGCCGCGCGGGGCAGGCAGGGTCCTGTTCACAGGGTCACCTCCGGCACCACGCCAGGCTCGGTCATCAGTTCATGGTCCAGCGACAGCTTCTGCAACAGGCGCCGGGCGTCATAAGGCGCATGGACTTTCTGGTCGTTGTCGAAATAGCAGTAGACGTCCCGGGCAGCGCGCCGTGGTGGCGGCCCAGGCACCACCAGCTGGGCATCGTCGGCCTGGCGGCCCTGGCTCCAGTGCTGGATGCGCTGCTTCCAGCGCCGCAGCGCCTGGGCGGTATAGCCACTGCTGTACAGCTCGACATCGCCATGCAGGCGCATGTACACGAAGTCGGCGGTAAGGTCTTCGACATACGGCCATTTCCCGGCGCTGTCGGCCACTACCAGCGCTACCCGGTGCCTGCGCAGCAGCTTGATGAAGGCTTCGCACAAAAAGCTTTCGTTGCGGATTTCCACAGCGTGGCGCAGTCGAGCGTTGCCCTTGATATCGGTGCTGCCGTTGTCCCGCAGCCGTTGCGCACACCCCTGCGCGCATTCGCGGGCAGCCTTGCGACTGTGCGGCAACAGTTCGAGAAAACGGGCGAAGCGGCCCTCGTCGAACTTCATGTTCGGCGGAAACTGCCACAGGAACGGGCCCAGCTTCTTGCCGAGCAGCAGCGGCCCGGATGCGAAGAAATTGGCCACGGCTTCTTCGATGTCCTTGAGCCGCCGTACATGGGTGATGTAGCGCGGGGCTTTTACCGCGAACACGAAGCCGGGCGGCGTCTGGTCATGCCAGCCCTGGTAGCGTTCGGGTGTTTGCAGGCTGTAGAACGAGCCGTTGATTTCAATGCTGTTGACCGCCCGCGAAGCGAACGCCAGTTCGTCGTCCTGGGGTAGGCCCTTCGGGTAGAAATCCTTGCGCCACGGGCCGTAGCGCCAACCGGAGATGCCGATGCGGATATCGCTCACGCTGCCTTCCTCATTGCCAGTCCTTGTTCGGTCACTCTGAAGGTGCGACTGGTGAACAGCGGCCAGGGTTCAGCATGGTTGACCAACGGAAAAGGCTGATGCGGCGTGGAACTTTGCGGCCCGCGGCGTTTCCACCGCATACCTGCTACGAGGAAGGGCGCCAGGATGAAATTCGACCGTTTCGCCCAATGGCTGGCCAATTGGGCCGGCCGCCCGCTGACTTTTGGCATCGCCTGCCTGCTGATCCTGATCTGGGCAGTGACCGGGCCGCTGTTCGGCTTCAACGACACTTGGCAACTGGTGATCAACACCTCGACCACCATCATCACGTTTCTCATGGTGTTCCTGATCCAGAACACCCAGAACCGCGACAACGACGAACTGCACATCAAGATCGATGAGCTGTTGCGCACAACCCAAAAGGCGCACAAGGCGCTGCTGGACCTTGAAGACATGGATCCGGCCGAGCTGCATGCCCTGCGCAAGCAATACCGGCAGATGGCCGGGCAGGGTGACGATGCGCATTCAACCAAGGAATGACCTGCCAACTCTGGAGGCAAGCATGGCCAGACATATCGTCCACTTCACCGGGCCTATCAATTCATCTACCTGCGGCAACCTGATCAACACCTGTTCGCGGGCGTTGCAGCAGGGCGCCGACATCCTGCAACTGAACATTGCCACCATGGGCGGCGAGTGCAGTTACGGGTTTACCTTGTACAACTTTCTGCGGGCGTTACCGGTCGAGGTGCATACCCACAACCTGGGCACGGTGGAATCCATGGGCAACATCATCTTCCTGGCCGGGGAACGGCGCACGGCATGCAGTTACAGCAAGTTCCTGTTTCATCCTTTCCACTGGACCTTGCATGGCTCGGTCGACCACTCACGCATGGCTGAATACGCGATGAGCCTGGATTATGACCTGCGGTTATACGCGCAAATCGTCGCCGAGCGGACCGAAGGGGCGGACGAGGTGCTGGATGTACCTCGGTATCTGATGGCCTACCCGCGGATACTCGGGCCCCGGGACGCATTGGCGAACGGGATGATCCATGCCATAGACGAGATGCCGATCGAGGCGGAGGCGTGTCAGTGGAGTGTGCATGCCTAGCTGATACCTGTGCCGGCCTCGTCGCGGGCATGCCCGCTCCCACAGGTTCAGCACATGCTTCAGAAGCGGTGAAGTACTTGTGGGAGCGGGCAAGCCCGCGAAAGGGCCGGCACAGGAGAAAAAGGTCTACCTCACTGACGCTGCCATTGCCCGGTCACACGCCAGCAACGAGCGGATCAGCAGCTTGATCTCGTCCTTGAGCATGGGCACCTGGTCCGGGTGGGCGAACCGGCAATCAGCAATTTCACGCAGGGCCTTGGGATGTGGGGCGTCGGCGAACTCCGCTTCGAACACATAATGCATGCGCTCTGCCGCTTCATGACGCATCAACAAGGTCAGCGACTCTGCCTGCAACCCGGTTTCCTCAAGCAAATCACGCTCCGCTGCCTGCAACGGTCAGTAGGGCACCGAGCCGCTGAGGGCCTCGATCGCCTCGACCAGCTCGTCATAGCCCACCGGTTTGTTCAGGTGCCGGTCAAAGCCGGACTGGCGTGACTTGTACTGGTCGGCGCTGGCGCCATAGCCGGTCAGGGCGATGGCCGGGGTATGGCGAAGGTGCACGTAGCCACGCAGGGCCTTGATCAGCGCATGGCCGTCCATCACCGGCATGCCGATATCGGACAGGATGATGTCGTACTCCTCACCCGCAGCGGCGTCCAGGGCCTCACGTGGCTTGCTGAAGGCATTGACAGTGGCGCTCTCCATTTCCAGCAGCTCCTGCATTACCGCCAGCACTTCTACGGAATCGTCCACCAGCAACACGCGAATTCCATTAAGGCGGCCCTCGCTCAGTAGCTCCGAGCCTTGCTCACGCTGCGGGAGTTGCGTATCGCAAAGTGGCAGGGTGACCTCAAAGGTGCAGCCCAGGCCAAGCCCCGGTGACTTGGCGCGTACGCTACCGCCATGGGCCTCGACCAGTTGCCGTACCAGCGACAGGCCGATGCCCAGGCCCTCGCGGCTGTGGCTGGCCTGTTGCGGCGTAGCCTGGCTGAACAGGTCGAAGATGTGCTCGAGGCTGTCGTGGCTCAGGCCTACGCCATGGTCGATCACCTGCAACCGCGCGTGGTTTTCGTCGTGGCTCAGCACCAGGCGTATCTCATTGCCCGCCGGGCTGAACTTCAGCGCGTTGTTGAGCAGGTTCCAGATGATCTGCTCCAGGCGGGTAACGTCACCTTCGATCATCACCGGCAGGGTGTCGGCGGGCAGCTCCAGGCGTACCGGGCAGGGGTGTTGCTCGCTCACCACCACATCATGGATGCCCTGCAGGAGGGCGAGCAGATCCACAGGTTGGGTCTTGAGCTTAAGCTTGCCGGTCCGAATGCGCGCCACATCCAGCAGGTCGTCGATGATCCGCGCCTGGCTGGTTACCGCATCGCAAATGGTACCAACGGCCTTGCTCGCTGCACTGATGTTGCGCAGCGACGGCAGGCGGCGCAGGATTTCGGCATTGAGCTGGATCAGGTTGAGCGGGTGCTTGAGCTCATGGGACATGACGGCGAAGAACTCGTCCTTCATGTGGTTGTTGCTCTGCGTCTCGGCCAACTGCTTGCTCAGGCGCTCTTCGCCCAGGCGCACGCGCTCTTCGGCGGCATGGCTGCTGCTGATGTCGATGAAGGTCAGCACCGTGCCGTCGATTTTCTGCTCGCTGGAGCGGTAGGGCAGCAGGCGCGCCAGGTACCAGTGATCGCTTTGGCCGCCGATTTCACGCTCGATGATGGCCTCGCCCTGGGCCACGGCGCGGGCATCGTCGGCCAGCGCCGGGTAATCCAGGCAGTGGGTGATGTCGAGCAGGGAACGGCCGGTATCGACTGGCAGGATATTGAAGAGGTCGGTGGCGCGGGGCGTGAACCAGCGAATATGCAGGTTGCGGTCGACGAACACCGTGGCGATCTCGGTGCAGGCGATCAGGTTGCTGAGGTAGTCGTTGACCTTGTCGGTTTCCTCGACCTTGTTCTTCAGCTCGTAGTTGACCGTGAGCAGTTCCTCGTTGATCGACTGCAGCTCTTCCTTGCTGGTTTCCAGTTCTTCGCTGGCCGACCGCAACTCCTCGTTGATGGCCTGCATCTCTTCGTTGGAAGCCGTCAGCTCCTCGCTGGAGACCTCTGACTGCTCGATGGTTTCCTGCAGTTGCAGGCGAGTGCGCTGCAGTTCGCGTTCGAGGTTGTGCAGCACCATGCTGTCGGTCTGGCGGATGACGCCGGGCAACGGCAGGGATGGGTCGGGCGCGCGTTCCTCGAACACCACCAGCAGGCAATCGCTGGCGCTGAGGTCGTCCTTGTACGGCTGCACGGTGATCTCCACCTGCAGTTTGCCCATGGTTTCCGCCAGGTCGACAGGGCGCGAGGTCACCGCCTCGGTCCCCTGACGCGCCTGGAACAAGGTGCTGCGCAGGGCCAGGCGCAGGGGCGGCAGCACCAGGTTGAGCAGGCTGCGGCTCGGTTCGCCACCGGCCAGTTGCAGGAAACGCCCTGCGCCTTCGCTCATGTGCAGGATATTGCCGTCGATATCGACGATCAGGCTGGGCGGCATGCGGCGCGCCAGGGCGCGGTAGTGCAGGTCGGCGAAGGATGGCTTGCGCCCCGGCTTGGCCTTGGCCAGCGTTTCCAGTGGCATGCTGGCGGCAGATGTGCCGGCCAGCTGACGGCCGGAACGGCGGCCGGTATTGCTGGCATCGAGTGCGCGGAAAATGCGGTTGCGTTTGTCCACCGGGGCGAACAGTTCACTGGCCATGTCGGCCGACTCGGACGACCCGAGGAACAGGTAGCCACCCGGGCGCAGAGCGAAGTGGAACATCTGCTGGATGTCACGCTGCACCTCGCGGTCCAGGTAGATCAGCAGGTTGCGGCAGACAATCAGGTCGATCTGCGAGAACGGTGGGTCCGACAGCAGGTTGTGCCGTGCGAACAGCACCTTTTCGCGAACCTCTTTGCGCACCCGGTAATGCTGGTCTTCCTTGAGGAAGAACTGGCGCAGCCGGCTGGGCGGCACGTCGGTGACGATCGCCTCGGGGTATGAGCCACTGCGGGCGATGCCGATGGCGCGTTCGTCCAGGTCGGTGGCGAACACCTGTACCTTGTGCGAGCGCTGCTCCAGTGCCAGCTGCTCGCAAACCAGCATGGCGAGGCTGTACGCCTCTTCGCCGGTGGAGCAGCCGGCCGACCACACGCGTATCTCGTCCGCGCCCTCGGCCGGGTCGCGTTCGCAGACCAGCTGTGGCAACACATGGCGCTCCAGGGCTTCGAACGCTTCGCGGTCGCGGAAGAAATTGGTCACGCCGATCAGCATGTCGGCCAGCAAGGCCCTGGATTCCGCGGGGTACTGTTCCAGGTAATGCAGGTAGGCCGCCAGGTCTGCCTGGCCGGTCACATGCAGGCGGCGCTCGATGCGTCGCAGTACCGTGGCGCGCTTGTAGTGCTGAAAGTCGTGGCCAGTATTGCTGCGCAACTGCAGCAGGATCTCTTCGAGCATCGGCTCGCTGGCCTGGGCATCGCCGACTCGGGTGCCCAAGGCCGGAGGCAGGGTATCGTCTTCGATTTCCGGGAGCCTGACCTGGCGGGCATTGCGCCACAGCTCCAGCAGCTTCTGCGGGATTTCTGCCGCCGGCAGCACCAGGTCGACCATGCCGGTCTCGATTGCGGCACGGGGCATGCTGTCGTACTGGGCGTCGTCCGGTGTCTGCGCCAGGGTCACACCGCCTTGCTCCTTGATCCGCGACAGGCCCACGGCGCCATCGGCACCGGTACCGGACAACACCACGCAGAAGGCGTGGTCCTTGTGCACATCAGCCAGGTCACGGAAGAACAGGTCGATGGCCACGTGGTCGCCACGGCGCCGGTTGGCCGGGGTCACCCGCAGGTAGCCGTCGTTGGTGGACAGGCGATTGGCCGGTGAAATCACGTAGATATGGTTGCGCTCGATGGGCACCGGCTCAGTCACCTGGCGCACCGGCATTTGCGTGGTGTCCTGGATGATGCGGTCGGCGACGCTCTGGTGGTCGGGGGACAGGTGCAGGACCACGACGAAGGCCATGCCGCAATCGCTGGGCATTTGCCGGAACAGCGTACAGATCGCTTCCAGGCCGCCTGCCGATGCACCGATGCCCACCACCGGGAAATCCAGGTGGCTGGGGCTGAGTGCCGGGTTCTGGGGCGAGGCAGGTTGCTTGGGGGACGACTTCATGGACGGAGCCTTGTGCAGACCGGAACGTTCCGCCCTTAGCAGCATCATCGGGCGTGTGTGTGGCGGGATTATAGGCCGTCGCCATGTTATTGAGACCTCTGCTTGCGAAGGAAAGTGCGACCCGCCTGCTTCCGTCACGCAAACCTTTTGCCGGCCCATGTTTGGTGCCACTGGTCAGTTGCCGGCAAAACCATTGAGCAGACTGTGTGATTGGCGGCTCGGAACCAAGGCATGGCAAACATCCATGCGAGCAGCCAATCCATCGCAAGGAGATACCACATGGCGCAGGATCAAGAACGAACCAGCCAGCGCGGCGGCACCAAGGAAACCAACCCTGGCAATTTTGCCAATGACCGGGAACGGGCCTCCCGTGCGGGGCACAAGGGTGGGCAGGCGTCTGGCGGCAACTTCGCCAACGACCGCCAACGGGCATCGGAGGCCGGTCGCAAGGGCGGCCAGAACAGCCACGGCGGGGGCCGCCAACAGTGAGTTGAATGCTTCTGGGCACCCGGTACCCGCAGTGCCGGGTACCGGCCACCTCCTGTGTACCGAGGCTGCAATGGCCTTTGGTACCTGTTGCTCGACATTTTTTTGAATCTTCTGGCCGTACCCCGATCAATCAGGGTGTCATCCATGGAGAAGAGGAGGCCCCTGCGATGCCTGGCCCACAGCTATACATCATTGATTACCAACTGCATGGCAAGCCGCGCAGTTTCATCATTCGTCTGGAGACGCTGGACAACGCCGAGGCCTGGCATTGGGCAAGTTGTGATGCGGGCATCGGCATCATTCCGAAGTTCGGGCGCGAAAAAATCAGGAAAGTCAGCAGGCCGATGGCCGAGCGCTACGGGATTACCGCGGTGAGCTGGCGGGTATCCGGCAGCAAGCCGAACCAGTCGGTGGGGGGGCCAGCGGCGACAATGTGATCCCTGGCCCAAAGCACTGTGTCGCCTGCTTCGCGGGCATGCCCGCTCCCACAGGGACATCACCAGTTCAAGGAGTGCGCCATACCTGTGGGAGCGGGCGCGCCCGCGAACACCGGCGCAGCCGGTGCCATGCATCGCGTTGGATTCTTCGCGGCTAAAGCCGCTCCTACAGGTACGCGCAGGCCGTCTAGGCACCGGACTCGGGGTCGCTGGCCGGTAAGCCCGGGCGGTTTTCTTCGTCATCAGTCACATTGGGGTCGGCATCCGGGTCATCTGCCCGGTCATTGCGCCGGTCCGGCTCGAGCTCTGGCCAGTCATCCTGTGCGCTGCCGCCACCCATCGCAGTAAACTCTTTCATCTCGCAACCCTCGCTCTCGATGAAAAAAAGGCCCGCGATCAGGCGGGCCCAATACAGGAGTGAGAGGCGAAGCCATTGACCACCCCTCATTGAATGAGAGCGGCAACAGCCAGGGGCGGTCGGTTGGATGTCCACCACCCCTGACCAACGGTACTGTCAGGGCTTCTTCAGCACGAGGGTGAGAATGTCGTAGCTGGCGACCAGCTCACCCAGCTGGTTGGTCACCTCCACATCCCACGCCACCACGCCCTGGGGCTGGCCCAGCGGGCTGGTCTTGCCCTGGTCGATCTTGCGTTTGCAGGTCAGGCGTGCCTGGATGGTGTCGCCGATGCCCACCGGGTTGATGAAGCGCAGGGTATCCAGGCCGTAGTTGGCCAGTACCGGGCCTTCACCTGGCGAGACGAACAGCCCGGCCGCTGCCGACAACACGAAGTAGCCGTGGGCGATGCGCTTGCCGAACTGCGATTGCTTGGCGGCGATCTCGTCGAAGTGCATGTAGAAATGGTCGCCCGACAGGCAGCCGAAGTTGACCAGGTCGGCTTCGGTCACGGTGCGCCGGTGGGTGAGCAGCGACTCGCCGATGCGCAGTTGCTCGAAATAGCGGCGGAACGGGTGTACTTCGGTTTCGATCACTTCGCCACCGCGCACGTATTCACCGGTTACCGCCGTAAGCATGCTCGGCGAACCCTGTACTGCGGCACGCTGCAGGTAATGCTTGACGGCACGCAGGCCACCCAGCTCTTCACCACCACCAGCGCGGCCCGGGCCGCCGTGCTTGAGTTGCGGCAATGGCGAGCCATGCCCGGTGGATTCCTTGGCCGCCTCGCTGTCGAGTACCAGCAAGCGGCCGTGCCAAGCGGCAGCCACTGGAATGGCCTTGGCTGCCACGCTGCGGTCGGCGGTGACCAGGGTCGCCACCAGGCTGCCTTTGCCCCGCGCAGCCAGCGCCAGGGCTTCATCGAGGTCGTCATAGGCCATCAGCGTGCTGACCGGGCCGAACGCTTCGATATCGTGGGCACCGCCTTCGGCATGCGGGTCACGGGCCTGCAGCAAGGTCGGAGCAAAGAACGCGCCCTCGGCTACGCCCTCGCCACGCGGCGCAAAGCCATCGCTGGCGCCGAACAGCTGCTCGCAGCTCTGCAGCAGGCTGCGCACGCGCTCGGCCACATCGTGCTGCTGGTCGTGGGAGGCCAGGGCGCCCATGCGCACACCTTCCAGCGACGGGTCACCGACAACCACCTTGGCCAGCCGCTCGCGCAGGCGCGTGGCAACCGCGTCGATGTGCCTGGCCGGTACGATGGCGCGGCGGATGGCGGTGCATTTCTGGCCGGCCTTGGTGGTCATTTCGCGGACCACCTCTTTGATATACAGGTCGAACTCTTCGCTGTCCGGGGTCACGTCCGGGCCGAGGATGGCGCAGTTCAGCGAATCGGCTTCGGCGGTGAACGGCACCGAGTTGCGCACCAGGTTCGGCGTGACGCGCAACTTGGCGGCGGTGTCGGCGGAACCGGTGAAGGTCACCACGTCCTGGCCTTGCAGGCGGTCGAGCAGGTCGCCGGTGCTGCCGATCACCAGTTGCAGGCTGCCTTCGGGCAACAGCCCGGATGCATTCATCAGGCGCACCACGGCCTCGGTCAGGTAGCTGGTCGAGGTCGCCGGCTTGACGATGCACGGCATGCCGGCCAGGAAGGTCGGGGCGAACTTCTCCAGCATGCCCCAGATGGGGAAGTTGAAGGCGTTGATGTGCACTGCCACGCCGGCGCGCGGCACCAGGATGTGGCTGCCGGCGAAATGGCCCTGTTTGCCCAGCGGGATGGCCGGGCCTTCGTGCACCAGGTTGCCCGACGGCAGCTCACGGCTGCCGATGCCCGCATAGGAGAACAGCGTGGCGTTGCCGCCTTCGATGTCGATCCAGCTGTCGGCACGGGTAGCACCGCTGTGGTGGGACAGGGCGTAAAGCTGCTCCTTGCGCTCGGCCAGGTACAGCGCCAGTGCCTTCAGGCGGGCAGCGCGTTGCTGGAAGTCCATGGCCATCAGCGTGGCCAGGCCACGGGCGCGGGCAAAGTCCACGGCCTCGGCGAAATCCGGGCGCTCTTCGTGGCTGTAGGCCAAAACGTGGCCATCCAGGGCGCTACGCAGGGCCTGGGCGCCGTGCTGGCCAAGCCAGCGGCCGGCGATGAAGCTTTGCAGGGTAGGGGCGGCAGACATGCTGTTCTCCAATGTAGAGGGGGCGCTGTTACCACAGCGCCACGGTGTAGCCGATGATCAGGCGGTTTTCGTCCACGGCGTTGGTCAGGCCATTGCCGGAACGGAAGGTGACGTTGCGCCAGCGCAGGCTGACGTCCTTGAACGGGCCGCTCTGGATGACATAGGTGATGTCGGTGTCGCGCTCACGCTCACGGCCGTTGCTGACGGTGGCGGTCTCGGCGTGGCGGCCATCGGTGTAGCGGGTCATGAAGCTCAGGCCGGGGATGCCCATGGCGACGAAGTCGTAGTCGTAGCGCACCTGCCACGAGTCCAGCCCGGCGCGGGTGAAGGTGTTGTAGGTGACCAGGTTGACGGTGAACGGGTCGCCGCCGTTCACGAACGGGAAGGCACTGTCGCCGGACATCTGCTGCCAGGCGGCGGTGAACTTGTGGGCCCGTACGCCGAGGGTGAACATGGCGTTGAAGTTGCGGTTGTCGATGTTGCCGGCACGCTCGGCGCCGTCGTTGCGGCTGTCGAAGTAGCGCAGGTCGGTGCGCAGGCTCAGGCCTTCGCCCAGCGGGCGGGTATCGATCAGGCCGACGAACTGCTGGCGGTAGATGTCCTCGAGCTTGGCGTAGTAGTAGCTGACGCTGGTTTGCGGGGTGATGGCGTAGCTGCCGCCGCCGAAGTCCAGGTGGTCGCTGCTGGCGGCGCCGTAGCCGATGTCGTCGCGGCCCGAGGAATCACGCAGGTTGGCCTTGGTCAGGCGGCCGGCGTTGAAGGTCAGGCCGGCCAAGTCCTGGCTGGTGAGCAGGCCACCCTGGAAGGTGGAGGCCAGCAGGCGGGTGTCGTTGTACACCACCACCGGCAGGATCGGTTGCAAGGTCCCCTGGCGCAGGGTGCTCTTGGCCACCCGCACCTTGCCGGTCAGGCCCAGTTCGCTGTAGTCGTCGACCGGTTCATGGCTGTTCGGGCCGAAAGGCAGCAGGCCGGTATTGCGCCGGTCGCGGCTGGAGTCGAGCTTGATGCCCAGTTGGCCCATGGCGTCGACACCAAAGCCGACCGGGCCTTCGGTGAAGCCCGACTCCAGCTTGGCGGTAAAGCCCTGGCCCCATTCCTCGGCCTTGGCCTGTGGTGCATTGCTTTGGCGGAAATCGCGGTTGAGGTAATGGTTGCGCAGCTCCAACCGGGCGTGGCTGTCGCCGATGAAGTCTGCCATCGCCGGCATCGGCAGGGCGAGGGTCGCCAGCCAGGCGGCCGAAATGAAGTGCGTGCGGTTCATTGTTGTTGTTTTACCCGACATGGTTGTTCTTCCCTGAGAGTCAGTGCTTGCTGGCGCCGGCGGCGCCGATTCCGGTCATGGAACGGATGAACTGGGCCAGGTAGCGGCCACGTTCCTGGCTGGCGCGTTCGGAGCTGTCAGTGACCGAGAACACCCAGGCGCCGAGGAAGGCCAGGCTCATGGAGAACAGTGCCGGGTTGCTGTAGGGGAACAGCGCCTTCTCGTGATGCAGCACGTTGACCCACACCGCCGGGCCCAGCACCACCAGCAGCACCGCCGAAACCAGGCCGGCCATGCTGCCGCACACTGCGCCGCGGGTGGTCAGGCCTTTCCAGAACATCGAAAGCAGCAGCACCGGGAAGTTGACCGAGGCGGCCACGGCCAGCACCAGGCCAGAGAGGAAGGCGATGTTCTGCGACTCGAACATCAGGCCGAGGATTACCGCCAGCAGGCCGATCAGCAGCGTGGCGATACGCGACACGCGCATTTCCTCCTGCTCGCTAGCTTTGCCCTGGCGCACAACGCAGGCATACAGGTCGTGCGAAACCGCCGATGCACCGGACAGCGCCAGGCCCGCGACCACTGCCAGGATGGTGGCGAAGGCCACGGCGGAGATGAAACCGAGGAACAGGTTGCCACCCACGGCCTGGGCCAGGTGGACGGCGACCATGTTGCCGCCGCCGATGATCGCGCCGGTGGCGTCACGGTAGGACGGCTCGGTGCCGACCATGACGATGGCGCCGAAGCCGATGACGATCAGCAGCAGGTAGAAGTAGCCGATGAACCCGGTGGCATAGAACACGCTCTTGCGCGCTTCCTTGGCATCGCTGACGGTGAAGAAGCGCATCAGGATATGCGGCAGGCCGGCGGTACCGAACATCATGCCCAGGCCGAGGGAAATGGCGTCCACCGGGTTGGACAGCAAGCCGCCCGGGGCCATGATCGCCTGGCCCTTGGCATGCACGGCCACGGCGCTGGCGAACATCGCCTCGGTGCTGAAGCCGAAATGCTTGAGCACCATGAAGGCCATGAAGCTGGTGCCCGAAAGCAGCATCACTGCCTTGATGATCTGCACCCAGGTGGTGGCGAGCATGCCGCCGAAGGTGACGTAGGCGACCATCAGCACACCGACCAGCATCACCGCGTACAGGTAGCTGATGCCGAACAGCAGTTCGATCAGCTTGCCGGCACCGACCATCTGTGCCACCAGGTACATCAGCGCCACCACCAGGGTGCCGAAGGCCGAGGTCAGGCGCACCGGGGTTTGTGCCAGGCGGTAGCTGACCACGTCGGCGAAGGTGTACTTGCCCAGGTTGCGCAGGCGCTCGGCGATCAGGAACAGGATGATCGGCCAGCCGGCCAGTACACCCAGGGCATACAGCAGGCCGTCATAGCCGTTCATGAACATCATTGCCGAAATGCCCAGGAACGAGGCGGCGCTGATCATGTCGCCGGCGATCGCCAAGCCGTTCTGCATGCCGGTCAGGCCCCCGCCGGCAGTGTAGAAATCGCTGGCCGAGCGCGTGCGCATGGCAGCCCAGCGGGTGACCAGCAGGGTGAAGCAGACGAACACCATGAACATCGAGATGGCAGTCCAGTTCATTGTGCGCACTCCTGCTTGACCTTGTCGTTGAGCGGGTCGAGCACGTTGTTGGCGCGGTGCACGTAGATGCCTGTCAAGGCGAAGGACAGCAGTACCATCAGCACGCCCACCAGCATGCCAACGGTGGTCACGCCACCGCTGAGGGACTGGCCGAGGGTGCTGGGGGAAAACGCCACCAGCAGGACGAAGCCGTAGTAGATCACCAGCATGGCCAGGGTCAGGCTGCCGTTGAGGCGGCGTCTGCGCTGCACCAGGTGCTGGAAGTCGGGGTGGTTGGCGATGCTTTCGATGCGTTCGGGTGTCATGGGTTGCGATCTCTGGGTGTTGTAATTGTTTTGTTGAGGTCACGCGGGTGTTGCGCTGTTGCTTAGGGCCTCCTCGCGGGCATGCCCGCTCCCACAGGTGCGGCGGTGTGCTTGAGACTTGTGCTATCCCTGTGGGAGCGGGCGCGCCCGCGAAGCAGGCGACGCGGTCTCAGAGCTGGTCGAAATCGAGCACCACCTTGTCGCTCACCGGGTAGGTCTGGCACGACAGCACATACCCGGCCGCCACTTCGTAATCCTCCAGGGCATGGTTGCTGTCCATCTCCACTTCGCCCTCGATTACCCGGCACTTGCAGGTCGAGCACACGCCGGCCTTGCACGAGTAGGGCAGCTCGGCGCCGATGGCGTTGCCGGCGTCCAGCACGTTCTGGGTGTTACGTGGCAGGTCGAAGGTGAGGGCGCGGCCGTCGCTGATCACGGTGATGTGGCTGAGCGCCGAGTCCACCTGGCGCGCCGCCTCGCGGGCTTCACGACGGGCTTCGCTGCCGGCGGCGGCGAACAGCTCGAAATGGATGCGTTCCTTGGCCAGGCCATTGGCCTGCAGGCTGTCGCGCACCGTCTCGGTCATCGCCTGTGGGCCGCAGATGAATGCAGCGTCCAGGTTGGCAACGTCCATCCAGCGCGAGAACAACTGGCCGCACTTGTCGGCATCGATGCGGCCGTTGTACAGGTCGACATCCTGCTGCTCGCGGCTGAACACGAAAATCAGGTTCAGGCGGTCGAGGTAACGGTTCTTCAGGTCTTCCAGCTTGTCGCGGAACAGTGCGCCAGAGCTGGAGCGGTTGCCGTACAGCAGGGTGAAGCGGCTGTGCGGCTCGCTGGCCAGGGTAGTGGCGATGATCGACAGGATCGGCGTGATGCCGCTGCCGGCAGCCACGCCCAGGTAGTTGCCCTGGCGGGCCGGCTCCAGTGGCACGAAGAAGCTTCCCGACGGCGGCATCACTTCCAGTTGCTGGCCTGCCTTGAGCACGTCGTTGGCAAATGCCGAGAAGCGCCCGCCTGGCACGCGCTTCACCGCCACACGCAGTTCGCCATCCTGCACGGCGCTGCAGATGGAATAGGAACGGCGGACTTCTTCGTTATCCAGTTGGGTGCGCATGACCAGGTACTGGCCCTGGGTGAAACGGAACTGCGCCTGCAGGTGCTCGGGCACGTCGAAGGCAATCGACACCGCATCGCGGGTCTCGTTGCGCACTTGCTTGATGGTCAGGCTGTGAAACTGGCTCATGGCGTTCTCCACGGCTCAAATGCATTTGAAATAGTCGAACGGCTCCAAGCACTCGCGGCAGCGGTAAAGTGCCTTGCAAGCCGTGGAGCCGAACTGGCTGAGCAATTCGGTATGGGCGCTGCCGCACTGCGGGCAGCACACCTGCGGCGCCTCGCCGAGCAGGCTGCGTTTGCTGGCGCTGCCCTGTGGCGGGGCGATGCCGTAGGCGCGCAGGCGCTCGCGGCCCAGTTCGCTGATCCAGTCGGTGCTCCAGGCCGGGGTCAGCCGGCGCTCGAGCAGCGGCGCGGGGAAGCCGGCCTGCTCCAGCGCCTGGCGGATATCCCCTTCGATCACCTCGGTGGCAGGGCAGCCGGAGTAGGTCGGCGTGACGACCAGGTGCAGGTGCCCGGCGCGCCAGCCGAGGTCGCGCACGATCCCCAGGTCGACGACGCTGACCACGGGCACTTCCGGGTCCATGACCTGGGCCAGTACCGCCCAGGCCCGGGCCAGGTCATCGCCGCGTGGCGCGCGGGCGCCACGGTCGCCGGCAATCAGCTCACCAGGTTGCATCGGGGTACGCCCTTGGCAGGAACTGCATCTCGGCCAGCAGCAGGCCCAGGTGCTCGGTGTGCAGGCCTTTGCGGCCGTCCAGGTAGAAGTGGCTGGCGGCCTTGGGCAGCGGCAGCTCGACCGAAGCGAAGGTCACGCCAACCTGCTTGAGCCAGGCTGCGCCGACGGCAGCGGGGTCGGCGGCGACGCCCGCTTGCGCCAGGTGCACTTCATTGTCGCTACCGGCGGCCAGTTCGACGGTGAAGCGCCACAGTGCCGGGATGGCCGCGAGCATGCGTTGGCGGCTTTCTTCGGTGCCACCACCCAGGCGTTGCACCCACTCGCTGGAGCGGCGCAGGTGGTAGGTGACTTCCTTCAGGGCCTTGGCGGCGATACCGGCGATACGCTCGTCGTTCGAGCCGACCAGACCCTGAAGCACGGCGAAATGCCAGGCGTCATAGAAGAACTGCTTGGTCATGGTCACGGCGAAATCGCCGTTGGGCTGCTCGACCAGCAACAGGTTGCGATAGGCCCGCTCGTCACGGCGGAAGGCCAGGGCGTCGGCGTCACGGCCATCATCGAGCAGCTCGGCGGCGTATTCCAGCCAGTTGCGCGCCTGGCCTACCAGGTCGAGACCGACGTTCATCAGGGCCAGCTCTTCTTCGATGGCCGGGGCGCGGCCACACCATTCGCAGAGGCGCTGGCCCTGCACCAGGGCACTGTCGCCGAGCAGCAGCAGGTAGGGGACAAGGGTTTCTTTATGCATGGCCAACCTCACATGTGTCCGACTTCGTCGGGCAGTTCGTAGAAGCTGGCATGGCGGTAGACCTTGTCGTCCGCCGGGGCGAACAGCGGGTCTTTCTCGTCCGGGGAAGAGGCGGTGATCAGTGCCGAGGGCACCACCCACAGGCTGACGCCTTCGCTGCGGCGGGTGTACAGCTCGCGGGCGTTTTCGATGGCCATGGCGGCATCGGCGGCGTGCACGCTGCCGACATGCTTGTGGTTAAGGCCGTGCTTGCTGCGCACGAACACTTCGTAGAGGGTCCAGACAGACATTTTCGATCTCCGCATCAATCGCCGCTCAGGCGGCGTTCTTGTTCTGTTGCTTGCGCGCGTAGGCCACGGCGGCCTCGCGCACCCAGGCGCCGTCCTCGATGGCCTTGCGCCGGGTGGCGACACGTTCCTGGTTGCATGGGCCATTGCCCTTGATCACTTCGTAGAACTCGTCCCACTGGATTTCGCCGAAGTCGTAATGGCCGCGCTCGGCATTCCACTTCAGCTCGGGGTCGGGGGCGGTGCAGCCGAGTAGCTCGAGTTGCGGCACGGTCTGGTCGATGAACCGCTGGCGCAGTTCATCGTTGGTCTGGCGCTTGATCTTCCAGGCCATGGACTGGGCGCTGTTGGGGGAGTGCTCGTCGCTGGGGCCGAACATCATCAGTGCCGGCCACCACAGGCGGTTGATCGCGTCCTGGACCATGTCGCGCTGGGCCTGGGTACCGTGGCGCATCATGGTCAGAAGGATTTCGTAGCCCTGGCGCTGGTGGAAGCTCTCTTCCTTGCAGATGCGGATCATCGCGCGTGAATACGGGCCGTAGGAGGTGCGCTGCAGCACCACCTGGTTGACGATGGCGGCGCCGTCCACCAGCCAGCCCACTGCGCCCATGTCGGCCCAGCTGAGGGTGGGGTAGTTGAAGATGCTCGAGTACTTGGCCTTGCCGCTGTGCAGCTTGGCGATTTCTTCGTCACGGTCGGCGCCCAGGGTTTCCATGGCGCTGTACAGGTACAGGCCGTGGCCAGCTTCGTCTTGGATCTTGGCCATCAGCTGCAGCTTGCGCTTGAGGCTGGGGGCACGGGTGACCCAGTTGCCTTCGGGCAGCATGCCGACGATTTCCGAGTGGGCGTGCTGGGAGATCTGCCGGATCAGGGTCTGGCGGTAGGCCTCGGGCATCCAGTTCTTGGCTTCGATCTTGATTTCGGCGTCGATCTTTTCCTGGAAGTTGCGCTCCTCGGGCGACATCTCTTCCAGCGACTTGACGCGCTTGACTCCGGTTTCCACTAGCTGTGCGTACATGTGTTCCGACTCCTGCTAAGGCATGAGTCATTTGTAAGCGATACAAAACATAACGTCAAACAGTTTTATGTGTATCGAATAAGATTTGTGTATCACTTTGCGGGCCAAGGGGGCTGCTGTGCAGCCCTTTCGCCGGCAAGCCAGCTCCCACAGGAGA